>JASFOS010000001.1:0-51845 GCA_050116415.1 Thioalkalispiraceae bacterium
CCTTATTCGTCGGTGAGGCGGGGGTAGGAAAAACCGCCCTGGCTGAAGGCCTGGCCAAGAAAATTGTTGATGGTGAAGTACCGGAGATCCTGTCTGACTACGTCATTTATTCGCTGGATCTGGGGGCGCTCCTGGCCGGTACCAAGTATCGTGGTGATTTCGAAAAGCGTCTGAAAGCCGTCCTGGCCAAGTTGAAAAAAGAGCCCCATTCGGTTTTATTCAT
Source organism: Thioalkalispiraceae bacterium (assembly GCA_050116415.1). Taxonomy (GTDB): domain Bacteria; phylum Pseudomonadota; class Gammaproteobacteria; order UBA6429; family Thiohalophilaceae; genus JARRJY01. The sequence goes on from JASFOS010000001.1 coordinate 224, forward strand.
CGATGAGATTCATACCATCATCGGGGCAGGTGCCGCCTCAGGTGGCACCATGGATGCGTCTAACCTGATCAAGCCGGTGCTGGCCAGTGGTGAACTCAAGTGCATCGGTTCCACCACTTACCAGGAATACCGGGGTATTTTTGAAAAAGATCATGCGCTGGCACGGCGTTTCCAGAAGATCGATGTCAACGAGCCGAGTGTTGAAGAATGCGTACAGATACTTGAAGGTCTGAAGTCACGTTTCGAGGAACATCACCAGGTCAAGTATACTCACCCGGCGATTCGAGCCGCGGCTGAAATGGCAGAACGTTATATCAATGACCGTCATCTGCCGGATAAGGCGATTGATGTAATCGACGAGGCTGGTGCCAACCAGCGTATGCAGCCGCCTTCCAAACGTAAGAAAACCATTGGCGTCAAGGAAATCGAAGCGATTGTCGCCAAGATTGCGCGTATTCCACCGAAAACGGTTTCTGCAGATGACATGGAAGTGTTGCGTAACCTGGAACGTGATCTGAAGATGGTGATTTACGGTCAGGATGAAGCTATCGAGAACCTGGCCAGCGCCATCAAGCTTTCCAGGGCAGGGTTAGGGCATGAGCAAAAACCCATTGCCTCGTTCCTGTTTGCGGGTCCTACCGGGGTCGGCAAGACCGAGGTGACGCGCCAGCTGGCGCGAATCATGGGCATCGAGCTGGTCCGTTTTGACATGTCCGAATACATGGAAAGACACACCGTGTCGCGATTAATCGGTGCACCACCGGGCTATGTCGGCTATGACCAGGGCGGGCTGCTCACCGAGGCCATTAACAAGAACCCGCATTCCGTGTTACTGCTGGATGAAATCGAAAAGGCCCATCCTGACGTGTTTAACCTGTTACTGCAGGTCATGGATCACGGTACCCTGACGGATAATAATGGTCGCAAGGCGGATTTCCGCAACGTGATAATCGTGATGACCACCAATGCCGGGGCGGAAATGCTAAGCCGGGCCTCGATTGGTTTTGCTGCGCAGGATCATTCCTCGGATGGCATGGAAAGTATCAAGAAGACCTTCACGCCGGAATTCCGCAACCGCCTGGATGCCATCGTGCAGTTCAAGCAATTGACCGCTGACGTGATTGGCCACGTGGTGGATAAATTCATTTTCGAGTTCGAAACCCAGCTGGCCGACAAGAACGTCACGGTTTCCATTGATGACGAGGCACGTACCTGGCTGGCGGTGCATGGTTATGATGCACAAATGGGGGCACGCCCCATGGCGCGGCTGATCCAGGAAAACATCAAGAAACCGCTGGCGGAGGCCCTGTTATTCGGCGAACTGGCCAACGGTGGCCACATCAACATCACCGTCAAAGATGATAAGCTGGCGTTTGATTTGAAAGGGAAGAATGAGCTGGTTACCCAGTAAGCAGGATATCAGCTCATATTGCAGGGTTATTTGCCGCGGAACACGATACGCCCCTTGCTCAGGTCATAAGGGGTCAATTGTACGGTGACGGTATCACCGGTCAGGATGCGGATATAGTGTTTGCGCATTTTGCCTGAAATATGGGCGGTCACAACGTGTCCATTTTCCAGTTCAACACGAAACATGGTATTGGGTAAGGTTTCAATGACCGTACCGGTCATTTCGATGTGTTCTTCTTTAGCCATTCAGTCTAATTAACCCTCGGTAAATGCGTGTTTGATAAAAAACCAGCGCGAATAATGCCCTAAATCACGCCATTTTTCAAAGTTAAAGGCTAAAGAAAATGCCGAGCTAGCTGCTCCCGGCGGGAGTAGGTGGGCGAGACGTTACCGTTTTCACGCGTTATACAGCAATCGCAGCATGCCATTCGGCACTTGACCAGGCCACATGCGGCTGGGTCAGTTCTGAATCCAGCACGATTTCCATGCCCAGTAATTGGTTCAATGCATCCAGATCCCTGATATTTGCCAGTTGTGATTTAAGTTGCTGGAAGTGCTGGTGATTAAGGTAAAGTACATTAGGGCGAAAGCCGTGTTCACGCTCGAACATATTGGTCATACGATACAGGAAGCTTAACATCGTAACCTCCTTTCCCATGAGGGCGTTTAGTTAAGTTCGACATTTAGCAGCTGTAGCTACTAGCTGTCCTGTTACTTCTATTATCGGCCATTTCCCTATGGCTTTTAAGAAATTATAGACCAGTTTTTGTTACATATTTGTTAAATTATCACGTGTTAGCTGACCACCTGCCAGTTCATGTTCCGGTATATCTCATGCGGGTGGTATTCATTTTTATAAGACATCTTTTGGCAGTCCGGGTTCCAGTAGCCCAGGTATAACCAGTCCTTGCCTGTTGTTCTGGCCCGTTCGATTTCATATAAAACGGCATAGCGGCCCGGACTGCGTGTCGCGTAATCAGGATGAAAAAAAGTATAGACGGCAGAGAGCGCATTTTTGAATTCATCTACCACGGCAACGGCGACCAGTTTACCGTTATCACGAAATTCATAGAGCAGGGTATCGCTCCAGGATGAAGTTATTACACGTTGGTAAGCATCCGGATCATCCTGGTCCATACCACCACCGGGATGTCGTGACTGCATATAGGTCCGGTATAAGTGGTAATGCTCTTCAATGTAATGACTGTTGAGAATTGAGACTGATAAAGCCTGGTTTTGCACCCAGTTGCGACGTTGATTGCGGCGTGGCCTGAATTGTGCGACAGGGATCCGCAAGGGGATACATTGTTGGCAGGTTTCGCAGGCAGGACGATAGACGTTTTCACCACTGCGACGAAAACCGGCTTCCAGCAAGATCCCGTAGTCGTGCATGGTCAGCGTTGCAGCAGGATCCACAAACAGGGTGCGTGCGACCTGTTGTTCAAGATAACTGCAGGGGTGTTCCGGAGAAATGTAAAACTGGTATTTCTGGAATACCTGTTGCAACGCGGTTTCGTGATTCATTTTCCGTGTTCAATAATGTTGCTGCTATCGTATTCACACTGCCATTGATGTTCAGGCATGCTATCACAAAGCCGCTGCAGTTTTTTAATGAACTTGTTGCGAGGAATGTTTGTTGCGCCCAGGCTGGCGAGATGCTCGGAATAGACCTGGCAGTCAATCAATTCATAGCCCCAGTGTTGTAACTGGCGAGCAAGATAAACGAAAGCGATCTTTGAAGCATCGGTTTTCCTGGCAAACATGGATTCACCAAAAAATACTTTGCCAATGGCTACACCATATAGTCCGCCGAGTAACCGCTGATCTTGCCAGTATTCAACAGAGTGGGCGTAACCTGCCTCATGTAAACCGAGATAGGCCCGTTTCATTTCATCCGTAATCCAGGTGTCATCCGTGTAATCTCGAGGTGCACGGCATTGTTCGATGACCTGGGCAAAAGCCGCATCGAAGGTCACCTTGTAATCCTGTTTGCGTAAACGTTTCCGCAGACTCCTGGAAATGTGTAAGTCTTCAGGGAATAATACCATGCGAGGATCCGGTGACCACCACAGGATAGGCTGATCATCACTATACCAGGGAAAAATGCCCTGACGATAGGCGGCTAACAGGCGACGCTGTGAAAGATCACCACCAACGGCCAGCAGGCCATCGGGCTCACGTAATGCCAGTGATACGTCCGGGAAGTTTTCCGGTTGCCGGTTGTCCAGCCAGAAAGGTGCGCTTGTTTGTCGATATTCACTCATCGTTTGTTTTGAAAGGTGAATGTTCTGCTAATGCTTTTATATAGTGTTGCATACCGTTGGTTTCCTGGCGCAGGAACTGCTGGATACCGTGCCTGAATTCCGGGTTGGCGATCCAGTGCGCCGACCAGGTCGCGGTGGGTAGAAAGCCACGGCTGATTTTATGTTCTCCCTGTGCGCCTGGTTCAAAGCGTTGCAAGCCGTGGTTAATGGCATACTCCAGCCCCTGGTAATAACAGGCCTCGAAATGCAGGCTGTGAAATTCAGCCAGGCAACCCCAGTGTCGACCAAACAGCGAGCGTGCCCCACGAACGTTGAAAGCGCTGGCCACATACTGATTATTATAGTCTGCCATCACCAGTACGATATTTTCTGGCATGGTTTCACCAATTTCCTGGAAAAAAGACTTAGAAAACGTCGGGATGCCGCTCTTGCGAGCAAAGGTCGAGGTATAAAACTGATGGTAGGTGTCCCATTGTTGTTCTGATATCTCGTTACCGGACAAAATTTTCAGGCCAATGTTTTGCTCCTGCACGTACTTGCGTTCACGACGGATTTTTTTTCGTTTGCTGGAACGAAACGATTCCAGGTAGTGTTCAAAACTCTGGTAGCCCTGGTTGTGCCAGTGAAACTGGCAACCCAACCGCATCATGAAATCGGGGTGTTGCTTGAAGAGTTGAGTATCCGTCTCGTCGGTAAACAGCCAGTGCAAGGAAGAAACGCCAAGCTTTTGCGCATGCTGCAGGGCATGCTCCACCAGTGCGCCGGCAATTACCTTGCGATCATGCCCAGGATGAATAAACAGGCGGTTTCCGGTTGCCGGCGTGTAAGGGATGGCAACCACCAGCTTGGGATAATAATCCAGCCCGTGGCGCGCGTAGGCATCGGCCCACGACCAGTCAAACACAAACTCGCCGTAGGAATTATCCTTCAGGTACATGGGGGCGGCGCCGACCAGTAGATCATCCTGGTAGGCCAGTAAATATTGTGGAATCCAGCCAAATTGTTCACCCACCGCGCCATGTTTTTCCATGGCAGATAAAAACTCGTGGCGCGCAAAAGGGTTGTCGTCGCCAATCAACCGGTTCCAGTCAGCGGCATTGATATCCTTTAACGTATCACTGACCGTGATATTCATAAGCTATTACGGGAGTTGAGGACCTTTACGGATGCGGTACCAGCTAATCGCCTGGGCAGCCCGGTAGTAACGATTCAGTTCGGCGATATGATGTTCTTGCTCCGGATTTTCAGATAATGGAAATGCGCTCTTACCCGTGTAAAAGTAATGTGCATCGAGGAAATAACCGGCTCCAATCGCGGGCGCGGTAATAGTGTTATCCAGCAGGTTATTGCCGAGCGCGTAATATTCAAAGCCTTCGGGTGCGGCCAGTTCATACAGGGTAGGCAAGATATCAATATGACTGCCAGGTCTGCCAGGTTGGGCGGTTCGTGGCAATACATCTGGGCCATAAAGAATGAAGGGTACCGCGGTATGTTCAAATATATTCTGCCCGGGAAACTTTAGCTTCAGACGCGAGGTGTGATCGCCGGTAATGGCAAACAATGGCTTATCCAGCTTGTTGACCATGCGTTTAACAAACTGGCCAGTCTGCTGGTCGCTGTACCACAGGTGGCCGAGGGTGGTCAGACTATCGTCCTTGGTTTGCTTGATATCCTCACGTAGCGTGTGACCGCTGAAACCAATTTTCTCCAGGTCCAGATCATAGGGCGGGTGGTTGCTGGTGGTTAATACCAGGTTGAAACTGGGGGTGTCTTTATCCAGGTTATTCTCAATATATTCGAACAGGTACTCATCATCGACGCCCCATTCATTGGTCGGCTTGTCTTCACCGATATGACCGGCACCGTAAATTTCGTCAAAACCCTGGGCGCGCATGAAATTATCAACACGTTGCCAGCCCAGGTAACCACCATAAAAAAAACGTGTCCGGTAGCCCATACGTTTAAATGTATCGGCTATGGAGAACGGGTAGGTTTTCAATGCCGAAGGTTCGTAATTGACGTTAAGCCCGGAATAGGGCATGCCGGTAATCAGGGCATTAAAAGTTGGCATGGTACCGGTGCCTGAAGGAATGAAATGTTGGAAATAAATTCCTTCATCAGCCAGTTTTGACAGTTGCGGTGAGAAATCCATATCACGATATTCTGGCCAGACCGTCCAGCCGCTGTGACTTTCCAGCAGGATCAGGAAAATATGTTTGGGCCTGGATACATTAGGCTTTTCAACACGATGCATGATCGCCTGGTCGATGTCATTAACCTGCTGTTTGTCAGTAACCAGTGACAGGGCCTGTTGTAAATCCTTTTCCGGCCAGAGTCGCGCGAGTGCTTCATCACCCTGCATCCACATGCGCTTTTGTATGGCATAACGTAAAGCGGTAAATGGATTAAGAATGGTTTTATTGAGAAATACATCCTTGCTGGCAAAAGCGTGATGCTGGCGTAATGGTTGAGTGGATAAGGTTGAACCACGTACCACAAACACAAAGCCGAGAAAGATAGTGAGTATTATAACGGCACGACTTGAAACATGCCTGGCTTTCGGTGTTGAAGGCTTGTCGCAAAATGCCGGGGAGTAACGCATCCAGCGAAGAAACAGAAAACGTAACGCCAAAAAAGCAACCGTGGCGAGCAATACGAAGCGAACCGGGTGATATTCTTTCCAGATCGTAATCAGGATGGCGCGGGTATCATCATCAGCGATACCAAACAGCGTCTGGTTAAACTGGTCACCATACTCATAGAAGAACACCAGGTCGACACCAAATATTAAAACGGCGACTAATATATACAGCTGACCCAGCGAGGTTCTTATTTTATGCAAGGTTTCTCCCCAGTTGATAAAAGCCGTGCTAATACTGGCGAGAAACAGCATTGCGACCCAGATGGCAGCTGTTGAGCCATCAAAGCGCAAGCCCATCAGGATGGTGGTAAAAAAATCATTGAGACCACTATCAGTATGAATTTGATCGCTGAAGCTGGTAATTAATACCAGGCGAAATGCAAACAGGGAGAGGGTGATAAAGAACCAGAGCTGGAAATCTTTAAACCAATGATATCGTAATGCTGACCAGCCTTTCATAATGGGTAAATACTTGGCCGGGGACTGAATCCCCGGCTTTAGACAGTCTTAAGCTTTTTCCTGGTTTTCGAGGTAACGTTCAGCATCCAGTGCCGCCATACAACCAGAACCGGCCGAAGTAATGGCCTGGCGATAAATATGATCCGCCACGTCGCCAGCCGCGAACACACCCGCCACGCTGGTTTGGGTTGCATTACCTTGTGTTCCACTTTGTACTTTCAGGTAACCGTGATCCATATCCAGTTGTCCTTCAAAAATATCGGTATTGGGTTTATGACCGATCGCAATAAACACACCCATCACATCGAGATCTTTGCTTGAGCCATCCTGGTTGTTCTTGATACGTAACCCGGTAACACCGGTTGCATCGCCCAGTACTTCATCGACTTCCGAATTCCACTCGATGGTCACGTTGCCGGATTTGGATTTCTCGATTAACTGGTCCGATAAAATCTTTTCTGAGCGAAATGCATCTCGGCGATGGACCACGGTGACGTGTGATGCAATATTGGACAGATAGAGCGCTTCTTCAACCGCGGTGTTACCACCACCTACCACGGCCACATTTTTGCCTTTGTAGAAAAAACCGTCACAGGTCGCACAGCCGGAAACGCCTTTGCCTTTGAAAGCTTCTTCCGAGTCCAGGCCCAGGTACATGGCCGAGGCGCCGGTCGCCACGATCAGGGCATCACAGGTATAGGTGCCGGCATCACCGGTGAGTGTGAAAGGACGATTTTTAACGTCCACGGTGTGGATATGATCGAAGACGATTTCAGTATTAAAACGTTCGGCGTGTTTTTGCATACGCTCCATGAGTTGTGGTCCTTGCAGACCATCGAAATCACCGGGCCAGTTATCGACTTCCGTGGTTGTCATCAATTGACCACCTTGCTGCAAACCGGTTACCAGAACGGGATTGAGGTTGGCACGTGCAGCATATACGGCCGCCGTGTAACCAGCAGGCCCCGAACCAAGGATAAGAACGCGACAGTGTTTCGTTTCACTCATGTGTTAAACTCCAAATGAACCCCGCTATTTAACAGGGGGAATTCCTTAGGTTAAAAAATTATCAAATTCTAGGACTATTGAACTCGAGACGAGTTCATTTTGTCGAAATTGTGGGTAATGGTACGTAATGCAGCTTAAAGGGTAAAGCTTGATGATGAAAATTGGAATTCCGAAGGAAATTAAACCACGTGAAGGGCGGGTTGCCCTGATCCCCGATGCGGTTGCAGAACTGGTCCACCACGGTCACACGGTGTTCCTCGAGCAGGATGCCGGCAAGCTCAGTGGCTACTGTGATGTGGATTATGAAAACGCCGGCGCCACCTTGTGCCCGGATGCCGCCTCCCTGTATCAATCTGCCCAACTGATCGTCAAGGTCAAGGAACCCCAGGAAAGTGAACTCCAGTATCTTAGAACCGACCATGTGTTATTTTCCTATCTGCACCTGGCGGCGATCCCCGAATTGACCCGGCAATTATGCCAGGTGGGTTTGACCGCGATCGGTTTTGAAACTGTTCAGGAACACGGGGCCTTGCCGCTACTGGCGCCCATGAGCGATATCGCCGGGCGCCTGGCGACCCAGCTCGGCAGCCATTACCTGCACTTGCCCCAGGGCGGGCGCGGGATCCTGCTGGGGGGCATCCCCGCGGCCGAGCGCGGTAACGTGGTGATACTCGGTGCCGGTTCTGCCGGGGGAAACGCGGCAGTGATGGCGGCAGCGATGGGCGCCAACGTGACGATTTTCGATCCAAACCGCGACAAGCTGGCGCACATGCGCGCGCTGGGTAACAATGTCACCGGTTTACACCCCTTCAAGAAGTCAATTCATGAGGCGGTGGTTGAGGCGGACTTGTTGATCGGGGCCGTGTTGATCCCCGGCGCGAAAGCGCCGCACCTGGTCAGCGCGGACACCGTGCGCGAGATGAAAAACGGCAGCGTGATCGTGGACATATCGGTGGATCAGGGGGGATGTATCGAGACCACCCGGCCGACGGACTACAATAACCCGACCTTTATCTGGGAAGGGGTGGTGCATTTTGGCGTGACCAACATGCCCGGTGCTGTCCCCAGAACAGCCTCGCAGGCATTGTCGGCCGCCCTGGTTCCCTATATCCTGCGGCTGACTTCGCGTGACTGGGAGTCGGATGCAGCGCTGGCAGCGGGGATTAATGTCCAGGCCGGCCAGGTCGTACATCCGGCATTGCGTGACACCTGAAATTGAAATTATCCATTATATTTAGTAAGTTACATTATTATTTTAATAAAGAAGTTTAAAATTGGCTCAGGCAAAACAAAAATCCGATCAACGCACGCCACTGGGTAGCCACCTGCACCGGGGGCTACGGGAAGGTGCGCTTTTTATCTTTGGCTTTACCGCGGTTTATTTTCTCATCGCGCTGGGCAGTTATAACCCGGCCGATCCGGGCTGGTCGCAAAGCGGCCTGTCGGAGGCCCCCATCTCCAACCTGGGTGGCCCGACCGGTGCCTTGTTTGCCGATGTGTTCCTGTTCCTGTTTGGCTACCTGGCGTATTTATTCCCCATCATGGTGGCCTACGCGGGCTGGCTGATCTACCGCGATCGGCGCAGTGAAGCCAGTTTTGATGGGCGTGCCTTTGCCATTCGCAGTATCGGCTTCCTGCTGACACTGGGGGCAGGCTGTGCCCTCGCCAGCTTGCACGATACCTCGGCGGTCAGCCAATTGCCGGTGAATGCCGGTGGCGGGTTAGGGGATGTCATTGGTGGTGGCATGGAAGGCGCGCTGGGCTTTCTGGGTGCCACCATTCTGCTGCTGGCGTTGTTTTTTACCGGTGTCACCCTGTTTACCCACCTGTCGTGGCTGGCGTTGATGGACAGCGTCGGCGGCCTGACCCTGTCATTCCTCGACTGGTTGCGTGGCCGGCTGGCGGCATTACATGGCTTCTACGAGGACCGCAAGGCACGCAAGGCGCGTGAAGCCAAGTTCAAAGTCACGGCGCAACGTGAAAAAGTCAAACAGGTCAGCCGTAAACCACCCAAGATCGAGGTTGCGCCGCCACCTAAAAAGCCCAGTGAACGGGTGCAGAAGGAGAAACAGGTCCCCCTGTTTGTCACGCCCTCGGATACGGCGCTACCCCCCCTGGCCTTGCTGGATGAGGCGGAACCCAACAAGCATCGTATGTCCGATGAATCGCTGGAGGCCATGTCCCGGCAGGTGGAACTGAAACTTCAGGACTTCAACATCGAAGCGGAAGTGGTGGCAGTACACCCCGGCCCGGTTATTACGCGTTACGAGTTACAGCCCTCACCGGGCACCAAGGCCAGCAAGATCACCGCCATCGCCAAGGACCTGGCGCGCTCCCTGTCGGCAATTAGCGTGCGCATCGTGGAGGCCATCCCGGGTAAGACCACCATCGGCCTGGAAATTCCCAACGAGCACCGTGAAATGGTGCGCCTGAGTGAAACCCTCAAGTCTGCCGAGTTTGCCGATGCCAAGTCGCCGCTCACCCTGGCGCTGGGCAAGGATATCAGCGGCCTGCCGTCTGTGGCCGACCTGGCCAAGATGCCGCACCTGTTGGTGGCCGGGACCACTGGGGCCGGCAAGTCAGTGGCATTGAATGCCATGATTCTCAGCCTGCTTTATAACGCCATGCCCAAGGATGTGCGTTTGATCCTGATCGATCCCAAGATGCTGGAACTGTCTGTCTATGACGGTATTCCGCATTTATTGGCGCCGGTGGTGACGGACATGAAAGAAGCGGCCAATGCCTTGCGCTGGTGCGTGGCGGAAATGGATCAGCGTTACAAACTGATGTCGGCGTTGAAGGTACGCAACATCACCGGCTTTAACCGCAAAATTGCCGAGGCGAAAGCCGCCAAGCAGCCGATCATGGATCCATTCCATCCTGCCGACTCAGAATTGCCGGCCCAGGAGTTGCAACCCCTGCCTTATATTGTTGTCGTAGTCGATGAGCTTGCCGACATGATGATGCTGGTGGGCAAGAAAGTGGAAGAACTGATTGCCCGCCTGGCGCAAAAAGCGCGTGCCGCGGGGATTCACTTGATCCTGGCAACACAACGGCCCTCGGTGGATGTGTTGACCGGTTTAATCAAGTCTAATATCCCGACGCGTATTGCCTTCCAGGTTTCATCGCGCGTGGATTCAAGAACTATCCTGGACCAGATGGGGGCAGAACAGCTACTTGGGCATGGAGACATGCTGTACCTGCCACCAGGCAACGCGATACCAACACGTATCCATGGCGCATTCGTCGATGATCACGAAGTACATAACGTGGTTGAAAATTTGAAACAAAGTGGCAAGCCGCAATACCTTGAAGAAGTTTTACAAGGGCCTGCTGAAGCAGATGGTGGTACATATGGAGAAATGCCGGAAGATACCGAACAGGATACCTTGTATGACCAGGCGGTGCGCATCGTGACCGAATCCCGACGTGCTTCGATCTCGGGTATCCAGCGACGTTTGAAGATCGGCTATAACCGTGCCGCACGCATGGTCGAGGCCATGGAAGCGGCCGGTATTGTCGGACCTGTCGAAGGAAATGGGCAACGAGAAGTATTGGCGCCACCGCCACCTGAAGATTAAGAAGGTTTCAATGTTTAGACATTTTCTCTTTGTTAGCGGATTACTGGTTGCATTTTCTGTTAATGCAGTCGAGCTGAAAAGTTATTTCGAAGGTTGGCACGGCCTGCAGGCGGATTTTGAACAACGTGTTTATGATGCGGACAACAAGTTACAGGAGCTGAGCAAGGGCCAGGTAACGATCAGTATGCCATCACGCTTCAAGTTTAAATATACCAAGCCGTTTGAACAGCTATACCTTGCCGATGGTGAAAAACTCTGGTTTTATGATACCGATCTTGAACAGGTGACGGTCAGTCAACAAAAAAACATCCTGGCCCATACCCCGGCGATGATCCTGAGTAACCCCAAACAACTGGACAAACATTACCTGATAAAGCAGCTGGCCAATTCAGATCATGCGACGGCGTTTGAATTGACCCCCAAACAAAAAGATAGCCAGTTCGAGACTATCCGTTTAGGCTTTATTGATGGCAAGCTGAAACACATGGAGTTGCGTGACAGTTTCTCGCGCATCACGTTTCTTGAATTCAGTAACCTGAAAAAAAATCCAGGACTGGCCAAGGACGAGTTTGTGTTTGTGCCGCCCAAAGGTGTTGATGTCATTCAACAATAACCCCATGACTGATCTATTCAGTAACCGTAGTGACAACCAGGAGCATAGCTGGCAACCGCTCGCGGATCGCATGCGGCCACAAACACTGGATGAAATTGCCGGACAACAACATCTGCTAGGTAAAGACAAACCGTTACGCCAGGCCATCGAAGGTGGCCACTTGCACTCGATGATTTTCTGGGGGCCACCGGGTACCGGTAAAACCACCTTGTCACGCATGATCGCCAATTACTGCGATGCGGAATTCATCAGTCTTTCCGCGGTGCTCTCCGGCGTCAAGGATATTCGCCAGGCCGTCGAGCAGGCGCGTGAAATCAAAACCGTGAGTAACCGCGCCTCGATATTGTTTGTCGACGAGGTACACCGGTTTAACAAGTCACAACAGGATGCGTTTTTACCTCATATCGAAGACGGTACGATTACCTTCATCGGTGCCACTACCGAGAACCCGTCGTTTGAACTGAATAACGCCTTACTCTCCCGTGCCCGGGTCTACGTTCTCAAGTCACTGACTGAAACCGATATCATGGCAGTATTGAAAAGCGCGTTAAGCGACGAGGTGCGTGGACTCGGAAAACAACATTTGCATATCGCCGATGAGCACTTGTTGCGACTGGCACAGGTCGCCGATGGTGATGCGCGACGCGCATTGAACCTGCTGGAAATCGCGGCGGAACTGGCTGAAGGTGACACCCAGCCAACGATTACTGAACAGGTATTGAACGAAGTATTAAGCGGCGGTCTGCCACGGCGATTCGACAAGCACGGCGAAGCATTTTATGACCAGATTTCCGCGTTGCATAAATCCGTGCGTGGCTCATCGCCGGATGCGTCTCTGTATTGGCTGGCGCGCATGCTGGATGGTGGTTGTGATCCCTTGTATATCGCGCGACGCGTGGTGCGCATGGCATCGGAAGACATCGGTAACGCGGATCCACGTGCCTTGACGTTGGCATTAAATGCCTGGGATGTGCAGGAACGCCTGGGCAGCCCGGAAGGGGAACTGGCCATTGCCCAGGCCATCAGTTACATGGCCTGCGCCCCCAAGAGTAATGCCGCCTACATGGCCTATAACGCGGCAATGAAAAGCGCCCAGCAACATGGTTCACTGGAAGTGCCGATTCACTTGCGCAATGCACCGACAAAACTGATGAAAGAACTGGGTTACGGGCATGCGTATCGCTATGCCCATGATGAACCCCATGCTTACGCGGCGGGTGAAAAATATTTTCCTGACGAGATGGCTGAAGAAGTTTATTATCATCCTGTTGAGCAGGGACTGGAAATCAAGATCAGGGAAAAACTGCAGTTTCTGAAATCGCTTGATAAAAAAGCGCGCAACAAGAAATAAAAAATACCGGGGAACGTGTGCTGAATATTATTGCAATTGCAGGTGGCGGCGCGATCGGCGCCTTGCTGCGTTACTGGATGTCAGGCTGGGTCTATAGCCTGGCGGGACGTGATTTTCCTTACGGCACCCTGGCGGTAAACGTGATGGGCTCTTTCATGATGGGGCTACTGTTCATCCTGCTGGATGAGCGTTTTAACCTGGGTCCCCAATGGCGCGCATTATTATTGATCGGCTTGCTCGGCGCGTTCACCACTTTTTCCACCTTTTCCATTGAAACGTTGAATTTATTATTGTCGGGTGAAGCGGGCAAGGCCGTGCTGAATATATTGTTAAGTGTGAGTATTTGTATATTCGCTACCTGGCTGGGGATACTGATAGGGAGACAGGTCTGATGCAAGAAGTCACCATGGTGCGTATTTACCTGAATGAAGGTGAAGGACAGCTAAAGGGTTTTCTCAAGCGACTGCATGACTGGGAAAAAGTCAGGGGTGTCACGGTATTCAGGGGCATCAGTGGTTTCGGTGATTCGGGGGTCGTGCATGATACCTCGTTGATGGACCTGTCATTGAATTTACCGGTGGTGATCGAGTTTTTCGATGTGCCTGAAAAGGTCGAGGCCATTTTGCGGCACCTGGATAGTGAGATAAAACCGGGTCATATGGTAAAATGGGCGGCTTTCGTCAATGATGACAACACTTAATAAAGAATAACTGGTTTTTGACACATGCTTGATCCGAAATTATTACGTAACGAACTGGACGCTATCGCTGAAAAACTGGCAAGTCGCGGTTATCAACTGGACACGGCACAACTGGCCGAACTGGAGGCGCGGCGTAAAGAGGCCCAGGTCCGGGCACAGGAGTTACAGTCGGAACGTAATAGCAAGTCCAAGAACATCGGCAAGGCCAAGGCGCAGGGTGAGGATATTCAACCGCTGCTGGATGAGGTGGCCAACCTGGGCGAGCAATTGAAGGCCGCGGAAACCGAGCTGGCCAACATCCAGTCGGAACTGGATGCCATCGTCATGGCCATCCCCAATATCCCCCATGAATCGGTACCGGCGGGTATGAGCGAGGACGATAACGTCGAAGTGCGCAAATGGGGAGAGCCAACCCGGCTGGATTTTGAACCCAGGGATCACGTGGATCTCGGGGCGGCCATTGGCGGCATGGATTTCGAAACCGCGGCCAAGATTACCGGTTCACGCTTCGTGGTCATGTCTGGGCCAATTGCGCGCCTGCATCGTGCCCTGACCCAGTTCATGCTGGATGTACACACCACAGAGCATGGCTATACCGAAACTTATGTGCCTTACATGGTTAATTCGGAGAGTTTGCATGGCACCGGCCAGCTCCCCAAGTTTGAAGAAGATTTATTCAAGCTCACCGATGAACGTGATTTTTACCTGATTCCCACCGCCGAGGTGCCGGTCACCAATATCGTGCGTGAGGAGATCGTGGAAGCCAGTGATATGCCACGTAAATTCGTCTGCCATACTCCTTGCTTCAGAAGCGAGGCCGGTTCCTACGGCAAAGATACCCGCGGCATGATTCGCCAGCACCAGTTTGAAAAGGTCGAGATGGTACAGGTGGTCAAACCTTCCGAGTCCTATGCAACGCTGGAAGCCCTGACCGGGCATGCCGAGGCGATCCTGCAAAAACTGGAATTGCCTTACCGGGTGGTGACCCTGTGTGCCGGGGACATGGGTTTTTCAGCCGCCAAAACCTATGACATCGAGGTCTGGCTGCCGGCGCAGGACACCTACCGGGAGATTTCATCCTGCAGCAATTTTGAAGACTTCCAGGCGCGTCGCATGAAAGCGCGCTGGCGTAACCCGGAAACCGGCAAACCGGAACTGGTACATACCCTGAACGGCTCCGGGCTGGCTGTCGGGCGCACCCTGGTGGCGCTAATGGAAAACTACCAGCAGGCCGATGGCAGCATCAAGGTACCAGAGGCCTTGAGAGGCTATATGGGCGGTCTCGAGCTGATTACACCAGCTGGATGAGCAGGATAATAAAACCGATTACCGCGACCAGTGGGCCGATGAATCCCATCCAGTCCTGCGTGGTGCCTTTGGGCGAATGCTTGATGGCTTGTTTCATGCGCGGGTAGACAAATACCAGCATCCCAACCAGTAACAGCGCGCTGCCTATTTTCATCCAGTCCATACGTTTTACAACCTCCTGAATTTAAAAAGCCCCGCCCGGGTTAACGGCGCGGGGCTGATTTTATGGTGTGATGGTTAATTAATCATCACCACTGAACGCACCCAGGATGTGTAACAGGGCCTGGAACAGGTTCAGGATAGACAGGAACAGGCTGGCGGTGGCCATGATGTAGTTGGTTTCGCCACCATGGATGATGGAGGAGGTTTCATACAGGATGAAGCCACTCATGATCATGATGATGGCGGCGTTGATGACCAGGAACAACACTGGCATAGCCAGGAAGATGTTCAGCAGGGCGGCACCCAGCACCACGAACAGGCCAACCATCAGGAAGCCCCCCATAAAGCTGAAATCCTTACGCGTGGTCAGGGTATAAGCGGAAAGCCCGAGGAAGATCACACCGGTACCACCCAGTGCGGTCATGACAATACTTGGGTTGACCGACAGGTAATAGCTCAGAATTGGACCAAGGCCCAGGCCTAGCAGACCGGTAATGGCAAAAATCACCGGGATACCCGTTGCAGAATTGGCCGTGCGAGGCAGGACAAACCACAACATGACAATGGCAACGATGTCAGCAATCAACGCTGTGCCGTGACCGATTTGCATGGCTATACCAGTGAATGCCATCAGGCCACTGAAAATAAGCGTCATGGAAAGCAGGGCATAGGTATTGCGTAGTACCTTGTTGGTCGCTAATACCGACTCCGCTGAGCGCGTCACGACGGATGAGTCTTGATACATTTGGGTTTTCCTCTCTGATTGTTTTGGTCAACTTCTATGACCATAGCATAAGGATTCAGTTCATAATTTCAAGACTTTATATTTTCATTTAGGGGTGGATAAATGGCGCACTATCAGGTAATCTGCGCCCCGTTTTCGACATACGAAATCTTTACCGGAGAGGTGGCAGAGCTCGGTCGAATGCACCGGTCTTGAAAACCGGCGAACCGAAAGGTTCCGTGGGTTCGAATCCCACCCTCTCCGCCATATCACAGGCCACCCACCAGGGTGGCTTTTTCGTTCGAGCTGACGAAAAATACCGCAATCTCACCCCTTTGGATGATTCCATAGAGCCGAAATCCTGTCATAATGCTGCAAATAACATACTGAATATAAAGACTATTCTGATTTCTAAAAATCCATTGGCATGGCATGGCCTACAACCGTAGGATATTGACTACAAATATGGGCTTAACTACGCTAAGGTTAATAGATGTTCTCAAAACTTGACGGTAATAATGCATGATTAAAGTCCTGCTGGTAGATGACCATGACCTGGTCAGAACAGGGATAAAACGGTTACTGGACGACATTGATGATATTGACGTAGTGGGTGAAGCCACCTGTGGCGAAGATGCACTCAAGCTCGCGGCTCAGCATAGCCTGGACGTGATCCTGATGGATATCAACATGCCGGGGATGGGAGGCCTGGAGGCGACGCGTAAACTGCAGTCCAGCAACCCGGACATGAAAATCATTATCGTCACCATGCATGAAGATGACTTGTTTGCGCAACGCTTGTTAAAAGCCGGTGCCACCGGCTACCTGACCAAGGGGGCCGGGGTTGATGAGATCGTGCATGCGATCCGGGAAGTCAATATGAACCGCCGCTACATCAGCCCTGATATTGCCCAGCAACTCGCATTGGCGCAGTTCCCTGATCATGAGGGCTCACCCTTTGATTCTTTGTCTGAACGCGAGCTGCAGGTCATGATGTTACTGATGGATGGCATGAAGGTGAATGAAATTTCCGACAAGTTATGCCTGAGCCCGAAAACGATCAGCACCTATCGTCACCGCCTGTACGACAAACTCAATGTGCAAAACGATATCGAACTAACGCGCCTGGCCATGGTGCACGGCGTGATTGAGAACAATATCCCGGTCTAAATCTTTCCAGGGGAAATCATTTTCTGTTCTGTGAGTGATTCGAGTACACTCATGTTTTAAGTTAACCAACATGAAGTGTGACTCGATGAGTAATTGGCCCAACGATATTTTCGATGTTGATTGTCACCAGTGTAAGCGGCTATCCGATTTTCTGCGCACGGTGAAAAAGGACTACCCGGATTATCATGCACGCCCGGTGGCGCCCTATGGCGTAAAGCATCCCCGCTTACTGGTTGTCGGTCTTGCGCCCGGCATGCATGGCGCCAATGCCACCGGTCGCCCGTTTACCGGCGACTATGCCGGTATTCTGCTTTACGAAACTTTGCATAAGTTCGGTTTCAGTAATAAACCCGAGTCGGTAGCGCTGGATGATGGTTTGAAGTTGAAGAACTGTCGTATCACCAATGCGGTAAAGTGTTTGCCACCACAGAATAAACCCACCACAGCAGAAATTAATACGTGCAACCGGTTTCTCAAAAATGAAATTTCAAGTCTTAAAGCAGGCTCGGTAATCCTGGCGCTGGGCGGGATCGCGCATAACGCGGTTTTAAAAGCGCTTGACTTGAAAAAGTCAGGCTACAAGTTTGCACATAACGCCGACTTTTCATTACCCGGGGGTTATCACCTGGTCAGCTCTTATCATTGCAGTCGTTACAATACCCAGACCCGGCGCCTGACTGAGAAAATGTTTCATGACGTGTTCAGGAAAATCCAGCGTAAATTGAAATAAAATGACACAGCAATCAAGCTTTGACCCGAAACCATTTTTAAAAACCGTGCCCCGGCAGCCCGGTGTATATCGTATGCTGGATGCTGACGGTGTGGTTATTTACGTGGGCAAGGCAAAAGTCCTGAAAAACCGTTTATCCAGTTATTTTCAAAAGAACCTGGACAGCCCTAAAACACGCTTGCTGGTCTCAAAAATTGACCGGGTTGAGTACACGGTCACCAATACGGAAAACGAGGCGTTATTACTCGAAAATAACCTGATCAAGCAACTGAAGCCGCGTTACAATATTTTGTACCGGGATGATAAAAGTTATCCCTATATCTACCTGTCCAATGATCCCTTTCCCAGGATCACCTTGCACCGTGGCGCGCAACGGAAAAAAGGCCGCTACTTTGGTCCGTATCCCAGTGCCGGTGCGGTCAGGGAGACGCTGAACCTGCTACAGAAACTGTTTCGCATTCGTCAATGTGAAGACTCGTTTTTCAAGAACCGCTCCAGGCCTTGCCTGCAATACCAGATTAAACGCTGCACCGCGCCCTGTGTTGGCCTGGTCAGCGAAGAAGATTACCGGGAAGATATCCGCCATGCGGTGATGTTCCTGGAAGGCAAAAGTAGCCAGGTCATCGATGAACTGGTTAAACGCATGGACAGTGCATCGAATAGCCTGAACTTCGAACAGGCGGCACTGTTTCGCGATCAAATTGTCAGCCTGCGTCATGTGCAGGAAAAACAATACATCAGTAGCGGTAGCGGTGATATCGATATCATCGAGGCCATTTGCCTCAGTGGCCTGTGTGGTATCCAGTTATTCAGCATTCGCGGCGGCCATAACCTGGGCAACAAAAGCTATTTTCCCAAGCAGGCCGAACTGGAGTCGGATGATCTTGGCGCCCTGGTGGAGCGTTTTATTGCTCAGCACTATCTGCATGCCAACAGCACGATTTCAACCCGCCTGATACCGGAAGAAATCCTGTTGTCGATCAAGCTGGAGAATAAAGCGCTGCTGGAACAGGTGCTGGCACAACAGGCCAGCCACAAGGTCAAGCTGACGGTACCCAGCCGTGGACGCAAGCTCAAGTGGCAGCAAATGGCACAACAGAATGCGCGCCAGGCGATTCAGACCCGGCTCAACAGCCAGGCGACGGTGTTACAGCGTTTCGAGGCGCTGCGCGAGGTGTTTGACCTGGATGAGATGCCGCAACGCCTGGAATGTTTTGATATCAGTCACACCCAGGGCGAGGCAACCGTCGCATCCTGCGTGGTATTTGACACCCAGGGGGCTGTAAAAGCCGATTATCGGCGTTTCAATATCACGGGCATCACGGAAGGCGATGACTATGCGGCCATGCACCAGGCGCTGACACGCCGTTTCAAGCGTCTTAAGAATGGTGAGGGCAAGCGACCGGATATCCTGTTCATCGACGGTGGTAAAGGCCAGTTATCGCAGGCCAGGGAAGTGCTGGAGAGCCTCGCGCTCGATAATATTTTTATGATTGGGGTGGCCAAGGGACCGGAGCGAAAAGCGGGCGAAGAGACCCTGATCCTGTCTGATCCCTTGTCCGGGCAATACCGCGAGATTATACTGCCAGCCGATTCAACGGCTTTGCACCTGATACAGCAAATCCGGGATGAATCGCATCGATTTGCGATAACCGGCCACCGGCAACGTCGCCAGAAAGCCAGAAATACCTCGGTACTGGAAACGATTCCCGGGCTCGGGGCAAAACGAAGACAAAAGCTTTTGCAACAATTTGGTGGCTTGCAGGAAGTCGCCCGGGCCGGGGTGGATGACCTGGCCAGTGTAAATGGAATTAGTCGTCAACTTGCACAACAGATATATGATGTTTTTCATGCGGATGTGAATTAACTATGCCACTGAATGTACCGATGATACTGACACTACTGAGAATCGCACTGATTCCGGTGTTCGTGTTGGCCTTTTATATCCCCCTGTTCGGGATCAATAACTATGTCGTTACCGTGATCTTTTTCATTGCCGGGATTACCGACTGGTTTGATGGCTACCTGGCCAGAAAGTGGAATCAACAGTCCAAATTTGGCGCCTTCCTGGATCCGGTGGCCGACAAGCTCATGGTTGCCACGGCGCTAGTATTGCTGGTTAGTAAACATCCGACTCTGTGGCTGGCGATACCCACGGTGATTATCATTGGTCGTGAAATCACCATTTCCGCATTACGCGAATGGATGGCGAACATCGGTGATAATACCAAGGTGGCGGTTTCCATTATTGGTAAAATCAAGACGGCGGCACAAATGTGGGCCATCGGCTTCCTGTTGTTCGAAGTCCCGCTGTTTGACGTGTCGACCCTGGCGATTGGTTATCTTTTGCTCTATATGGCGGCAATTTTAACGTTGTGGTCGATGGTGATTTATCTGCAAGCTGCCTGGCCCAGCCTGACTTCACAAACTGACTCAAATAAGGGTTGACACTCGAGCATGTGTCGCTAAAATACGCGCTCCTTATCTGCGGGAATAGCTCAGCTGGTAGAGCACAACCTTGCCAAGGTTGGGGTCGCGAGTTCGAATCTCGTTTCCCGCTCCAAACATCAAAACCTCGGCTCATGCCGGGGTTTTTTGTATCGGCTTCAACAACAGGTTGGTAACTATCAGAGTGGTATCCAATCGCAGGGTCGAGTAAAATAAAATTATGGCTGGGTGGCAGAGTGGCTATGCAGCGGATTGCAAATCCGTGGACCTCGGTTCGACTCCGGGCCCAGCCTCCATTTTCTATTTCCGATATCACTGCAAATTTAAAATCATGTTGTCACTGGCACGTGGCAAGGTTGCTTATCCAGTCCCTGATAACCGATATTGCCTGGGTGTCTACAATTGATGTAGCAAGGGGTGGCATTCGATTTTGTCCGAGGTCCTCCATACGTAATACCAGTATCGAGTTATCCGGGTCACCCGGCGCGACGATCATCGGGTCGCTGAGTCCCAGTGTATCGCTCAGTGGCGCATGATTACATATTCCTGTATTCGCCAACGAAGTTGCCATTCGCAGATCCATATTGCCACCACCGGGTCCACCCGGCTGATGACAGTTGGCACAATTGGAATGCAAATAACTGCGTGCACGTCGTTCCGATGAATAGGCGATATCATCGATTGCATAGAAAGTCGTGGATTTTTCAGCGTCGCTTAATGCGCGACTTAAAACGTTAATATCTTCAAGGGTGATCAACTGATTCGCCTCAATACTCGTGGTTGGATAAAAAAGGGAACGGTTGAGTTGACCAATCTCCGGGCCAAGGGTAAAGCCGGCAATGGTGGTATGACAGGAATCACATTGTGCTCGACTGGGGTAGTGCCAGGTCTGTGTCTGGCTATTGACGTCAAAATCCTTGTCCTTGCTCGTGGTGAGTAAGGTGGCATCGGTGTGCGTGTCGTTCCATTCATAGCTGTATCCTTTCCAGCCATGTGGCGCTTCATGGTGAAGTAATAGACGGGTTTCAATCAATTGACCGTCAAGCCAGAAATGTTTGCCAACCACGCTGCCGACCGGTAAATCAAAACGGCCCTCGCCATCGATGTTGATTGTCGTGCCATCAGGGATGGCCATGAAGCGTTCTTTATTGGCAAAGTCTGACCACAGCAAGGCATTAATGTTATAGGGGATAACGTTATCGGAAAATAACGTGGTATCAGTTGACTGGAAACAGCCCCAGTCAGATAGCTGGGTAGGGATAATGCCCGTCTGGCTACTGCTGTCAGCCACAATCTTACTTATTCCACCATACAGGTTGATCACATAGAGTTCACCATCATGATCTTCAGCAAAGGATGCGATATTCAGGCTGGTATCTAACAGTTCAGTCGAGGTGTACTGGCTGGCCCCGGTTTTTTGCAAGGCCCAGATTCTACCGATACTGAAGTCACCATAAATGTATTGACCATATAAAAAGCCAAGATTGGAGCCACGATAGACATAGCCACCGGTGATAGATTGTCCCAGGCTGCGTTCATAGCCTCCGACCGGTAAGGTCAAGCCGGTCTGGTTACAACCTGCGGTGACACAGTTAGGGCCTTCCATAATCGGCCAGCCATAGTTGGCACCCTTGGTAATGATATCGATTTCTTCATAACTACCCTGGCCCACGTCACCCGCCCAGATATCACCTGTCTGGCGATCGAAACTCCAGCGCCAGGGGTTGCGTAATCCATAGGCAAAGATTTCAGGTGCACCACCACTGGCAGCAAAGGGGTTATCGGGTGGAATGGTATAACTGCCCGAGGAACCATCACCCACGTCAATGCGTAGCAAGGCACCCAGCAGGGTATCGGTATTTTGACCATTGGCATAAGTGTCGTATGAGCCGCCACCATCACCCAGCCCGATATACAGATAGCCGTCTGGACCAAACATGATCTGGCCTCCGTTATGATTAGTGCTCGGCTGAGTGAGAGTGAGAATGATGACCTCGCTACTCGGATCGAGCACATCGCCCACTCTGGTGAAGCGGGAAATGCGCGAATCGCGGCCTGAATCTGTGTTGTTATAGGAAAGATAAACATAACCGTTGTTGGCATAATCTGGATGAAATGCCATCCCCAGCAAGCCCATTTCTCCGTAATATTCAACCCTGTCACTGATATCAATAAAGGTCGTGGTGGAGTTCACAGCAGGATTATTTGCGAACCTGATCACCTGCCCGGTTTGTTGTACCACGTACCAGTAACTGGAATCTCCCGGCGCCATGTACATGGCCAGCGGAGTATTCAATGCCGGCAGGTTTGGGTAGGGATTCTCTAGTAGAATACTTGATGCCACAGGCGGCGAAGGCGGGGCAATACACTCGGTTGCATTGGCAGGTCGCATAGACAGGCCCGGAGAGCCTGCTGCCTTCAGGTTGACTGTGATAAGAAGGTTATCGGTGGCTGCTTCAGAATTACTGGTTGCTTCTACGCCAAGTTCATAGCTGCCAATCTCGGTAAATGACACCGAGGTCTGAGCGGCACTGGCATCGGTAAAATTGGCAATCCCGGGTCCTGAAACCTGTGTCCATGAATAGGTTACTGTGCCTTGAGGTGGTTGACCGTTTTCAGTCGCAATGGCATTAAGGTTCGCTGCGTCAGCTAGAACGATTGTCTGGTCAGAACCCGCGTCAACGTTGAGTGAAGTTGGTCTGGCATTGATACTGACTGCACCTGAATAATTGGGTACTTCGTCATAGGTAAAAATACTGTAGTAATAGGTCGTGCCATTGGTAAGGCCTGAATCAGTGATGCTGCTACCGGCACCGTTATACACTTCTGTTCCGTCGCTAATGCTGGCAGGATTGCCCGAGGTCGAGCGGCGTATGATAACGCCGGCGAAATCACTGTCGCCCGGGTTATTCCAGCTTAGGTTTATGCTTTGATCTTGCGCAGTTGCGGTAAAATTACTGACTACAGCCGGCGGCGTAGTGTCGGCTGGCGTGGCATTGGCACTGACTACGCCTGAATAATTGGGCACCGCATCATAGGCAAAAATACTGTAGAAATAGGTCGTGCCATTGGTAAGGCCTGAATCAGTGGTGGTAGTACTTGCACCATTGTAGACTGCGATGCCGTCAGTGACGCTGGTGGGGTTGCCCGAGGTCGAGCGGCGGATGATAACGCCGGCGAAGTCACTGTCGGCCGGGTTATCCCAGTTGAGGTTTATACTTTGATCTTGTGCTGTTGCGGTAAAATTGCTGACAGCAGCCGGTGGTGTGGTATCACCAGCTGTCGGCGCAACAGGTGTGGCATCTAGACTTGCTGCGCCAGAGTAATTGGGCACTTCGTCATAGGCAAAAATACTGTAGTAATAGGTCGTGCCGTTGCTAAGGCCTGCATCAGTGGTGGTAGTCCCGCCACCATTGTAGACTGCGCTGCCGTCAGTGGCACTGGCAGGATTGCCCGAAGTTGAACGGCGGATGATGACACCGGCGAAGTCACTGTCGGCCGGGTTATTCCAGCTTAAGTTGACCGATTGATCGATTGCGACCGCGCTAAAGCCGCTGACAGCGGCTGGCGGCGTGGTATCAACTGGTTGCTTGTTGTCTGAATCATCATCAGAGCCCCCTCCACAAGCGGTTAATAGAATTAACAGGCATGGTATGAGCCACCACGCACATGGCGATTTTCTGCTGCGAGGCAACGGGCTAATTTTCCCTGCGAACATTGATTCCATCCATGAATCCTTCTTTCTGATAATTTGGGGTGCTGACAATAATAAAATTTTAGTGTTTCACGATGAATACCTGATTTCAGGTATTTTAGTACCTCGATAATTTACACTGACTGGTTAAAAAATAACCACCCAGCAGGCTCTGCGATACTGAGAACGACTTGTCTTGAACGGTACCCAGGGCGCCAGAATACACATTTTGAAATCACTGGAAGTAAACCCATCATCCGTGTATGATGCGCGGCTGTTGGGAAACAGGCTGTTTGTCAGGAATACTTGATACTATAGACAGTAAATACCCAATTAGGCAAGCCACCATTTTTCAATGCAAAATGGTAATTAATAAAATACAGGAATATTTCATTCCTTACATTAAGAAAGGCCCGGGTGGCGAAATTGGTAGACGCAAGGGACTTAAAATCCCTCGGTGGCAACACCGTGCCGGTTCGATTCCGGCCCCGGGCACCATTCTTATCAGACAATCCTGATACATTAATATTCTGCCAAGCATTTTGGAATGCTTTTTAGTCTTTGTGCGAATATATTTCATCATACACATCGTGTAATCTCTATTACAATCAGTATTGACAGGGTATTTGAGGTTTTTCGCATGCATTTAGTGAAGACTGGTTTTACAGTTTCAACGATTTTTTTTGTGACGTTGTTTCTGGTTTCACAAGCCACCTATGCAAAGCACGTGGTGGGCTGGGTAGAAAAAGTTTCAATCCATCCGGGAAACCTGGATGTTAAAGCCAAAATTGATAGTGGTGCCAGAACATCCTCGTTACATTGTGACTGTATCCAAATAAAAGAAAAAGAAGGAGAGAAATGGGTCAGTTTTACCGTGACTAATTTCAAGGGTGAACAGGTACGCCTGGAGCGCAAGATACAGCGAATGAGTAAAATCAAGCGGCATTTTGGAGAGTTACAAGAACGGATTGTGATTAAACTTGGTGTGTGTCTTGGGAATGTGTATAAAGACATTGAAGTCAACGTGGTTGATCGAACAGGTCTGAATTATCCAATGTTAATAGGTCGCAATTTTTTATCAGGTGATTTTCTGATAGACACGGGCGCTACTTATACAAAAAATCCACGCTGCAAGGTGGATGAAAAATAGTTAATTCTTATGAGTAATAAGTCAATTACAGGTAAAATTCACTTCTTGATAGCAGTTATCGGAGTTTTTTGTATTGTTTTGTTTACTTTGCAAAATTCTGAAGTCGTGAGTGTTAATTTCTTATGGTGGAAATTGGAAATGTCTCGCGTGTTATTAATACTTATTACGTTCCTTGTGGGCTTTTTAACAGGGTATATAACGCGTAGTAGTCGTAAAAGTAAACGTCCCTGAAAGCATTCAACATCCTGTTAAATAATAGTCGCTGTTTTCTTATTCAGCGAACCTGGCATTTATGAAATTATTTTCAGCTTACATTCCACCACCAGATGTCGGGCTCGATATTGCCTATCAAGACGATTTCTTGCTTGCAATTAATAAACCAGCAGGTTTATTAACTACGCCAGGCCGGGGAACGGATAAACAGGACTGTTTGTTTGCGCGTGTCCAACAAGAATTTCCACAAGCAGAAGTAGTGCACCGATTGGATATGGCCACATCCGGTTTGCTACTTTTTGCCTTGAATAAATCACTGCAAGGCAAACTAGGCAAGTTGTTCCAGCAGCGCCAGATAACGAAGCGATATATGGCTGTGGTGGAAGGTCAGCTAATCAAGAAACGGGGCAAAATCGATTATCCATTAATAACCGACTGGCCAAATCGACCCTTACAAAAAATTGATTATGAAACAGGCAAGAGCGCGTTAACATATTATGAGCTAGTGGCGTATGATGAAAAAAAACATGTTAGTCGGGTTGCGCTTAAACCTGTAACTGGCCGTACTCATCAGCTAAGGTTGCATATGAAGGAAATTGGCCATCCCATTGTGGGTGATAATCTATATTCATCAGATACAGGATCAACGCCTGCCACACGGTTATTGTTACATGCTTGCTCACTGGAGTTCGAGCACCCGGTGACGTCGCTTCCCATGATCATTGATAGTAAACCTGAATTTTAGCCTGATCAGCTCAACGCATTATTGCCATAAATAGTAGGGTAATTTATTGATATTAAAGAATTTACCCATCAGGCCGTTAAATTTATTATACATGATGTAATTATACATATAAATATTATAAGTCATTGATAATGAAGATAAAAATTACCGCTCAACCGTGGGTGATTGTGGCGATCCTGTTGCTGGGATTGTTCGTCGTTGAGATAACCAGTGCCAATACCATCATCAGATGGGGAGTCGAACTGTTATTGCTTGGCAGCCTGTTGCTGTTATTCAGGAAGAGGTTTGCTAGCAAGGAAAACATCAAAACACCCGTTACTTTAGAGATATCAGAGCTTGATACCTATCGTGAGGTAACGGCAGAGCTTGATGAGTTACGTAAAAATGAAGTGTCAGGTGTTTCAGATGAGGTGTTACGCGTTAAAAAATTGATTGCTGAAGCAATCGTTGAGATGAATAGCAGTTTTACAGCCCTGAATAGTCTTTCCAGCCAACAAAGTCAGCTCGTTTCCGAAATCATCAGCAAGTCATCAAAGGAGGATGGCACGGTAAACGTCGAACATTTTGCAATGCATACTAGCAAGTTGATGGAAAACTTCATAAGTATCATGATCTCAATAAGCGAACAAAGCGTTAAGACGGTTTATAATATTGACGATATGGTTGAACATATTGATGGGATTTTCAAACTCATTGAAGATGCCAAATCAATTGCAGATCAAACAAATTTGCTTGCTTTAAATGCCGCTATCGAGGCAGCTCGAGCAGGTGAGTCTGGAAGAGGTTTTGCAGTCGTTGCTGATGAAGTAAGAAGTTTGTCTATACGTTCAACAAACTTTAATGACCAGATCAGGGAAAGAATCAATGAAACACGAAATGCAATAAATACGGTAAGAGAAACTGTTGGTGAGATGGCATCTCGCGATATGAATGAAACCATAAGTGCCAAGGAAGAAGTTAACAAGCTTCTCGTTGAACTTGGTGAAATGGATAATTTCTTCCATAAAAAAGTTGAGGAAGTCAGTAGTGTTGGTGATTTGCTTAATAATTCCGTTGCCCAGGCAGTAAGGGCTTTGCAGTTTGAGGATATAGCCAATCAATCACTTCTTAGTGCGGAGCAACATATTGAGCGTTTCCAGATTATCCAGGGCGAACTGGATGATTTGCATGTCAATCCAGGCAAGCTGAATCATGATGAATTAATTGCTTTAAAAAACAGCATTAAGAACAAGTATCAGGAAAAGATAACCAGGAAAGACAAGCCAGTCTCGCAACAGTCAATGGATGAAGGTGATGTTGAATTGTTCTGAACATGTTTTTCGCATGGTGATAAAATGACAGTAGAGTCTCGCTTATCAAATGATGGTGGTGTTCTGACAATAAAAGTGTCAGACACTTTTAACTTTGCTTTACAGCAAGATTTCAGGAATTCATATAAGGACGTTATCGATGCTTCACAGATAAAGCTGGATTTAAGCATGACATCCTACATGGATAGTTCCTCGCTGGGTATGTTGTTACTTCTTAAAGAACATGCTGATAAATATAAGATCAGAATCGAAATCACCAATCCATCAGAGCCAATAAGGCGCATACTGGAAACGGCAAACTTTGATAAAATTTTTCCGATAAGCTAAACACGGACTTTTTTTGATATATATTGGTTCGTTGATATGAGTACACAAGGCAGGGGTTTAGCGTTAATTGTTGATGACAATAAAACTAACAGGGTAATACTCGAGGCTTTATTAATTAAAAACGGGTTTGGTGTAATACTAGCTGAAAACGGCAAGCAGGCAGTAGAGCTTTTCAGAAAAAACAAAATAGATATTATTTTTATGGATGTCATGATGCCAGAGATGGATGGCTATCAGGCAACACAAGTAATAAAGTCTATTTGCAAAGAAAAAAACATATTCATCCCGGTTATATTTCTT
Source organism: Thioalkalispiraceae bacterium (assembly GCA_050116415.1). GTDB lineage: Bacteria > Pseudomonadota > Gammaproteobacteria > UBA6429 > Thiohalophilaceae > JARRJY01. Next base: position 28,532 of record JASFOS010000001.1, read on the forward strand.
ACCGCTCTAAATGATGAATCATCATTATCCAAATGTATAGAAGTTGGTGGCGACGATTTTATATCGAAGCCCTATAATATAACTATCCTTAAATCGAAAATTATCGCCATGGAGCGTGTGCGTGACTTGTGGCGCCAACTGAATGCCATGTATGCACGACTTCAGAGCGATGAAGAAGTTGCTGAAAAAGTCTTTAGTAGCGCGGTTCTGGCTGATAACATCCAGAACAGGGAAATCAGGAGTATTGTAAAATCCGCTGATATTTTCAGTGGTGACATGTTTGTTACTGCCTACAGTCCTTCAAGAGATCTCAATATATTATTAGGTGATTTTACCGGTCATGGATTGGCTTCGGCACTAGGAGCGCTGCCTGCATCTGAAGTTTTCCGTGCGATGACCGCAAAAGGTTACTCACTTTCTGATATATTAAAAACAATCAATAAAAAACTGTCTAATTTGTTACCAACGAATATGTTTATGGCATGTGAGGCAATAAGTATTGACAGTTCTTTAAAGCATGTCACAGTTTGTAATTGCGGTATGCCACCTGTGTTTATTTTATCTGATAAGAATATTTCCTCAATCAAGTCAACCTGTTTGCCGCTTGGTATAGATATTAATCAGGAATATATCGAACATTTACAATTTATTGATACTGAGATCAATGACAGGATAATTTTGCTAAGTGATGGTGTCGTCGATGCGCGAAATGAAAATAATGAAGAATTTGGTGAAATACGATTGCTAGAAAAGTTCAACCAGACACCTGGGGATGATGATTTTATTATTGATGATGTTATTGAAAGCCTTGAACATTATACATTTGAGATACAGCAATCCGATGATGTGTCGATGGCGGAGATTCGCCTTCGTCCAGGACTTTTACCAAGCTGGAACATTGCTTCGATATCGAAAGAAAAGGCAAATGATTTAGAATTAAAACCATATATACAAGAAGATAGCAGTTGTACAGAGTTATCAATACAAACTTGTGGCTATAACATAAAAAAAATTGATCCAATACCTCAAATCATAAATAATATTGAACAGATTATAATGACTAACAGGCATTCCCAGTCTCTGTTTACAATATTAACTGAACTTTATGTTAACGCGATTGATCACGGTGTGCTTGGACTGGATTCAAGAATGAAGGAATCGGCTGATGGTTTTTCACAATATTTTAGAAAAAGGGAACAAAAACTAAACCAATTGACCGACGAACACATTAAGATTGGTATCAAGATCAAAGAGTACAAAGATAAGTATTTGATTTTTATAAGAATTGAAGATAGTGGTAACGGGTTTGATATCAATGCTATATCTTCGGACGAGATTAGCAAAAAAACCATGGCTTTTGGAAGGGGGATTTCCCTGGTTAAAAATCTTTGTGATTCGCTACACTATGAATTACCTGGAAACGTCGTAGATGCTATATATGTGTGTCACCGTGATGCGCAATAAACTAAGCTGATCCAATGCTTGATACATACCCATTACTAACGCAAACAAAATCATTTCCACAGATACAGAGGGGCAAGATTGATACATTACAGGTCAACCTGGGTTATGTATGTAATCAGCAATGTACACATTGTCATGTGAATGCAGGTCCCAAACGTCAAGAAGTAATGAGAAAAAACGTAATAGATAATGTTATCGATTTCATAATAAAAAACCCGATTAAAACTATCGATTTGACTGGCGGCGCGCCAGAGATGAACCCTCATTTCACATACCTGGTTGAGCGTGTAGCACCGCATGTCGATAAAATTATAGATAGATGTAACCTGACCATTCTCGACGAAGAAAGCTATGAGGGGTATATCAGTTTATTTGTCGAAAATAACATCGAGATAGTTGCCTCTTTGCCCTGTTATACGGAGCAAAATGTAGACTTGCAGCGTGGCAAGGGTGTGTTTGAAAAAAGTATTCGGGTTATCAAATTGCTCAACCAGGCAGGGTACGGTGACCACGAATCAAAGCTTAAGCTTAATTTTGTTTACAATCCAGCAGGACCTTTCTTGCCACCCGAACAAGTACAATTAGAAAATGAATATAAAGAACTTCTCGGTAAGAATTTTGGTATAAAGTTCAATAGCTTGTATACAATTACCAATATGCCAATCAAGCGATTTGGAAGTTACCTGTTATCAAAAGACAGGTTCGATGAATATATGTCTCTATTGAGAACATCTTTTAATCCTGGCAGTGTCAAGTCATTAATGTGTCGAAATATGCTTAGCATTGACTGGCAGGGCTATGTTTATGACTGTGATTTCAATCAAATGCTTGGTATGAAAATTACCAACAAAAGTTTGCCTTTACATATTGCTGACCTATGTATAGATAATCTTCCCTCGCAAATAAATGTTGCTGAACATTGTTATGGCTGTACGGCCGGGCAAGGCAGTAGCTGTGGTGGTGCGCTTGTATAAGCTATGCTATCAATCATCATACCAACATTGAATGAACAGGACACAATATCTTCTGTGATTGATCATATCCAGTCTGTCATTAGTAAAACAGAATACGAAATAATCGTGGTGGATGCTGGCAGTCATGATGCTACATGCCGTATTGCTGAGAGCATCGCTGATCAGCTTATACTATCACCAGCTGGACGTGGCCTGCAGATGAATCGAGGCGCGAAAATGTCTAATGGTGATATCCTGTTATTCTTACATGCAGATACAATTCTTCCGGTAAACTTTGATCAGCATATTATTCACTGCCTGAAAGATGGAAAAAAATGGGGCAGGTTCAAGGTGAAGTTGTCAGGTCAGCGGTTTATATTCCGGTTTATTGAATTCATGATGAATATACGTTCACGTTTAACCTCGGTTTGTACTGGTGATCAAGCCATATTTGTTACAAGAGACTTGTTTGAAACATCAGGCGGCTTTCAGAATATTTCGCTAATGGAAGATATTGAAATATCAAAACGGCTCCGAGGACACGGTCGGCCAGCGATAATAAATCAACCTGTAATTACTTCATCACGAAGATGGGAAGAAAACGGTATTCTAAGAACTATTTTGCTGATGTGGTGGCTGCGTTTTCTCTATTTCATCGGGGTTAGTCCGGATACTTTGTGTCGCAAATATTAAAATCCTAAAATGATCATGAAGTCATCAAATTCTAGTTGCATACAGATATTTTCCAAGGCCGCAATAGAAGGGTATTGTAAAACACGGCTTATACCTGAAATTGGTAATGCTCTGACATTGTCATTACACAAGCAGATGCTAAACAAAACGGTTGAAACCTGCTCGAAAATTTCGCAGGTGGATATACAGTTATGGTGTACACCCACAACAGACCATCCTTATTTCAGGTATTTATATCGTAATTATTCATTGCAACTCCATCAGCAGCAGGGCAGTAACCTGGGTGAGATAATGAATCACGCGTCTCATCAGGCATTTACTGATGCTGGATATGATAATGTCGTACAAATAGGAACTGATTGTCCATACATGACCAGTGAATATATTGAAAGAGCTATAGACGCACTTGGTGATGAAGATGCATGCGTTATCGGTCCCGCAACGGATGGCGGTTACGTGCTGTTTGCTATGAATAGAGAGCGTCCTGAAATATTAGATAAAATTCAGTGGGGTACGAGATATGTGCTGCAGAAGCTCGAGGACAATTTACAGTTATACAATGTAAAATACAGCTGTCTGGAAGCGTTGAACGATATTGATACTTATTCTGACTATGAAGAATGGATGTTAAGTCAAAGACAGATATTCAGGCATTATTAAAAAATATTTGAAGCAATTTCATTGATGAATTTACAGTAAAAATAAGGCTGTGCTGTCTATATCCTAATGAAGTATCCTGTTAACTGGAATAATTAAAAATGACATTCACCATATGGTTTATTGGAATCAAGCTATGAATCAATCCAATTCATACAGGATTCGTTTTATGATGGAAAGAAATCAATTGGATATGTCACAACTTCAGTATCTACGTCCTTGGCAGCGAAACGCATCAGCTTAACGCGTGCAATAATCTTGCTTTCCAGGCTTTTATTGCCAAGTTCACTGGATAAAATTTTACAAGCGGTAACCTGACCAGAGGGGCTTATAGTCAACTCAATGGTTACACGACCCTGGATCGTGGGATCTCTCCTTAAACTCCGGTTATACATCGAGTAGAAAGAGCCTTTGTATTTCTGGAATACTGCTTCAATTTCTTCCCGGGTACGTCGCGCTTTTCCAGTCTGTCTGTTGTATCTTGTCTTGGCGACGGTTATGTTACTGGAGACTGAAGATGTTGCATGGCTATCAAGTTTCTGTTCAACAGTAGCAGAAGTCAGACGACTTTTATCCACGCCGCCGCTAAGTTTTTTAGCTGAACTTGAAATCAGTTTCGATGCATTATATTTCTTAACCTGCTTGTTGACGGTCTGTGTTTTATCTATTTTCCCCAGGTCAAACGATTCACGTAAATCTGCAAGATCATCACTGAGCGCTAATAGACCTGATTGCTCAATCTTCTTTTTGACAGGTTTTTTGGCTTCTTTTTTGGCAGTTTTCTTTTCGGTTTTTTTTCTGATTTCTTTCTTTGGCTCTTTTTTGATTATTTTCGGTTTCTTCTTCTCCTGTTTTTTCTTGACGATAAGCTTTGCAAGTCTTGGCGAAACCTGGTTAAGTTGCTTTTTTTCGGCTTCAGGAACCGGAAGAAAAGGTATAATTATGCCAAGTATGCAGAATGCAATAATTGAGCGGCGTAATATTTTCTTGAAATTCTTATCATCATTCGTCTCGTACCAGGGAAATGATGCGTCGTAGTAAAAACTGCTATTCTGCATACGTTCAACCTTCTGATTTCTTCAGTACAGCGAATGATATATTCTGAACGTTCGTAGCGGCTACGCTTAGCATAATACTCTTAAGAACAGAGTAGGGAATGGATTTATCACCCATGATCGTCACACTACGTTTTTGTTTTTCAAGCTTATCAATGCCACGAGATTTGAGCTGCGTGTTTATAAATTTACCAATGCGTTTCTCATCAAGTTTGTTAACATCAATCGCAATGCTCTTGCCAAGTAACTCTACCTTGTTATTATTTACAACGATAACAATGTTCTGTTTTGGCGTTTTTGTGGCGATTGACTCAGGCAATGCTATATTTTTTGGTTGAGATACGACCTGGCTCTCACTTGAAGTAACAAGCAGGAAAAATACCAAAATTGTGAAAATATCCATTAAGGAAACCATGTTGAGTGAAAATGATTTCTCTTTTGAGCGGCGATGATGCCTGGCCATTCTGTTAGCTTTTACCGACATAATTGCATCCTAGGGTGCGTCACCTAATGAAATTGAAGGGAACAACTCAACCTCAACATATTCACCGTCTATATTCGTTTTATATGAACGCGATGCGTCCATCGTCGAGATTATTTCATCATATTTGATGTTCTTGTCAGATAAAATGTTGACTGCGGTAACATAAGGTATCTTTTCTTTTATCTGAACAAGGTATTTTTTAAGCAGGTTATTAGTATCCTTATGTTTTTTATCTATTTTACCAATAACATTACCGGTACTATCGCTTAATACAATGGTATTATTTTTGAGTATGACGTTGATGTGAGTGATCTTTTTTTCATTTTTCTTAGTCGTTGATTTTGAAGCGGAATCAGGCAAATTCAACTCAATAATTGTCAAATGTGAAAATACAGCAGTCATGAGCAAGAATGGCACGAGAACGACCATCAGGTTCATAAATGCAGTGATATTCAGCTCTGCCTGCTGTATGCCTGTACGTTTTATTTTATGCTTTCTTCGCATTGCTGCTATGCCTTGGTGTTGTGCATCAGGATATTCGCAAATTTAACAGTTGCCATTTCCAGGCTATCAATGACTTCCGTGGTTTTTGTTTGTAACACGGCATAAATAAGCAGAAGGGGGATTGCTACCATTAACCCGAAGGCAGTGGTGTTCATCGCGACCGATATACTGGTTGATAATATTTCTGCTTTTAGAGCAGGATCTACTTGAGCAACAGCGGTGAAGGCCTTGATAAGACCAATAATAGTACCAAGCAGCCCGAGTAATGTTGCAATATTTGCAAATGTGGCAAGATAGTGAGTTCTTCTTTCAAGACGAGGAATAACTTCAAGCATACTTTCTTCCATTGCGCTTTCAATATCTTCGCGTGATTTTGAGGTCTTGTAGCGCATCAAACCCTGGTAAAGCATTTTGTTAACCGCATGGTTTGATTTTGAAACCACGGAGTAGGCTTTTTGCATATCACCCGACTGTAACAACTGTAATATCGTGTTTAATGATTTTCTGTTGTTTTTTCTGACCAGGGTAAGATAAAAATACCTTTCAATTGAAATTGCGACACCTAGTGCCAGCACCAGCATTATGGGGTACATAAATGCACCACCATCATTAAAAAAGTTCACAATACTCGCATACATTTTAATACTCCGATATTATTGGTATCTCTGGTGATTTTCGATTCTTTTTAAAAAAACATTCCGGTCAACAGGCAGCAGCTGGCTTTCTATGAGCGACTCATGAAGTTCCGGGTTTAAATTAGGCTGTGGTGTTTTTTTCCAGGGAACGATATAGAGCACATTAGGCATCTCGCTATTGCCGATTACAGCCGTACCATCCATGATAAGTTTTTCTTTTTCTTGTGCAGATAAAGGCTGCACGAGAATTGACAATGAAAACATCATTAGCAGTAATAATCTCATTTTGCTCTCCTTGTTACTTCGACAATCCATTTGTCGATATTTTGGTCATTTCCAGCCAACTGCTTGTATTTTTCATAGTAGGGCAGAGCTTTATTCGCATTGTTAAGGTAGATATCATACAGGATGGCTATGTTCAAATAGGCATCCGGATACTTGCCGTTATTTGCTATCGATGTGTTGTAGGCGGCAATGGCCTCATCAAATTTGCCAATTTTTCGCAATATCACACCATGAATATTTTGTGACTGGTAATTTCCAGGTCGTATTGAAATACTTTTCTCTATATATTCCTTTGCTGTATCAAGTTTTGCCTTATGCAAATAAATGATAGCCATATTGGTATAGAGGTCTGGATGCGTATACTCAGGTTCCAGGGCTAAAAACACCTCGGAAGCTTTGTCATAATCCTCACGCTTCATTAATTCGATTGCATAGTTATAGCGCGGCGGCCTTTTATCATCGTTAATTATTGTACTGGAGCCACTGTTATCAACAGGTGAAGATGTACAGCCATATGATAATATGGCAAAAACGAGAAGGAATAACCAGCCTGTTTTTGTGAACTTATTCAACATAATGAACAAATCTCTCATGTTTGTTGTAGCGGGCGGGTTGTAATTTACTTAGCGTATCAAGACTTCTTGATATCCATTTATTGATCCCGCCTTGCCTAGCGAGGCTAATATTCTTTTCATGTATATCTATCGATTTTTCTTCAAATGGATAGGCCTGGTCCTCAAGAATAATCGTGTACTGCATATACTCATCATCACTTAAACCAGGCGGGCGTTCTGAGGTCAGGATATCTTTTGATAATGCATAGTAAATATTGGCAATATTATAGGTGGCCTCGGTGGTTAATTTGAATTCTCCCGCATCAATTGCTTGCTCATATTTCTTAAGTACATTTTGCATTAATGATTTCTTGCGCTTCAACGATTTCTTTAACGGCTTTGTTAACTTGACTGCCTTGAATTTCTGGTAATCAAAATACGCGTATCTCAGGTTTGCACGCGCTACTGTATAATTAACATCTTTGGGTAGTGTCTTGTATGTTTTTTTCAGGGCGATGATCTTGTCTAACCAGTATTTTTCATTTTTTTGATTTTTTGTGTCCTGATAATAGCTTGCAATTTCGAAAACAGTATCAGCGTAATCGTTTAGTGGGATCTTGTAGACTTTCGCATATTCCTTCTGGATATTGACTGCTTTATCCCGGTTACCACCTTTTTTGTATAGATCGGCAATATTGAGCAATATCTCACGCTTCGTTTCACGATCTTTTTCCTGGTTATAGATATATACAAACTCATCCGCGGCTTTTGTGTACTGTTTTTTATTCAGGTAAATAAATGCGAGTTTTTCGTGTAAATTTTTCTTGTCAAACCCTTTAGAGCGGTTGTTCTTCAGGCTGATCAGTATGCTTTCTGCCTGATTATTATCATTTTGCTTCATCAACAAGCTTGCAGCATCAAAGCTGGCAGTACCCGCGATTTCAGTACCTCCGTATGCTTTACCGACTCTGGTGAGCTTTTGTATGGCTACAGCAGGGTTTGTATTAAATAGGCGCTTGGCATCAAGATAAGCAGCGGCAGCGGCTTTTTTCCATAGATCATTTTTCAGCCTGGGTTCAGAAATGGCATGGGCTTTTCTGTACCCATTTTCTGCTTCGGGATAATTTTCCAGTTCGAATGCAGAATGCGCAAAAATTAAAATCGCGGATGCATAAACCTTTTTGTCCTGGTTGTTTTTATTTACTAAAATTGATGAGGACGAATAAGCGGCCTGATATTCATGATCATCATATTGGTATTGCGAAGCTTTAAGTAAGACTTTATCGGCTTGTGGGTGCGAACCGAACTCATAGTAAAATTTCAAATGAGCGTTCTTTAGCCGGTTGCGCCAACGATGATCCCTGTTTCCTGGTTTTTCATATAGCGATATAGCCGCGTATGCTGCTTTAGAGTTTTTTGGGTTGTATAAGTAAGCTGTTTTTTCATACTCGTCTATAGCTTTTTTGTATTGTTGATTGTCATTAAGTAATTCTGCCAGTCTGAAATTGAGGCCCTGTGCCCGTGGTTGGGTTGCATAATGTGTCAGGTAGTACCTGTACCAATGTTCAGCTCGTTTACTGTTGGTTTTCTTCTGTTTGCCTTTACTATATGCGTGATAATATGTTGCCAAATCAATGACATTGTTTTCAATGGACTTGTTAAGACTATCCCATTCTTCTTTATCAATATTTTTCTGATAGTGTGTACCTGGCCCAAAATTGTTGATAAACCTGACTTTTTCCGGGACAATTTGTTCACTTAAACCAGCCACCTGGTAGAGTGAGATAATATTCTGATGGAATTTATAAGCATGTCGTGACTGCTTGTGCTTGTTTATAAATTCACGATAGGTGTCGATGGCGTCAACATAGCGTTTCTTGTTTTTGTAAAGTGTAGCAAGACTTGAATATAGTAACGGGGTATAGGGCCTGTTTCTGGTATATTTCACAATGTGTTGTGAGCCGCCCATGTAACTGAAAGAAAGACTAATCGCACGCAAGACATCAGTAATCGCTTCCTTTTCTCCTTTGCTGACAGAGCTGGTAATTTGATAATCCGTTACCTGGTTGTTTTTGTAATAAAAATCGACAAGTTTCATGAAGTGCTCAACAGAGATGCCATATCTTTCCTGCTTGAAATTTACCCACGCATATTTATACAGTGTTTTATTGAATAAATTCGTTTTTTTGTACTTTTCAGATAGTATCGTTTTATAGGCGTTTCCTGAGTCATGAAAGTTTCTTGTCGTGAACAAATATTCGCCACGTCTGAACTGTGTTTCCTGGAAATAGCTGCTTCCGCTATAATTATTAACCAGGTAGGTCAAGTACTGGAATGAGGTAGCGGGTTTCTCGATCAGTTCGTAGCCTCTGGATATTTGATAGATGATGTAATCGTTATCAGGATCAGAAGGAAATTTAGAAACATAAAGCTTGTACGTGTTGATTGCATCGTCGATCATCATTTTGCCAGTACGATAATCTTCTCTATTAGTAGATACAATGAGACGTTCACCTTTGTCGATAAGCAGGTCACCATAGCGCCTTAAAACCTGTTTTTTATTTTTGGTATTAAGCTTCTCGTCAAGAAGATCGCGATATTTCGCTATAACAATATCTTCGTTCAAAGGCGTGCTGAATGTAGCTATGCTGAGCTCCTGGCCCAGGTTTGACTCAATATTATCGATTTCACCAATTTTATCGTACTTGTATGAAGAACACCCATGCAGTAAAAGCAAGCCGGTAAAAAAAGTAAAAGTTAATTTATTCTGAAAAATCATTTTTTATTCAACACGATCCGATCAGATACGCGCGCCACATCGAACTTGAAGGCGCGGTAATACGAGTCAATATTTTTGAATCGCTTATCCAGTTCAGCGGCAGCTGTTTTAATTAACTGTTCTTTAAGATTAACTGTAGTAGTTTCTAGTCGAGCATCCAGCTTCTTAAGCCTCGAGTAGAGCGAATCGATTGTGTTTTTATGCATTGAATAGTTAAATTCCGAATTAGCAGAAACCTTGAGCGAAGCAATTTGTTCATCGAGTGCTTTTAGATGTTTGCGCGACTGTTTGAGGTTACTTTCTGTTTCCCAAATCCTGGTGTGATATTGCTGTGCGGCATTCCAGTAATTGATTCCCTTCATGAGATCAACTTTGTATTCATAGTCACCAAGATCTTCGTGTTTTTTAAGTTTTGTAATTGTGTCGGAAACATAGTTCAGGTCTTCTGAATACTCGGTCTCAGACTGCGTGTAAAGGCCTTCCACATCATGCGTAGCATTTATTTTATTGAATTTTATCTCAAGTTTACCCAGTTTTTCGGCATAATCATTTCGTATATCACTATATTTAGTAGTGGAAATGGCTTTCTTCTTCTGCTTGAAGTGTTTGTCACGCTCTTTTAGCATGATATAAAATTCGGGTATCTGATTTTTCCAGTGGTTGACTGTCTCGCGCAGATTAAGCAGATCGATATAATGATTATAGAGTCCTGAGAAGTCCCTGTTGAAAGAAAGTTCAGCGAGTAAATATTTGTACTGTGGGCTAACAATGGTTATCTCGCCATTCTCATCTTTCCTGAAGTTATCAAAAAATAACTGGCTTCTTATTTTTTTGATCAGTTCATCCAGTTCTTTTTTTGTGTGCTGTATACTGACTACGCCATCATTCAGGACTTTTAGTGAATCTTCCAAATTACCATTCTGCTCAAGAATACGTGCGATCAATAAAATAGAATAAAATTGATAGATATCTTTCGATTCTCTTGTTTTAAGTTTGTTCAGCAATGAAAAAGCACGTTTGCTGTTGCCTGACATGGAATGGGCGAGGGCAGACAGGTATATCGCACTTTCCGCGAATAAACCATCAGCATTCATGTCATCGATATATTTTATCGTGGATTTGTAGTCCTCGTTTTTGAAATGTAAATTAGCGAGGTGAAGCCTGGCTTTGTCTGCAATGCTGGCTTGCTCAATGTTTTCCGGTTTATCTTCAGTCAACTTGATCAGGTATTTTTTTCCTTTTTCCGGGTTATTTTGTTTTAAATGAGCAATAGCAAGATTGAACAGGATATATTGATAGTTTGCAGAATCAGGGTTCGAGTTTTCTAACATGCGCTCAAGTTTAACTAAATTGTTATTGTGCACGTATACGTTAGATAGAATATTGGTTTTTTCCAATTTTCTGGTGCGGGGGAATTGTTCGCTGATTCTTTCGAGAGCAGCAGCAGAGTTGTTATAGTCGAAGTTGCGATAAAAGTCCCGACCGATATAAAACCAGATGATATTCCTTAATTCTTCATCCAGGCTGTCTGTGTTAATATTTTCAAATATCGTTTTTGCATCATAGTTGAGCCCATATGCCAGATAAATGCCACCCAGAAGTAACTTGTTTCTGGGTTCGAGCGTACTATTGTTATATTTTTCGTTATTGATCATTGCCTTGCTGAGCGCAGTGATGTAATCGCCACTATAATAATGAAACAGGGTGTTTTTATAGAATAATTCATTGGTATCATCGTGCTTATTTTCTTCAGCAGGAAGTGATGAAAGCAGCATCATCTGAAGCATAGAGAATGCCAATAGAAACAACACCTGTTTACGAGAAAGCATAAAACCAGAAACCCTTATTCCCAGAATTTTGAATCAAAATACGGTTGTTGTTTACCTTCATTATCAGTGATTTTGAACTCAACAAAGGTGGGGTCGGGCGATTTTGTGATTTTTATGCTGCTGCCACGGCGATAATCACGATTGTTTGGTCCCTGGCCGACGAAAAAAGCGACAATTTCGTGCTCACCAGAAGCAAGGTTACCAAGGTAAATACGTTGCACACCTCCCCGTTTTAGTGCCTCAGACTCACTCTGCGTATATAGATGGTTGGCGACAGTTTTGTCATCGATCTTGATTTGCACGGAATCAAGTGAAAAATATTCACCAATATCCATGGAAAGGAAAACGGAAAACTGAGTGTTTGCAGGAAACAGCAGGTCTTCTTCCAGTATGAAGAGCTCCTTGTTTAACTGGATAATTTCTTTCTTAATATCCTGTACGTCTTTTGTAAGTTTGCCGGGTTCTTGTTCAGAAGCCATGCTGAATGCTGAAACAAACAAAAGTACTGGAATAAGAATGATTTTAAATAATGACCTGGTTAAAGTATTCATAATTATTTTGCGCTGTTAATGAGTCCATTGGAAAATGATGCATGTCCGTCTGGGTAGACATAAATTGCATCATAGCCTTCGATTTTGTTAATAAGTTTTAGCCCATCTCGCTCGCCAAGAACGAACAGGGTAGTGGAGAGGGCGTCGGTGTCAGTTGGTGACGAGCCCAATACAGTTACACTTACGCTCTTTTTTGCTGAACGACCGGTATCGGGGTTAAGTATATGGTGATAGCGTTTTTCATCCTCGATGAAGAATCTTTCGTAATCACCAGATGTGGAAATGGCAAGATTTGAAACAGGGATGGCGATATTGTTTTTATCATGCCGGGGGTCTTTAATGGCAATAAACCAGGGCTTTCTATTTTTGGTGCCAATGGCGTAGCTGTCGCCACCTGCACTCAGATAGGCGTTGCTTATGCCATGACCTTGTATAATTTCAATTCCTTTTTGCACGGCGAATCCTTTTGCAATACCACCCAGGTCGAGTTTGACATACTTGTTGGAAAATCTGACCGTTTTATTCTTGTTATCTAGGATTATTGCTTTGTAATTAATCTTATCGAGATTGTTTTGTATTTGTTGTTCAGAGGGTTTCTGTTTCAACCTGAAGTCATAATATTGTCCAATTGTACCGACAGTTATGTCAAATGCGCCATTCGACAATTCCGAGAAATAGATGGATTTCTCGAGCAGTGAAAAAAGCCGTTCTGGAACCTTGATCGGCCTGATCCCAGCTTCCTGGTTAACGATGGATAATAAGCTATCAGGCTTGTAATTACTCATCTCATTATTGATATCCCACATCAACTTAAAAACATCTTCTATGGCCTGGTTAGCAACAAACGGATCAGGATGTTGCAGGTCAATGGATATCCTGGTACCCATGATTGCTTGCTCGGCGTGATACCAGTTGTTTGTGGATGTTTTCGCTGAGGCTAAAACAGGCAGAGCTGTGCAAATTAAAATCGCGCTCAGAAGCGTGCTAATTAAGGCAGAAAAGGAACGAGGGCATGCATATAACTGCTTGAAATACATGTTGTTTTTACATCTTTATAATTTAACATAATATACATTATGCGCATATTTATTATAGCGGCGCAAATGAGACCAGTTGATCGTAATTACTGCCCAGGCCGTGATCGGGAAACTTATCTGCATTGGCAAACTGGCTAAGATCCCCATTCAAGGCCATGTAATTGAGCAGCATGGTATTGACCAGCAGGTTGACGTTGTTGGCGCATGGCGATGAACTGGTAACCACGTTGGCATCCGAGGTGTAATAACCGATTTGCTGGCGCAATTCCACGGGAATGCTGCCATCATCAATCAGTTGCGGGCGACCGCCTGGATTATAGACCAGGAAAAACGACGCCGCGGTACCCGAGTTATCACTGGTCCACTCGCCCTTGTTGCCGTTATAAATCCCGTTGGTATCCGTTGAGGTATCGACACGACCGTTACTGGAGACTGAGCCGTCACTGAATACGTACAGCATCAACGGGGTGTTTTTACGGCGGGCATATTCCAGGCAGGCGCCCATACAACGACCGGCCCGGTAATCACGTAATTCACCGGTAATACGATCACCGGTATGGTAATCAAAGCCACCCATGGTTATGGTACCGGCACCGGCATAACCGCTACAAACCAGTTTCATCACCGAGGCGGTCTTCCTGAATTCGGAATCGCTGTTATATTCCGTGGTGCTGAAAATGCCCGTGGCCCCGACGATATCCGGGTCGATGTCAGGATTCAAGGTGGTGGGGTCACCAAACTCGTTAACCAGGTCGGCACTTTTCACGTAACCGCAACGCACCATTTCCTTGATCACCGCGTCATTGGTCAGCTGGGTATTGACGTTACCGAGTTTTTTGTCACTCAGGCGCTGAATCGCTTCCATGACATGTACGGCCTGGTCGGTGGAAAACAGGTTGACCAGTTTGCCGGTATCCACCAGCCCCTGTACATCCGAGGGCCGGTCAACTTTTGTCGGTCTGACTGAAGCATCATACAGCGACATCGGCGCCATCGAATTGCCACCGGAGTCCGAGTTACGTGAGCCAATCAGGGTCAACAACCGGCCATCCTGCCCTGCTTTGTAGATCCCGTACATGGGGTTATGCGGGTTATTACCCGTGTCATTATCAGATCGTGCCGGGATCACCGTGCCATTGATAAAGTCCGCGGTACCGGCACTCAGGCTGGCTTTAATACCTTTGAGGAAACCACTGTCAGAATGAAACGCCAGACCCAGTTCAGTGTTGATGAAATCATTGGTCGGGTTCATCGGGTCAGTCAGGTTCTGGATCGGCGGAATCATATCGCCAGGGATGCCGAGCTTGTCGTAACCGGCGGTACTGAGAAAATCCATTTGCCCACCTGCCCCGCCAACCAGTACATTGGAACCGGCAATGTTGGCGCCACCTGCCAGGTCAAAACAGATAAACGGTATCTTGGTTGATGATGGTCGTCCACCACAATTGGTATTTAAAATATTTTCGATATCACCGGACAAGGCCGCTCTTGCCTCGCCGGGGTTGGTAAACAGACCAAACAGGCTGGGACCGGTCACCGCAGCCATACCTGAAAGAAAACCCTGTTGAATAAACTGGCGACGCGTGACGGGACGCGCGTGATCAGCATGCTTCAACGGTTCATTGGGATTAAGGTATTTTTTCTTCCTTGTCATTTCAGCTAACCTGCTTATTGAATTAAGGTATTGGCACCGGCAATCGCTGCGGTACACACGGCCTTGGTAACCAGTTGCGTCTGTTGGGCTGTATTGCACGTAGTAGCAACACATGCGTTCAAGTTGTCCATCAGGTGAATCAATTCACTTTTTGTTGTGAAGGTATCCCCTGTTGCATCAGGAACCGTACCACCTTCGGCAAACGCGCCATCATCCATCTGGTAGTCCATGCCGGTACCATTCACCGCGCTCAGTACTGGGTCAATGATGACAGAAGGATCGGCAAAGGCCACGGTGGGTGTCTGGCTAAAGTCAAAACTGCCGAACAGTGTTGAAGTGTCACCCAGGGTGGCATCGACCACAAGCGCCTGGCAATATTCCATCGCCAGCTGTGTCACACCAATGTTATGCGCGGTAACGAAAGTCTTGATATCCGGTGACGAAGGTAACTGTTGTTTTACCAGGTCATAGGTGGCGGGTATATCATAGTCATAATCATCATTGGCATGATCCAGTGCGGCTTGTTTGCTTACACCCAGCATGCTGGAGAAAGTTTCATTGATTTCATCAAAAGTCTTGATGCCAATATCAGACGCCGGATCGGTATCGGCGGGTGTCCTGGCGGTATAGACTGGCTCCGTATAGGTTCTGGTCTCGGTACCTAACAGTTCAAAGGTCAGGAAGAATTCATCATCAGCCGAGCCTTTTTCCAGCGGGATCGTGGTGCCGATATCGGATAATAACTGCTCGTTAGCTGTTATCGTGGTATCGATATTGACATAGCCCTGGCCAACCGATGATTCCCTGGCATTGATGCCAATGCGCATTCCCTTGATGGGAATACTGACAGAAGAAAGACCCGGATCCAGTGAAATATACCTGGGTTCGGTAAACAGGTAGCTGTAATCATCGAACTGGCTGACCAGGAACATGATATAGCTCTGTGCCGGTACGCCATCGATATGACTGATGTCGAATAACAGGAAGAATTTTTCACCGACACCGGCCACGAAGTTCTGGTTAATTTGCTCAGGGGTCAAGGCGCGGTTATGAATCGAGGCCATTTTAATCGTGCCTTTCCATAAATTATCATCATTACTGGCAGCCGGTTCGTTGCCCAGTACCAGTGAGAAAGTATTACTCCAGCTGTTCAAACTGCCACCCGCCTGCGCATCAGGGGCGGTTTGCAATACGCCATTGACATAAATTTTACGGCCTTCCGTGGTGGTATAGGTGGCGACTACATGTTGCAAGGTGGCTTGCAGCACTTCGGCGGCGTCCGGTGTTGACACCGCTGCTTCACCATTCAGGTCGGTCAGACTATTCCTGTTCTGGAAGTCATAATTATAAAGGGTCTGGCTCAGGCTGAAGTTACGATTACCCGGGCCGCCAGAGTAGTTGATGATCCGTGCCATTTCCTGTGTCACGTTATTGGGTGCCACCCAGGCTTCGAGTGAATATTCACCGGTAGCCTGTATCAGGTCATAGAGCTTGCCACTGCTGCTTGCACCGCCCTGGGCATAGCCACTACCGTTAATCTTGATGCCCCAGCCGCCTACCCAGCTGACATCCCCAACCAGTGACAGGTTGATGGGCTCACTGCCGCTGGTGTCATAGGCAATATTCCCCTGCCCGGTTTTGAATTCATAAAGCGCGATCTGGTTAGCTTCATAACGGGCACCACCACTGGCAACAATACCGTCTGGAATCTGCATGGCATTGCTGACCACGTTCGCCGAGGTGTCAATGGCATTGGTGGTAATACCCTGGGCAAACAAGGTAATGGCATTTTCCATGACGTTGGCGCTATCGGCACAATCATCGCCGGTATCGAAAGCCGGATCGGTGACATCCCAGCACTGATGGTTTTCGTTCCTGAGTTTTAACACCAGCCGGGAGTTACCGGGGTCATCCAGGTTGATCTTGGTCTGGGCCGCCTGGTAGGAAGAACTCAGGTTGGAGGGATCGGCAAACAGTGGATCACCCGGTCCGCTGGTATGACAAGTAGCACAAAATGGCACCAGGATCGGGTTAAAGATCAGTTCTTCGAAGCTGGTGCCGGGTCCCCCGGTGGTCGTCATGGCATCTGTCGGAAACTCCTTACCGCCACCCGGTGTACCTGAATTGGTGGGAGCGACAAGCTGGATTTCTTTGGAAAACTCTGCGGATTCACCTAACCAGGCTTCGATATAACCTTGTACTAGGTCAGCACAAACCTGGTCGCTGGCCCAGCAATTATGACCATCCCCCTCAACCGACGGGTTACCTAATACTTGCTGAACAATTATTGATTGGGATGGGTTTTCAGCATCAATGAGACCATTGACCTCGGCGTAAGCCTGGTTGATATTCTGGTTCATGAAAAAAGGTGCCGTATCTTGCTGGTGACAGGTGGCACAATTACTTTGCAAGGTCGATTTATTCCAGAATTCAGTACAGAAAGAATTAACATCGGCCGTGGCAGGTGCGGGATCAAGGCTACCACAACCCTGCACTACACCGGTGGTAACGTTTAAATTCGGGTTGGATGTCGTGCTTTCTCCCCCGCCACAGGCAACCAGCATGACCGCTGCAATTACCAGCAATAATGAATGTTTCAGTTTACCCAGCATCGTATTATTTATTGCGAATAACATAAATCAACTTCCCTATGATCATGGCGTCGGAATCAAACAATATGCTGCTGCTTGAGCAAACGATTGTTTCAGGTTGTAACCACCGGTTTTAAACGCGGTCGTCATGTTCGAGACTTGTGTCCGGTCAGCACTGTTGGCGGGAGCACGTAGGCAGACGGTTTTGAATACTTTTTTCACCTGGCAACTGGCAAATTCATCTGAGCTAGCCAGTTCTGCCCCCAGCGATTTTGCACCGTTGCCGGATGCGGTAGCGCCATTCCAGCCGAGTACCGAGTTTGGCCCCTTGCGCCAGTAATTGGTCCAGCTGTCATCCGGTGTGGCAAAGCCCCACTTGAAGTTGTTGGCGTTAATCAGGTATTTGGGTTGAACACTGCCGGCGGTATAAACCAGTTGGCCGCTCTGGGCTTCAGGATCGCTGGTAGCGTCATATTGATAATCATAATAGGCGAAGGCCTGGGCCATGGGATCCATGCCGGCATGACAGCCCACGCAGTTATTCAGGTATATGCGGCTATCACCTCCGGGACTCCGTGAGACATCCTGGCGAATACGATCGGTGGCACCGGTCACATCCTTGTAATATTCAAGATCGTTACAAAAGTGGTTGAGGATGGTGAAGCGGAACATGGCGCGGTTGGTGCCATCCACGAAAAATGCCTTGGCGGCCGCGCGGGTGGTCATTACCCCTGCAGTTGCGGTTGAGGGTAGCCCCAGGGTATTGGGATTGGATTGCGTGGTTTGATACAGGTTGGCTTTTAAATCGATGCCATTTTGTTCGGCATCGGCATAATGATCGTTATCTGTTCTTGAATAGGCAGGTAGACCGAATGGCGGTGTCGAATCCGGATTACCCACGGTATACAAAATATCGCCGGACAGAATTTGCCTGAAGTCGTGATTATCGCGCACGATACCGATTACCGTCGCGGTGTAATCGTTAAGCGGATCAAAAATGGTTTGCGCTTCGTTGGTCCATGGCGTGACCATGTTTTTCAGGGTGACGTTATAAAATGCCGGATGATCAATGGCCACGTAGGCGGCAGCCTCGTATCCGGCTGGATGGTTTACCCCGTTATCATCGACATAGCCACTCGAGTATGCGCTTTCCATGGCCTGCAGGGTGGCTTCGTCAGGATGCACACCGGTAATGCGGTCATGGATGCGCTTTAACTGGTCACGCGGCTCCTGCACGGCTCCCGCGGTGGTCAAAAACGTTAATATATACGAAAAAAGTAGTATTTTTATAAGTTGTTGATAACGCATCCATTCATGCCTCAAGCCGTTGTGTCGGCTTTATTGTTTATTGGTTTAACTTTGAATGCTAATGGCGAAATATGCAAATATCGGTTAGCCATTTGGTGACAAGTCTCTCAAAAACAGCGACAAAAGGTAGTAATGTGATGATGGGCGTCAATTACCTTATTACTGTTCATGGTTAATAGCCAACACTATATAAATACAGCAAATTCTCCAACCAGAGAAAGATGTTTCGACCGCGGGTGAACACAGTCACAAATCACAAAATTAATACCATTCATCCGAATCGGCTGTTATACAATTTAAATACTGGTTAGATTCCATTTATTTAGATGGACATAGAAAATAAGAATGCGAATGGACTTTATCAATACTTCAATTATCACTATCGCAAAACGTGCACTATTACTTGCCACTGTCTTGACAGTTTCAGCTTGTGGTGGTGGCAGTTCCGAATCAAGTAGCCTTCCCATTGTGCTGGATGCTCCGATTGCCTATGTAAAACGTCCCCTGCAGTATGATGATAACGGGGACCTGGTAAATATTGATATCAGCGATCCTATTGCATTTAATCCCGGCGGTGATCTGTATCTGCGTGACCGGGCTGCGGCCAGCTCAGAAGAAATCAACATTACCTCGTCGTTCACCGGTGGCATGGGTGATGTCAAAGATGTCGAGTTTTCCTATGACGGCAGTAAGCTGGTATTTGCCATGCGCGCGCCCGATATCCCCAATGCACAGCCCGAAGATCAACCCAAGTGGGACATCTGGGAATATGATATTGTTACAGCCAGCCTGTCCAGGGTTATCGAGAGTGAAACCCTGGCGCAACAACACCAGGATGTCGCGCCACACTACTTACCCGATGGACAAATTGTATTTGCCTCTACCCGCCAACGTGGTAACCAGATCACGCTGCTGGATGAAGGCAAAGGAATTTATCCGGGTTTGACTGATAATCGTCAGCAACTGGCGCTGGTATTACACCGCATTGACCCGGACACTGGGGCGATTAGCCAGCTTTCCTATAACCAGAGTCATGACTTTGACCCGGTGGTGCTTGATAGCGGGCGGGTCCTGTTCAGTCGCTGGGATAATGCCGGTGGCAGAAACGCGGTCAATCTTTACTCGATCAATCCGGATGGCACTGATTTACAGCTTGTCTACGGCGCTCATAGCCATGATACCGGCAGTAACAACAGCATCATCCAGTTTCTTAAAGCCAGGGAGCTGGATAACGGCGAAGTGGTTTCGATACTGGCACCGTTTAACCGTCAAACCCCGGGCGGTATGTTGACGTCCATCGATATCAATAATTTTATTGATAACAGTACCCCAACCTGGGTCAACCAGGGACTGACTACCACGGCCCAAACTAACCTGGTTAATACCAACATTCAAACCGATGGCAGCCCCTCACCAGGCGGATTATACGGTGCCGCCTACCCGCTTCGCGACGGCACCAATCGTTACCTGGTGAGCTGGACGCAGTGCCGCCTGGAAAATACCAATGGGACGATTATTCCCTGTACCCAGGACAACCTGGCCGATACCAGTAATGTTGAGGCACCGCCCCTGTTTGGCCTGTATATCTACGACGCCGCTAATAATACCCAGGTACCGGTCACCAGCCCGGTAGAAAACATCATGTACACCGACATGGCGGCAGCCTCGCCACGTACCCCACCGGTTTACATCCAGGATAAACAGGCGGGTGATGGTTTAACCCAGGCTTATATTGATGAAAATGTCGGGGTGCTTAATATCAAAAGCGTTTACGACATGGATGGTGTTGATAGTACCCCGGCGGGCATCGATGTCATGGCGGACCCGGCGTTAACCCCGCCAGCTAACCGTCCTGCCCGTTTCCTGCGTATCGTGAAAGCGGTATCGATTCCCGATGATACCTTCCTGGATCTGGATAACGATGCCTATGGAGTCAGTACCGCACAGGGTATGCGCGAAATCATTGGCTATGCACCCATCGAGCCCGATGGTTCGGTGAAAGTGAAAGTACCGGCTAATGTGCCACTGGCGATCAGTATTCTTGATGAGAATGGTAAACGGATCAGTCAGCGTCATCAGAACTGGATCCAGGTACAGAAAGGCGAAACGTTGACCTGCAATGGTTGCCATAACCATGCCAGTGGCCAACCGCATGGCAGGCCTGATGGTCCACCTGCGGTAAATACCGGGCCACAACTGAATGGATATATTTTCCCGAATACGGATCCTGCGTTATGGGCAGATATGGGCGAAACCATGGCCGAGGCCAGGACCCGTCACGATCCTGCGGCGATGACACCCAGCGTTGATATCGTGTTTGATGATGTCTGGACCGATAATGACCCGATGGGTGCCAATTTACCAAAGGCTGCCAGTTTTGCTTATCGTTATGCTGACTTGACCACCGCTTCTGCACCCGTAAGCTCGGGGTGTCAAACCACCTGGCGGAATATCGATATTTCCCCCGTCTGTCGTACCATCATCAACTACGAAGCGCATATTCATCCTTTATGGAGCCTGGATCGGGGTGCCAATACCTGTATCAATTGCCATACTACGGCGGGTGGAACCCAGGTACCCCTGGGTAATACCCAGCTTGACCTGACCGATGGTATCGACCCAACCACGAACCGGGAAACCGCCTACCAGGAATTACTCGCGGCAGATAACCAGCAGGTGCTCAATGCGGGTACCCTGGAAGATCAACTGATCCAGGATCCGGATGAACCCTTCTTGCTGGATACCGATGGAAACCAGATTCTCGATACAGACGGAAATCCCATTCCTAACATGATACCGGTGCAAATAGGTCCTGCCATGTCAGCGAATGGTGCTATCGCCAGCGCGACATTTTTCAACGTGTTTGAAACCGGTTCCCATGTTGGTTATTTGACCGAGGCCGAATTGAAACTGATCGCCGAATGGCTGGATATTGGTGCGCAGTATTACAATAATCCCTTCTCGGCCGATCCGGCCCGGTTTGTGAACTGAATAATCGGTAAAGATATCGCAAATATCTATTGACCTTTTAGATATTGATTTTTAAGATATTTTTACCAGAACAACAATGATAAATAATACGCTATGTTTGGTTTTGCCGTAAAACATACCAAACAGCCAATAATTGCCTCTCTATTATATATAGCAATTAGTCTGTTTAGTATTTTTCCACAGATCGTGATGGCCAACGAGGCTGAGTTCCAGAAGCTTATCGTTGCCGATCCCTATATCGATATGCATACCGGTCCGGGACGTGGCTATCCGATCTTCTACGTGGCGGAACGTGGCGCAGAAATCATCATCTTGAAGAGCAAAACCAGCTGGTACAAGATTCGCTTGAATAACAATAAGGAAGGCTGGGTGCATCGCGCTCAACTGGAACGCACCCTGACACCAGGTGGTGAGAAAAAAACCTTCAAGTCAGTACAACAGGAGGATTATTTAGGTCGCAAGTGGGAAATTGGCGTGCTCAGTGGTGATGCCGATGGTTATGCCACCATGACACTTTATGGGGCCTATAACTTTAACGATGCCATGGCGGCTGAATTTTCTGTTTCCCAGTTTCTCGGGGACCTGGCCAGTGGTTATTTATGGAGTATTGACCTGGTTTCGCAACCTTTTCCGGAATGGTGGGTGTCACCGTTTTTTGCACTGGGGACGGGCCAGATACAGATTACACCCAACACTACCCTGATCCAGTCGCCGGACATCAAGGATAACCAGGCGCATGTTGCACTGGGAATAAAAAAATATATCGCGCAACGTTTTTTATTTAGAGCCGAATACCGAAGTTACGTGGTATTCCAGAGTCGCCCTGAAAATGAGGAAATAGAGGAATGGAGAGCAGGATTCGCCTTCTTTTTTTAAAGAGTGTTAAAAGTAGTATCGCGTTGTTGATCGCAGTCACCTGCTCAGTAACAGCCAACGCTGCTGAGCCGTTAACCCAGCGTAATGAACAGGTTATCGAACCCAAACTGGAACGGCGCCAGATAATCACGCCTAAAATTGATACCGAAGATTTTGAGGTGGGCGCTTTTTTCGGGTTTATGAGTGTTGAAGATTTTGGCGTAAATGCCGTTTATGGTGCCAACCTGACCTATCACATTACCGAAGATTTGTTTGTTGAAGGTCGTGTTGGCTTTACCAAGACAGAAAAAACCTCTTATGAACGCCTGAGTGGGACGGTCCAGGTATTGACCGATGATCAGCGTGATCTCACTTACTACAATATATCACTCGGTTATAACCTGCTGCCCGGTGAAGGTTTCTGGAGTGAAAAGA
>JASFOS010000002.1:0-45222 GCA_050116415.1 Thioalkalispiraceae bacterium
CACGACCCGTTGGCACTGCCAGACGTCGTGTAGGCTAAACACAAGTTTCTTAAAAAAATTTTTGGGTTTAAAACAAATGGCAAGCGAAGCACTAACTTCTACCGGCTATATTAAACATCACCTTCAAAACTGGACTTATGGTCAGAATCCTGAAACAGGCAACTGGGAATTTGCCCACTCGGCGGCTGAAGCAAAAGCCATGGGTTTCTGGGCCATTCACGTTGATACCATGCTGTGGTCTGTTCTACTGGGTGTGATATTCCTGTATTTCTTCCGCAAGGCGGCCAGCTCTGCAACATCCGACTCCCCCAGTGGTTTACAGAACTTCGTAGAATGGATCATGGAGTTCATTGATGAAAGTGTACGCGGTTCGTTCAATGGCAGGAATCCACTGGTTGCACCACTGGCGTTGACCATCTTCGTCTGGATCTGGTTAATGAACCTGATGGACCTGGTGCCGGTTGACTGGTTACCTGCGCTGGCCGGCTGGGTTGGCGCCACGTTCTTTGGTGCTGATCCTCATCATGTTTACTTCAAGGTGGTATCAACGACTGATCCCAATGCCACTATTGGTATGTCCCTGGCCGTGTTTGCACTGATGCTTTTCTACAGCATCAAGAACAAAGGTTTTGGTGGTTTTGCTGCAGAGCTGACTTTACATCCTTTTGAATCCAAGAACCCGATCATCAAGGTTCTGTTTATCCCGGTTAACTTCTTCCTGGAATTCGTATCGTTAATTGCTAAACCTGTTTCATTAGCGTTACGACTGTTCGGTAACATGTATGCCGGTGAAATGATCTTTATCCTGATTGCCATCATGTTCAGCGCAGGTATTGCGATGGGTATCTTTGGTGGTTTGTTACAACTTGGTTGGGCTATTTTCCACATCCTGATTATTACGCTGCAAGCGTTCATTTTCATGACGCTGACCATCGTATACATGGATATGGCACATAGCGAACATTAATTAACAGTTTTATTTTTTAACTTTTTTTAATTTTAATTTTTAAAGATATAAACAGGAGAAAATAATGGAACAAGCATTGCTTTACATTGCTGGTGCATTAATGATGGGTCTGGGCGCACTGGGTGCGGCCGTGGGCATCGGTGTCCTCGGTGGTCGTTTCCTGGAAGGTGCTGCACGTCAGCCTGAATTGATTCCTATGTTACGTACCCAGTTCTTCATCGTCATGGGTCTGGTGGACGCGGTACCAATGATTGCTGTTGGTCTCGCTATGTATGTTCTGTTCGCGGTTGCTGCGTAAGTTTTTTATAACAGAACGTTACTTCACTAAACGCAACATAAAGGTTCAACTATGAACATTAACTTAACTCTCATCGGCCAGTCGATCACATTCGCAGTGTTCGTGTGGTTCTGTATGAAGTTTGTTTGGCCGCCAGTAATGGCTGCGTTGAATGAACGCAAACAGAAAATCGCTGATGGTCTTGCTGCTGCTGAAAAAGGCAAGCACGACGAAGAGTTGGCCAAGGAACGTGCTGCTGAAGTTCTGAAAGAGGCGAAAGCTAAAGCTCAGGAAATTATCAGCGGTGCGGAAAAACGTGCCAGCCAAATCGTTGAAGAAGCGAAAGACACAGCGCGCACTGAAGGCGATCGTATCCTGGCGGCGGCAAACGCCGAAATTG
The DNA here is from genome assembly GCA_050116415.1 of Thioalkalispiraceae bacterium. Taxonomy (GTDB): domain Bacteria; phylum Pseudomonadota; class Gammaproteobacteria; order UBA6429; family Thiohalophilaceae; genus JARRJY01. The sequence goes on from JASFOS010000002.1 coordinate 1,645, forward strand.
AACAGGAAGTTAATCGTGCACGTGAAAGCCTGCGCGGCGAAGTAGTATCACTGGCAGTAGCTGGTGCCGGCCGTGTACTGAAGCGTGAGATTGACGAAAAAGCCAACGAAGATCTGCTCAAGGATCTGGTAGCACAACTGTAAGGGGCGAGATATGGCAGAGAAGAGCACCATCGCACGACCCTACGCACAGGCAGCATTTGATATCGCCAAAGAAAAAGGCGATTTAAAAGGCTGGTCTGAGATGCTGCAGTTGTTAGCAGTGGTGGCTTCAGATGCACTTATGCAAGACATGATCAGCAACCCGGCCATTGAAACATCGAAAGTCATTGATGTGATGGTAGGTGTGGCAGGTGACAACTTGAACGATGCTGGCAAGAACTTTTTAAATGTTCTGGCCGAGAACAAGCGTTTGAACGTGTTACCTGAGATTGCTGAATTGTATGAGCAACATCGCGCTGAAGCTGAAAAAACGGTTGAAGCAGAAATTACATCTGCATTCCCGCTCAGTGACGCACAGAAACAGCAGTTGATTGAAGCATTGAAAAACCGTCTTGGTCGTGAAATCAGTCTGGTTAGCAAAACAGACGAAAACATCATCGGCGGCGCAATTGTTCGCGCGGGTGACTTGGTTATCGACGGTTCAGTTAGTAGTCAACTGGATAAACTGGGCAATTCATTATTGCGGTAAAGCATATAAGGATTACAACCATGCAATTGAATCCATCTGAAATCAGTGATCTGATTAAGAAACGAGTCGAAGGCTTCGAAGCAGGCGCTGAAGCTCGTAATGAAGGTACCGTGGTCTCATTGGCCGACGGTGTTGTACGTATTCACGGTCTGAACGATGTAATGTCGGGTGAAATGATTGAGTTCCCGGGCAATACATTTGGTATGGCTTTGAACCTGGAACAGGACTCCGTTGGTGCGGTTATCCTGGGTGACTACGGTCACATCTCTGAAGGTGACAAGGTCAAGTGTACCGGCCGTATTCTTGAAGTACCAACCGGTGAAGCTCTGCTGGGTCGCGTTGTTGACTCGCTGGGTAACCCCATCGATGGCAAGGGCGCCATCGAAGCGGAAAGTACTTCGCCAATCGAAAAAATCGCACCGGGCGTAATCGCTCGTAAATCAGTTGACCAGCCAGTTCAACTTGGTCTGAAGTCAGTTGATGCCATGGTGCCCATCGGTCGCGGTCAGCGTGAGTTGATCATCGGTGACCGCCAGACGGGTAAAACAGCGGTAGCGGTTGACGCGATCATCAACCAGAAGGGCACGGGTGTTAAATGTATCTACGTGGCCGTCGGTCAGAAAGCATCAAGTATCGCCAACGTGGTACGGAAGCTGGAAGAGCACGGCGCGCTGGATCACACGATCATCGTGGCGGCCACAGCTTCTGATTCAGCCGCGATGCAGTACATCGCTCCATACGCGGGTTGTGCCATGGGCGAATACTTCCGAGACAAAGGCGAAGACGCGCTGATCGTCTACGATGATTTGACCAAGCAAGCCTGGGCTTACCGCCAGGTATCGCTGTTGCTGCGTCGTCCGCCAGGTCGTGAAGCTTACCCGGGTGACGTTTTCTACCTGCATTCGCGTCTGCTGGAGCGTTCTGCACGTATCAACGCAGAAGAAGTTGAAAAACTGACCAACGGTGCCGTCAAAGGCAAGACCGGTTCATTAACCGCGCTGCCAATCATCGAAACACAGGCCGGTGACGTATCGGCATTCGTACCGACAAACGTAATCTCGATTACTGACGGCCAGATCTTCCTCGAATCTGACTTGTTCAATGCGGGTATTCGTCCAGCGATTAACGCGGGTCTGTCGGTATCACGTGTAGGTGGTGCAGCACAAACCAAGATCATCAAGAAACTGGGTGGTGGTACGCGTCTGGCGCTGGCCCAGTACCGTGAGCTGGCCGCCTTCGCACAGTTCGCCTCGGATCTGGATGAATCAACACGTAAGCAAATTGAACGTGGTCAGCGTGTAACCGAGCTGATGAAGCAGGCCCAGTACTCGCCGATGAGCGTGGCTGAACAGGCGTTCTCCTTGTATGCAGCTAACGAAGGTTACCTGGATGATGTCGAAGTGAACAAGGTTGTTGATTTCGAAGCTGCGATGCAGTCCTACATCAAGGCCAACAATGCGGATTTGCTAGCCAAGATCAACGAGTCTGGTGATTACAACGATGATATCGCAGCTGAAATGAAAGCGGCGCTTGATACGTTTAAAGCTAACGGCAGCTGGTAAACCGGGGTAAGCGATTATGGCAAGCGGCAAAGAGATACGCACACAGATCAAGAGTATCCAGAATACTCAGAAGATCACGCGCGCGATGGAAATGGTGGCCGCAAGTAAAATGCGTAAAGCACAGGACAGGATGGAAGCATCCCGTCCTTATGCCGACAAAATGCTGAGTGTTATCAGGCATCTGGCATATGCGCATTCTGAATACAAGCATTCATACCTTGAAGAACGCGATGTAAAACGCGTTGGTTATATTATTGTTTCATCTGACCGCGGACTTTGCGGTGGTTTGAACAACAATGAATTCAAGGTTGTCCTGAATGCCATGAAAGACTGGCAGGACAAGAACGTGGATGTCGACTTGTGCACCATTGGCCAAAAGGCGTCGGTGTTCTTCAAGCGCGTAACAAGCAATATCAAGGGCACGGCAACCCACCTGGGTGATGCGCCTTCAGTCACCGATGTAATCGGTACGGTGAAGGTGATGCTGGATGCTTATGACAACGGTGAAATCGACAGACTGTACGTAGTGTATAACCGTTTCGTTAACACGATGACGCAGAGTCCATCCACTGTTCAGTTATTGCCTGTCATGGCGACAGAGCCTGATGAAGAAATTGAATATCATTGGGATTACATCTATGAGCCTGGCGCGAAGGAAGTACTGGATGGTCTGCTGGTCCGATTTATTGAATCACAGGTTTATCAAGGTGTTGTGGAAAACGTGGCATGCGAAATGGCAGCGCGAATGGTGGCAATGAAAGCCGCCTCGGATAACGCCGGTAGTTTGATTGATGAACTGCAGCTGGTTTACAACAAGGCCCGTCAGGCAGCCATTACCCAAGAGCTGTCAGAAATCGTGGCCGGTGCATCAGCGGTGTAACCTGATACGGATTAGTGAACAGATTTGAATTTGGAATTTAAGGGGAACTGATATGAGTTCTGGAAAAATTGTACAAATCATCGGCGCGGTGGTCGACGTGGAATTCCCACGTGACGCGATGCCCAAAGTTTACGATGCTTTGAAAGTCGATGACGCTGGACTAACGTTGGAAGTACAACAACAACTGGGTGACGGAGTTGTACGTACCATCGCCATGGGTTCAACTGATGGATTAAGACGTGAAATGGCTGCGGCAAACACGGGTGCGCCAATCAACGTCCCGGTTGGTCAGAAAACACTGGGCCGCATCATGGATGTACTGGGTAACCCGGTTGATGAAGCGGGTCCTATCGGTAACGAAGAAAGCTGGCCGATTCACCGTAAGCCACCTGCCTATGCGGAACAGGCAGCTTCGGTAGAAATCCTGGAAACCGGTATCAAGGTAATCGACCTGATCATGCCTATCGCCAAGGGTGGTAAGGTTGGCCTGTTCGGGGGTGCGGGTGTAGGTAAAACCGTAACCCTGATGGAATTGATTCGTAACATCGCGGTAGAGCACAGCGGCTTCTCGGTATTTGCCGGTGTTGGTGAACGTACCCGTGAAGGTAACGACTTCTACCACGAAATGACCGAAGGTGGCGTTATCGATAAAGTCGCGCTGGTTTACGGCCAGATGAACGAGCCACCCGGTAACCGTCTGCGTGTCGCCCTGACGGGTCTGACCATGGCCGAATACTTCCGTGATGAAGGCCGTGACGTACTGATGTTCATCGATAACATCTACCGTTACACCCTGGCCGGTACCGAAGTATCCGCCCTGCTGGGTCGTATGCCTTCCGCGGTAGGTTACCAGCCAACCCTGGCACTCGAAATGGGTGAACTGCAGGAACGTATTACCTCAACCAAGACCGGTTCGATCACATCATTCCAGGCCGTATACGTACCGGCGGATGACTTGACCGATCCGTCGCCAGCGACCACCTTTGCTCACCTTGATGCAACGTTGGTACTGTCACGTCAGGTTGCAGAACTGGGTATCTATCCCGCGGTAGATCCGCTGGATTCAACCTCGCGTCAGCTGGATCCACACGTTATCGGTGAAGAACACTACGCGGTAGCCCGTGCGGTACAGGGTAACCTGCAGAAGTACAAAGAGCTGAAAGATATCATCGCGATCCTGGGTATGGATGAGCTGTCGGAAGAAGACAAGCTGATCGTAGCCCGTGCACGTAAGATCCAGCGCTTCCTGTCGCAGCCGTTCTTCGTGGCCGAGGTATTCACCGGTGCACCTGGTAAGTACGTTAGCCTGAAAGACACCATTGCAGGCTTCAAGGGCATTATCGAAGGTCAATACGATGATCTGCCTGAACAAGCGTTCTACATGGTTGGCTCAATCGAAGAAGCTGTTGAGAAAGCCAAGACGCTATAATTGGATCGGGAGGTCAATATGGCTATGACCATGCATGTCGACATCGTAAGCGCAGAAACAGAAATTTTTTCTGGCACTGCGGAAGTCGTTGTTGCACCGGCAGTAATGGGTGAAGTGGGTATTTACCCACGCCACACCCAGATGCTGACACCACTGAAGCCGGGTGAAGTGCGTATTACCAAGCAGGGCGGGGAAGAGGAAGCCGTCTATGTGTCGGGTGGTATCCTGGAAGTCCAGCCCCACGTGGTGACCATTTTGTCTGACACGGCGGTTCGCGCCCATGACCTGGATGAAGCCGCTGCAATGCAGGCCAAGCAGGAAGCTGAGCAGGCCCTGAAAGATCGCCAGGGTGATATGGAAGAAGCTGAAACCCTGGCACGCCTGGCGGAAGCGACTGCGCAACTTGAAATGATCAATAAGCTGCGCAAGCGTGGCAAATAAGAATCCAGCTCGCTGGTTTTACTGAAAAAGGGGCAGTTTTTACTGCCCCTTTTTTGTTTTTAGTTTCGTGGCGGGACGGTGAAAATGTACTTAATTTGCGGGGACACACCATGTAAACTGCGCACATGCGCAGGATATATTGCTGAGTCGCGCAGCCGTTAACTGTCTGTGTTTTGATGATTTTTTAAGTTTTAGGAAGTTAAATGTCAGCCAAGGTTGAACAGCAGAAAGTGGTCTCGTTCACGCACCAGCTGGTTGATGAGCAGGGCGTGGTACAAGAGCTGTCCGATTTACCCACGAGTTATGTACATGGCGTGGATCAGCGTGTGTTTCCCGAGATCACCGAGGCGCTGGAAGGCAAGCAGGTTGGTGATGAGGTGGAAGTGGTCTTGCCGCCGGAAAAAGGTTTTGGTGTCTATAACCCGGACCTGACCTTTAGCGATGATATTGCCAATGTTCCGGAGGAATTCCAGCAGGTTGGTGCAGAAGCCACCTTTGTGAATGATGCCGGTGAAACGACCTCAATGAAAGTGGTCAAGGTGGAAAATGGCAAGGTGTTTCTTGATGGAAACCACATGTTTGCGGGTAAGACCATGACCTTCAAGATCAAAGTCAGCAGTGTGCGTGATGCCACAGAACAGGAAATCGGTAGTGGTCAGCCACAGCCCGGCCTGGATCGTGCTGGCATGCACTAGAGAGTCATGGCTAGCAGCCAGAGTACAGCCGTGCCGGTCAGCGGATGCTAAAATGAACCCCGGGATAGTACTGCGCTAATTCTTCATCAAGGAAAAGAGAAGTATCCAATTATGTCAAATTCAAACTCAATTCATGTTGTTATTCTCGCCGCCGGACAGGGAACACGCATGCGCTCAGCCATGCCGAAAGTTCTGCATCCGATCGGTGGCAAACCCATGCTGCGCCATGTCATCGACACCGCACGTGAATTAAAACCGCGCGCCATCACGGTGGTCTATGGTCATGGTGGCGAACAGGTTAAACAGACGATTACAGAACATGATCTGAACTGGGTTGAACAGGCTGAGCAACTGGGAACCGGCCACGCCGTGATGCAGGCGATGAACAACTGGAAAGACAATGACGTGGTGCTGGTACTTTACGGCGATGTACCGCTGATCGAGGCGGATACCCTGGCGGAGGTTGTGCGCAAAGGCAGCGATAGTTTTGGCCTGCTGACGGTTCACCTGGAAAACCCGAGTGGTTACGGTCGAATCGTGCGCGATGAACATGCCAGGGTAGTTGCAATTGTTGAAGAAAAAGATGCCAGCCAGGAACAGAAATTTATCACCGAAGTGAATACCGGGATTCTTGCGACCAACGGTAAGCAGCTTAAAAACTGGTTAGACAAGCTTGATAATGATAATGCCCAGAAAGAGTATTACCTCACCGATATTATCAGCATGTCTGTAAGACAGGGCATTACGGTTGAGACAATTCACCCGGATAACGAGTATGAGGTAGCAGGCGTCAACAGTCGTATACAACTGGCAGAGCTGGAAGGTGTGTACCAGGAGCTTCAGGTACAGCATTTGATGACCCATGGTGTGTCATTCCAGGATCCGGGCCGTTTTGACCTGCGTGGTTCAATGCAAACCGGGCAGGACATCTTTATCGATAGCAATGTTGTTTTTGAAGGCGACAACCGGCTTGGCAGTAACATCCGCATCGGGGCTAATTGTGTAATTCGCAACGCAACCATAGAAGATGATGTGGAAATTTTACCAATGAGTGTTATCGAGGATGCTGTGGTTGGTAAAGGCAGTCGGGTTGGCCCGTTTGCGCGCTTGCGTCCGGGTGCGAAATTAAAAACCGCTACCCACATCGGAAACTTTGTCGAGATCAAGAACAGCGAAATTGGAGATGGCAGCAAGGTAAATCACCTCAGCTACATTGGCGACACCACGATGGGTAGTGGCGTGAATATTGGTGCAGGCACCATCACGGCGAATTATGATGGGGCCAACAAGCATCGTACCGTGATTGAAGATAATGCTTCCACTGGATCCCACAGTGTGATGGTTGCACCGGTCAAAGTTGGTAAAGGCGCTACCCTTGGCGCTGGCACGGTATTAACCGCGGACGCACCTGAAGGGCAACTGACCCTGGCGCGTGTCAAACAAAAATCGATTAAAGGCTGGAAGCGGCCAACCAAGAAACCTGGAAAGTAAACAGCTATGTGTGGAATTGTGGGTGCTATTGCGGACAGAGACATCAGTCCTGTGCTGGTTGAGGGGCTCAAGCGCCTGGAATATCGTGGATATGATTCCGCAGGAATCGCGGTGCTTGATCAACAACACTGCATCCAGCGAGTTCGATCGGTCGGCAAAATCGCACAATTGGAAGCTGCGTTAACGCAGTATCCGGCACATGGCCAGGTTGGAATCGGGCACACGCGCTGGGCGACCCACGGTGCACCTTCCGAAAACAATGCACACCCGCATATCTGTAAGAAAAGTATTGCGGTAGTCCATAATGGGATTATTGAAAATTTTGAATCCCTGAAGGAGCAGCAGGCACAGGACTACCAGTTTACTTCAGATACTGATACCGAAGTCATTGTGCACCAGCTTCACAAGCATTTTTATGCCGGCGCCGACCTGCTGGAATCAGTGCGCAAGACAGTCAAGCAACTTGAGGGCGCCTACGCGCTTGGTGTGATCAGTACCGAAGAACCCGGCTATCTTGTCGCCGCCCGGCGTGGCAGCCCTCTGGTAATTGGAATCGGTGAGGGTGAGAATTTTATCGCTTCGGATATGGCGGCCTTGTTACCGGTGACGAATAAATTCATCATTCTTGAAGAAGGTGATATCGCACTGGTGGAAAAGCGCAAGATTACTGTTTATGACGAGCATGACAACGAGGTCAGGCGCGAGATACATGAAAGCAAGTTGAGCAGTGACGCGGTAGAGCGCGGTGAATTTCCCCATTACATGCTCAAGGAGATCTACGAGCAACCCAATGCCATCGCGGAAACACTGGAAGGGCGCCTGAGTGAAGATAAAGTGCTGGAAGCGAGCTTTGGGCCCAATGCCACCGAGATATTTGATTCGATCAAGGCCATCCAGATTGTGGCATGTGGTACCAGTTATCATGCCGGCCTGACAGCCAAGTACGGGTTTGAATCGGCCACCGGTCTGCCCTGTAACGTCGAAGTTGCCAGCGAGTTTCGCTATCGCAAGCACGTGGTTCAGCCTGATACCTTGTTTCTGACCATATCCCAGTCAGGTGAAACAGCCGATACGCTTGCCGCGCTGCGCCTGGCAAAACAAATTGGCTATCAACATACCATGGCAATTTGTAACGTTCCCGAGAGTTCACTGGTTCGAGAATCTGACCTGGTGATGATGACGCGTGCCGGCCCGGAAATTGGCGTGGCATCGACCAAGGCGTTCACTACCCAGCTGGTGGCGTTGTTGTTGTTGATCGTTGTGCTGGCACGTCGGCATGGCCTTGAAGCCAACCTGGAAAAAGCCGTGGTTGATCAACTCAGGCATTTGCCGGGCATTATTGATAGTGTTTTATCGCTCGATCCACAAATTCAGCAGCTGGCAAAAAACCTTGCAGATAAAGACCACACATTATTCCTCGGCCGTGGCATGCATTACCCGGTCGCGCTCGAGGGCGCCCTGAAGCTTAAAGAGATATCCTATATTCATGCGGAAGGCTACCCGGCCGGCGAACTGAAACATGGGCCGTTAGCGCTGGTTGATGAGAATGTCCCGATCATCGCGGTGGCACCCAACGATCGTTTGCTGGACAAACTGAAAGGTAATTTGCAGGAAGTGCGTGCCCGTGGTGGCCAGCTATTCGTATTTGCTGATGAACAGGCCGGCTTTGAATCCGGTGACGGCGTTACCGTGCTCAAGGTGGCTCCGGTTGATAAGGCTGTCTCACCCATTATATTCAGTGTCCCCCTGCAGTTGCTGGCGTATCACGTGGCAGTGCTGAGAGGCACCGATGTCGATCAGCCACGCAACCTGGCCAAGTCCGTGACCGTTGAGTGACGCTGGTCGCATTTACGCAGCCAGGAATGTTCCATAATTGCCAGCACAGCATGCTGAACTAATAGCAATGTTAATAGTGTGTCTACGTTAAAGTTGTCCGTTATGATGTCGCTATATTGAAGAATCGGGTACCCCCGGTAGGACTGGCCCAGGCCAATATTTGAACCCATGAAGACGCGCAATATTATCTTGAACATCATAATTTGCCTCGCTGTGCTCTCGGCGCCACGTGGCTATGCCGTAAATACATTGCCCGGCGAGCAGGGTCAATTGTCTGAATGGGATCAGCGCAGGCTTGCGGCCTGGCGTGAGATGATTGCCGGGTATGAAAACCTTGCAGAGCAGGCCAAGCTTGAAAAGGTCAATAATTTCCTGAACCAGATTCAATATGCAGAAGATAGTCGTGAATGGGGCAAGAAGGATTACTGGGCGACCCCCGCTGAGTTTATCAGTCGTAATGCCGGAGACTGTGAGGACTTTGCCATTGCGAAATACTTTACCCTGGTTGCCATGGGCGTCCCTGAATCCCGGCTTCGCATTACCTACGTGCATTCCTTAACAAGCAAGCAAGCGCACATGGTGCTTTATTATTATCCTGATTCTAAGGATCAACCACTGGTGCTGGATAATCTCAGTCAACAAATCCAGCCAGCCTCCAGTCGTCCTGATTTAGTTCCCGTATACAGCTTTAATCGCCAGGGGCTGTGGCTGGTCAATAAAAATGGCAGCAGTCGCTTCGTCGATCAGGCCAAAAGACTGGGCCGTTGGCAGAGTCTGCTAAAACGCATGCCACGCTTATTGCTTGCCCGCTCCTAATTACCTACTTTAAATATGCATATGAACAGGCTGGCGGTGGCAATCAGCCAGGCTTGAATATGTCGAGATGCAGTCTTGATTTGCTGTGATTTTTTCATCATATTAGTGTTTCTGCATTTTGCAAATATGAAGAACCTCTCAATCTATGACGCAGCAGTTCCAGCAAGTAGATGAACATGACACCGGTGTGCAATCGAAAGACGTATTGCTTCAGTCGTTATTGCTTCTGGCTAAACTCGAGAATAAAAAGTTTACAGCCAACGAGCTGGTTGCCGGGCTACCTTTAAAAAATAACACGCTTACTCCCAAGATTTTTATTCGCGCTGCTGCTCGTGCCGGCTATAAAGCTGATATCAGGAAGCGCAAGCTAAAGAAAATTCACAATGCTGATTTACCACTGATTTGCCTGTTGAAAAATGGCAAGGCATGCATTGTTCTCAAGCAAAACAAAAAGGCAAAACAGTTTCTTATTCTTGATCCGGATGTGGGACTCGAGGAAAAAGTTGTAGGTTTGGCTGAACTGGATCCGCTTTTTGTTGGTTACGTAATCCGTCTCAAGCCGATTCATCACTTTGATCAAAGGGTGAAAGACGCTGATGATAAGACAAGAGGATGGTTCAAAAGAGCACTGATGAAATCATGGCATATCTACCGTGATGTGCTGGTAAGCTCACTGATGATCAATATATTTGCGCTGGCCAGTCCCTTGTTCATTATGAACGTATACGATCGGGTCGTACCAAACCATGCGGTAGAGACCCTGTGGGTACTGGTAATAGGCGTTGTTATTGTTTTCGGCTTTGACCTGTTATTACGCAGTTTGCGGGCCTATTTCCTGGATGTAGCAGGTAAAAAGACAGATATTGATTTATCAGCGATGATATTCGAGAAAGTACTCGATGTAAAAATGGCCGCGCGTCCCAATTCAGTTGGGGCTTTTGCTAACAACCTGGATGAATTTGAAAATATCCGGAACTTCATTACTTCTGCAACCATCTCGACGTTTATCGATTTACCGTTTGTGGTGTTGTTCCTGGTGGTGATCTGGTTTGTCGGTGGCTGGATTGTGATGGTGCCGGCAGTTGCCATTCCGCTGATTATCATTTTCGCATTGATCATGCAGCCAAAAATCAGGGAGGCGGTTAGTAAAGAATCAAAAGGCGCCGCGCAAAAAAATGCAACCCTGGTTGAAAGCCTGATAGGTATTGAAACGGTCAAGACACTGGGTGCTGAAAGCCAGTTGCAACATAAGTGGGAAGAGGATGTAGAATATATTTCTGACTGGCGTGTAAAGGCGCGTAAATATTCCACTACCGTTGTTAATTTCTCGGTGTTTATTCAACAGCTTGCTACCATTGGTGTAGTGGCAACCGGCGTTTACCTGATCGCCGAGTCCCAAATATCGCTCGGCGGTTTAATCGCCGCGGTGATCCTGACCGGGCGTGCGATGGCGCCCATGGCCCAGGTTGCCAACCTGGCGACCCACTATCATCAGACCCTGTCGGCGTTAAAAACCCTTGATCAAATCATGGCGCTGCCCGGTGACAGGGAACAACAACGAAGCTTGATCCATCATCCGCATGTCGAGGGTGAGATTGAACTTGAGAATGTGAATTTCAGATATTCAGCTGAAGACGAGAATATTATCAATAATTTTTCTCTGAAGATAAAGCCGGGCGAGCATGTCGGGATAATCGGTCGCACGGGTTCAGGTAAATCGACAATAGAAAAGATGATACTCGGCCTGTATCAACCCGATTCCGGTTTTGTGCGAATCGATGGTGTAGATGTCAACCAGATTGATCCTGCAGATTTGAGAAAAAATATCGGGTATGTACCACAGGATGTAATGCTGTTTTTTGGCACGATCAGAAACAATATTGTCTATGGCAACAGTGATGTCAGTGACGAACAGTTACTGGCGACGGCGAAAAGAGCCGGGGTAATTGATATTGTAAAAAATCACCGGCTGGGTTTTGACATGCCAATTGGTGAGCGTGGCCTCGGGCTGTCGGGCGGGCAGCGTCAATCCGTCGCCATTGCACGGGCACTGTTACGTGACCCGCCGCTACTGATTATGGATGAACCGAGTAATGCCATGGACAGCAAAACCGAAGCGGAATTTAAAAGGCAGCTGGCAGATTATATTAAGGACAAGACATTTATCCTGGTCACGCACAAATCAGCGATGCTGGAGCTGGTGGACAGGCTGGTCGTAGTTGAAGCCGGCCGCATTATTGCCGATGGCAACAAGGCCGACGTGGTTGAACAACTGAGAACAGGACAGGTTTATTCGTGAAGTATTTAGTATTACAGGTTGATGATTGACAAATGGCGAGTGACAGAAAGCAACAGGATATAAACCGAGATAACGCGGAACAGCGTAATCGTTTTGCTACAGAAGCCGATGAGGCAGTTGAGTATTATTCGCCTGCGGGTGGCCGTAAACTGCTATGGGTGATTGTGTTGTTTTTTGTTGCCATATCAGTATGGGCGAGCCTTGCCGAAGTCGACCAAATCACGCGTGCCAAGGGCAAAGTGATTCCAGCCGGGCATGTTCAGGTAATACAGAACCTCGAAGGCGGGATTGTCGACAAGATTATGTTCAAGGAAGGTGACATCGTTGATGCGGGCGATATTCTACTACGGCTTGACGATACACAGTTTGCCTCTGACCTTGCAGAGGGACGCTTGCACTGCCTGGAGCATCGTGCCCAGGCGGCGCGCTTGAAAGCAGAAGCCGACCTGAAGCCGTTTGAAGCCCCCGCGTTCGTCCTGGAAAGAAAACCCGAACTGGTTGAGCAGGAACAGCAGCTTTACCTGAAACGTAAAGCACAACTTGAACGAAAAGAGCGTTCATTACAGAAAGAACTGAACATGTTGAGGCCACTGGTCAAGACGGGAGCGGTATCCGAGCTGGAAGTGTTGCGCGTTGAACGTCAACTTCAGGATATCAAAGACGGTTTTTGCAGTGGTGCGCGCGAAGAGCTTAACGAGACACTGGTTGAGATAGAGCGCCTGAAGGAAACCAACAAGGCGCTGGAGGACAGGGTCAAACGTACCCGTGTCAGATCGCCGGTCAGAGGCATCGTCAAGCAAATGCTGGTGAAAACAGAGGGTGGTGTTATCAAGCCAGGGGTAAAACTGGCTGAAATAGTCCCCCTGGATGATACCTTGTTGATAGAAGCTAAGGTTAAACCATCAGATATCGGTTTTCTACACAAGGGCCAGAAGGCCATGGTCAAGTTTACCGCTTATGATTTTTCGATTTATGGTGGGCTGGAAGGCAAGATTGAACATATCGGCGCGGATACTATTACTGACAGTAATGCAAACCGGGAAGTAAGTTATTACAAGATCCTGGTGCGCACTGACAGGAACTATCTTGGCAGCGAGCAAGACCCGTTGTCGATTATTCCCGGCATGGCGGTTAACGTGGATATTAAAACTGGTAAAAAAACCGTGTTGCAGTATTTACTGAAACCTGTACTCAAGGCGAAAGAAAAAGCATTTACTGAACGATAGTGGTAGCAGGGGACGTGAACATGATCATATCTGCATCTGACAACAAGCAATTACTTTCTCGCTGGAATTCAGCCTTGTCTGATGAACATGATAAACAGCAGGTCAGCAACTACCAGGAGCTTGTTGACTCGCTTGAAAGCAATGACGCTGAGCTTGTACTGGTTCACGCAGGTCTGCCAGGCCTCGAGGGCCTGTCAGGTCTGGAAAAAATTAACAATAAATTTCCCGATCTCAAGTTACTGGTACTATCTGACAAACCCAGCGAACTAGAAGGTATACAGTTATTGAAAAGCGGTGTGCTGGGTTATGCTAACAGCTATATTTCAATTAATTATCTGAAAGAAGCCATCAAGGTGATCAAGATGGGCGAGATTTGGATTGGTAAGCGCTTGATGCAATGGCTTGTTAACCAATGTACAGATATGACGGAAGTTAGTGAAAGCGGCAACTATATTGATCTGGATAGCCTTACAGAAACAGAAAGGAAAGTTGCTGAATTGCTTGCCAAGGCGAATAACAACAAAACCATAGCAAATAGCTTGGGTATCACAGAACGTACGGTGAAAGCACACCTTTCTTCAATCTTCCGTAAAACCGGCGTCAATGATCGGCTGCACCTGATGTTGGTACTCAACGGCAATCAACAATAGGGTGGCCCTTGGCTGCCCTGGGCCTGGCGAGTAGCCAGTCATTCCTATGGACACTGTACCAACGTACAGCATTAGTACCTGCGTACAGTTTCTTCTATTAGCTCCGACTTTCTACAATTCTCTATGTAGAAAAAGCTGAAGATACTGTTTGTTTGTTCATTTTGTGACATAGGTAATAATTAATCTGCCACTTTTGATCGAAATCAATAAATATTGAACATAGCTGTGTATTATTGATAACAACACTATCTCATCTGATGATAATGATTCCACCAGGAATTGATAACAAGATTAATCATGGTTCGTGAGGAGCTGAATATGGCTGATGGTTCAAAAACCCACAAATTGATACCTGTTGGTATTGTGTTATCCCTGATAGGTGTCGTGACTGTTGTTGGTGTAGATGGTGTTAAACGAATCCTGGGTATTGGTGACAAGGTTAACCAGGGCGACAATCTGAGTAGTGGTGATAATGCCAACGCAGTTATCGGTTTTGCCGACGGCTCGAGCATCCAACTCGGCCCCAATGGTGAAGCCGTGCTGGATTCGGATGTTTTTGATTTTTCAGCCTTCGGTGAAGATGCTGATATTTCAGAATTGCTACAGGATATGCAGGCTGCAATTCTTGCAGGGCTTGACCCCTCAGAAATTCTAGATGCCGCCGCAGCGGGTGAACTGGCCGGCAGTGAAGGTAATACCACTCACGTACAGGTCAGTCACGATACGCAAACACCTGACGCCGCAGCCAGGTATGAAAGCGAGAGCAACCTGGGTCGTCCAGCTGCAGACTATGAAATGCCTGAAGGTACCCCCGGGCTTGCCAGCGCCACACCGGGTGGCGGCGATAACAATGGTGGAACACAGTTACCGTTCCTGAATATCAGCAATTTGAGCGTCAAGGAACCGGCCTCGTCAGGGGAAGGCGGCCAGGGCAGCGGTCCAGGACAAGGCCCAGGTGCCGGTTCACAACAGGGTACCACCAAGGTTGTTGAGTTTACCGTGACATTGAGTGAAGTGGTGCAGGACCAGCCGTTTACCATTCACTTCAGTCTGAATGACATCAGTGCCGAGCGCGGTGTCGATTACGCATTGATCAACCCCAATACCGGTGAGCCGGTTAATGCCAGGTCTGGAGTGATTGAAATACCGGTTGGTTCAGATAGTGCCACTATCCAGGTTGTTGTCTTTGGTGATGATGTGCTGGAAGTGGAAAACGTCCCGGAAATTTTCACCGTTGAATTATCCAACCCCAGCATGGAACTGAACGTTGCTGAAAGTGATTTTCTGGGGATTGGTGAGATCTATGATAACGAGCCGGGTAGCCTGGATGGCCGTGGCTCAGACTACCAGGGCGGTATTGGTGGTGCCGACAGTACCCCGGGCGACAACACGCCCACAGAGGGTGATGATGTCCTGCATGGCACCGGCGGAGTCGATGACATCGATGGTGGCGCGGGCAATGACGTCATACTCGGTGCCGGTGGCGACGATCGCCTGGCCGGTGGCGATGATAACGATATCCTGGAAGGTAAGGGTGGCGATGACCTGTTGCGCGGCGGCGAAGGCAACGACGTGCTGGATGGCGGCGCCGGCAACGACCAGTTGATCGGCAATACCGGTGATGACCTGCTGGCCGGCCAGATTGGCGACGATCAGTTACTGGGTGGCCAGGGTGACGATGTGCTGATCGGTGGCAAAGGTGCCGACACGCTTGACGGTGGCGGTGGCGCAGACGTCTTTAAATATACTACGCTTGAAGATGCAGGTGACACTATCCTGGATTTCAAACCCCAACAGGGTGATTCGATCGATATTTCGGAGCTGCTGGATGGTTTCAATGAAGCAGACCCGATAGACAACTATGTCAAGTTTGAACAAAGCAGCGATGGCAGTGACGCCTATGATTTACATGTCAATCCGACAGGAGAGCTTGACGGTGAATTCACCTTGCTGGCAACGGTGCACACCTCGGGACAAACGGATGTTGATGACCTGATCAATGCCGTGGTCGCCAGTAATCAGGTGACGTGATCTCAACAAACCTTGAATTAGTACTGAACACAATTTAAGCTGAATAATACAAAGGTGCGGGTAATATGAAAAATAAAAATCGCAAGGCCATACTGTTTTCACTCACTGTACTGCCTTTTTTGTCTTCATCGCTGATGGCTGAAACACTGCAACAGGTCATACAGGAAACGTTGTTAACCAACCCGCGCGTACTGGCCAGTGAAAGTGAAAAACTGGCACGTGAACAACAACTGCAAGAGGCGCAAGGCGGTTATTATCCATCGGTTGATATTACGGCCGCGGCAGGTAAGGAATACAGCAGGAACCCGGCAACTGTTTCAACCTATGGCGATGATGATTTCTATGACCTGAGTCGCAAGGAATCAGCAATAACATTACGCCAGAACGTATTTAAGGGCTTTGAAACACGCAGCCAGGTAGATCAGCAGCAGGCACGTGTCGAGGCGGCAGGACACTTGTTAGCAAATGATCGAGATGAAATTGCCCTGCGCACCTCGCAGGTTTATCTTGACGTGATACGTCAGCGCGAGATTCTTCGCCTGGCACAAGCCAATCTCAATAAACACCAGTCAATTTTTAACAAGGTCCAACAACGCTCCAAGTCTGGCGTGGGACGCAGTTCCGACCTGGAACAGGCGCGTGGCCGTCTCTCGCTGGCACGTTCCAACCTGGCGGCAGCCCAGGCCAACCTGTTTGATGCAGAAGCAAATTATATGCGGGTCGTGGGTAAGGCCGTACCTGAAAAGATGGAAACGCCGCAAACTGTTCAGCACGCCTTACCGGCGGATCTGGAAATGGCCCTGAACAGTGCGCACCAGACTAACCCGCTGCTGGCGTCAGCCAGCGCCGAAGTAAAAGCGGCAACCGCGGTGCGTGATGGTAGTCGCAGTACTTATTACCCGCAGTTTGACCTGGTACTCAGCCGGGCCTGGAATGAAAACCTGGATGGTATCGAAGCCGAGGACGATGAGTATTATGCCATGCTGCAGATGCGCTGGAATATTTTTAACGGTGGTTCTGATAGTGCTCGTAAACGCGCTTCAGCCCACCTGTTGAACAAGGCGGTAAGTTCACGTGACGATGCGATGCGTTTTGTTGATCAGAGCGTGCGCCTGTCCTGGAGTGAGTACACCACCCGCAAATCACAGGTGCAGGATCTGAAACAACATTTCAGTTCCAGCCTGAAAACCCGCGATTCATACGATAACCAGTTCCGTATTGGTAAACGTACCTTGCTCGACCTGCTGGATACTGAAAATGAAGTGTTCCAGTCTGGCCGTGCTTATACCAATGCACAGTATGACCTGATTCTGGCCCAGCACAAAGTGCTTGCCAGCCTCGGCATGTTAAGCAAAACATTGGCCAGGTGATCAATGTACCTTGGAACAATTGCTTGCCAAATGAAATAGCAGGAAACTTTTTTTATTAACTTTGAAAATTTAGGTTCAACCGCAAAGACACGAATATTACATTCGATTGGAGATATGGATGATGCACAAGTATAAAACAAAGCGATGGCTGACACTGGGTGTGTCGGCAGCACTCGCTATCGGCCTTGCAGGCTGTAGTGGTGGCAGTGGTGACAGCGCCAGTTCAGGCACAACGACGCCTGCTACTGCCTATACAGGCGTTTTATTTGATGGGCCAGTGAGTGGTGTTAATTATCGCTCTCCATCGCATTCCGGTATGACGGATGCAGATGGCAAATTCAATTACGCGGATGGTGAAGACGTGGTATTTGAGTTTGGTTCAGTGAAACTGGGCGGTGCTCGCGGCAAGGGCGTCATCACGCCACTTGACCTGATGAATGCCGACCTCGACAACGACCTGGTTAAAATGATGGCCAGCCTGTTACAGTCACTGGATAAAGATGGTCAGCATGGTAACGGCATCCAGCTCAATGATGATATTGCCAAGCTACTGAAAGACAAACTGTCAGATGGCGGTGACTACAGCAGCCTCCTCACCGACGGTGTGATTGATTTCGAGGCATTATCGACTTCAACTGATCTCACGGCAGCAATGACAACTCTGGAAACCGTGTTGACTGGCGTGGTTGACCTGGCCGCTAATGATGGTGATGACACCACCAATCTGAAATATGTGTCACTGGACCAGGCCAGCATCGACCTGGCCGCTGCGCTGGAAGATTCCGTAATTTTCCGCAAGAACGTTTCCAAGACACCGACATTGCCCAGCGCCAAAGCTAAGCTGAATGTTATGACGGCTTATGTGCCGGCGACCAAGGCAGACGGTACTGAACTTCAGGAAAAAGATGCAGAAGGCAACTGCCTGGTCGGTCAGAAAATCCCGTCCAAGGGAAATGATGTTTGTTATACCAAGCCACTCGTTACCGCTTACACAGATGTGGATTTCCGTATCCCGAGTGGTGCACCGGATACCTTCATGGCCATTTCGCGTGATGATGGGTTGAGCTGGAAGCGCTTTAACCTGGCACGTACCGGTGATAAGGAAGTTGACGTCACTGGCCTGCCAACTGGCGCACTGGGTGAGTCCAGGAAACCGGTATTCCAGGTTAAAGGCAACAAAATCCTGGTGGCCTGGACCGACAAGTACTGCAAGGGTGGTCAGCCACGTTACAGTATCCTGGCTGAGACAGATACCAATGGTGATGGCGTTGTCGACAATAAAGACAAGCTTTATCCTGATTATTACGGTGTAGCGGGTAGCCAGGGTTTAGTTGATTACAGCTCGGACCCGGTACCACCGCTCGACGCCGAGCGTATTCCTAATCCTGCGCAGGTGGCCTATAGCTGCCTGTGGTCTGCACGTGCGACTATCAAACCCTGGGATGGTACTATCCAGATATATAAATCAGAACGCCTGACATCCGGTGTGCGCGATGCCTACCAGGTATTCGTGGGTGGTGCGGGTAGTGCCGGTTTTGCCATTACCTGGCAGGAAGACCCTGAAGGTCTGCAAGCAGGTGGCGGTGACGGTCCAGGTCATGGTTTCAGTGGTGCAAAGACCAGTCACAAGACCGATGTCTGGTTCAGCTACATCAAATGGTCTGACTTTGATGCTATCAATACCGAAGATATTCCCGGTTCTGAAGACGAGGCGGCGGATCCTGACCTGCTCGGTGACCCGGTTGATAGTAGCGGTGAAAACGCCCGTGTCCGTGCGCTCAACTTCATGAGCATGCCGGTACGTCTGACCGACAACAACATGTGTAACATGGACAATATCTCAACGCCTGGACATGAGTACTGCCGCCTGGATGCTGATGGCAACCTGGTAACCTGGGAAGGCTGGGATAACGAAGATGCAGAAGGTAATTATTCACCACTGACTCCGACGGCTGATGCGTTCAGCCAGATGGTGAACTGTGCTTCCATGAAGGAAGTGGTTACTTCCGGTGGTTCACAGACGGTCTGTGTGACCAGTGCCGGTTCGGTACTGGATGGTGATACCGGGGCATCACGTCCTAACCTGTTCCTGCAACCGTACTTGAATTCCAAAACGGGTGAATACAGTGCCTGGGCAATCCTGGCCTACGAAGAAACCAAGGGTGTCGGTGTCGGTCCTGATGGTACGATTGATTTCAACGTGGAAGTTGATGAAGAAGTGGGTAAAGATATTTTTTACCATAGCTTCGACTTCAGCAAGCCAGACCTGGTTGCAGCAGGCGACAGACTGAACCTGCCGGAACTGGATGAAAACAAGGATCCGATCGTCATCGGCATGGCTGACGGTACGGCACGTTATGCAACGGAAAATGCCCGCCGTGTTCGTTTCATCCTGCAGGGCAAGAAACCTGCCCTGGGTCCAAGCGGTAACGATGGCGCGGGGATTCCGTTGATCGCCATCTACAAGCAAGGTCAGCGAGGAAAGGGTCGTCCTTCGGACATCATGCTGCGCCGGCTGAGTGTCTGGACTGATCCGGATTGTGAAGCAGGCAGCTGTGTCGCCAAGACCGGAAACCCTTACAAGTATGACAACTTCCTGTGCGATACCTGGCTGGATGAGCAAGAATATACTTTTGACGTGGTTACCAGTGAAGGCACTGTGCGTTATACCAGCACCTTGCCAAGAACATGTAACGCCAAGGGGCTCAAAGGTGTGCAGAACATGTCATCTGTTACCCCAACTTTGACGCTGGCACCACAAGGCGGCGAAGACGAAGTGGTTGAAGATGACGGTACCAAGGTGGTCTATGACAAGTTGATGACATGGACAGCCACCGAGGCGGACTTGCTGAAAGAGTCCTGGGAAACACCAATGACTGAATCACGTGCGCATCGTGGCCAGATTCGTGGTGACTGGGTGACCTTGGGTTATACGTTTACACCTAACTGGGCGGCGGCACGAAATGGCAAGGACAAGTACGACTTCTACATACGTCGTTCCTTCGATGGTGGTGCTACCTGGACTACCGATCCAAAAGGTGACGGTGTAGAAAGTTGCTACTGGGAGCGTACCGAGCTTAACGTGGAACCGACGATCAAGTGTGAAACGTTTGCAGCTGGCGCCTTCGAAAGACCTCGCAACGTGTCACTGCTGAAAAACGCCACGGAAAGTGCCATTGAGCCGCGTATTGTTTCAGTTCCCGGTACAATCGCAGCCTGTGACGGAGCGCCTTGTGTACCTGAAGACAAGCAGAACAAGAAGGTCTTTATCTCTTCTTACGGACTGGCAAATAACGTTGATCCGGAAGATGCGGCACCGACCGACATGTTCTATGCCCGTACCACCAACTTTGGTGAAACCTTTGAAACAGTGCCTCACAACAGTTGGGAGGTTAGTGAGGAAGTGCCACTGCAAGTCTTTGACTGGCTGGCTATGCGCAAGAACGTGGAAGAAGGTGAGGCACAATTACGATTGACGCCAGATGGTAGTAAAGCTTATGCCAGCTACCTGGCAGAATCCAATGAAGCCTACGATGGCCCAGAGCACTTCATGGGTAGTGATATCTGGTTCCGTAAACTGGGTGAAGCAGATTTCACCAAGGTGGATGACACTTCGGTAGTATCAGGAACATCGCTACGAACTTCTTCTGAAGAAGTCTATACCGTAGATGATTTTCCGGCATTTGAAGACAACTAAGTAACCCGGGGCTTTATCGTTTGATAAAGCCCCGTGGTCATACACGGAATCGAAGTGAGAAAAAGATTAAAGACTAAAGAGGAAAGTCTAATGAAGATTAAACATCTCAAGTCACTACTTGCACTCGCCATTGGCGGTGCATTGTTGTACGGCTGTAGTGGAGGAAGTGATTCATCGACGGGAACCGCGTCAACGGCGTCATCCCTGTTGACAGGAACGTTTATCGACGCCGCTGTCAGTGGTTTAGGTTACAGTACGCCTTCGGTGGGAAATGCGACCACCAATGAAAATGGTGAATTCAATTACCTGGCAGGTGAGCAGGTTAGCTTCTTTGTGGGACCTATTAATTTGGGTAGTGCCACTGGCCAGAGCAAAATGAGCCCGCTGGATTTGCTCCCCAATCTGGATGCGGAAAGTAAAGTCGTTCGCGCGATGGCCAGCCTGTTACAGAGCCTGGACAGTGACCCTGCCGCGGGTATTCAGTTACCCGGTGACTTAACTGCTCTGGCGACGAAATTAACAGCGGCCGGAATCAACCCATTTGACTTCAGTACCGCAACAGAAGCAGATATTGACACGCTGGTCAGTGTTGTGCAGGACTACGTCAACAATGATGATGATCCTGATACCAACTTCGTATCACTGGAAGATGCGGGTGTGCAGCTGGCCACCGGTTTGCTGGATGCCGACATCTACCTGATGAATGTTTCCAAGACACCAGGGGCACATTCTGACAAGGCAGGTATTGATGCAATATCCAGCCCGAATGGTGAAGTTAATGGTCTCATCATGTCCTATGAAGATGGTACTGGTGAAAATGGTGAAGCTGATGCATGGAGTGCGATTTCGCTCGATAACGGTATGACATGGAGCCGTACCAACCTGTCGCGCAGTGGTGGCAAGGATATCAAGGTCAGTAACCTGGATTTCGATGTCAGTAATGAAGGCCCCAGCATGGCCGTGGAAGGTAACTATGTGCTGGTTAGCTGGGTTTCCACCTACTGTCCAGGCTCAAACCCGTTCAACGTGGTGGATAACAACGGTGATACAGTTTCGGATATTAGCCCGGTACTGGATACTGCGGTCACCGATCCCGCTGATCCAACGGCAGATCTATTCCAGGTCGCCGGTTCCCAGGGTATCGTCAGTTACAGCTTCGGTAACGTGCCTTATCATTGTGTCTGGACAACACGTGGTGTGTTGACCGATGCGGGCAGGATGGTGTGGTACAAGCCGCAGCAACTGACCTCTGGTCGTCGTGATGCCAAGCTGGATTTCCCCGGCAGTCTTGAAGATGTTGCATTTGGTGTGACCTGGCAGGAAGATCCAGAAGGTCTGGATCCCGGCCTGGGTGAAGGCCCCGGCCTGGGCTGGTCAGGTGCTACAACCCACCACAAAACCGATATCTGGTACAGCTACATCGACTGGGCGAATTTTGAAGCCACAACAGCAGATAGCTGCGATGCGGCGACGGATGATACATGTCGACCAACGGCTGCCAATCGTCTGAGTGTACCTGTACGCGTATCCGATAATGCTTCATGCAAAATTGACCAGGCCGGTCAGGGTGAAGGTCCGCTGTATTGTGGTGTCACTACGGCGATAACTGCTGATGGTCCGGTTTACTGTGCAGAGCAGGTGACTATTACCGATGTCGGTACTTTCTGTAAATCCTCCTACCAGGACGAAGATGCTGCCACGGTCGGTTACCCGCTGGATGGCAATACCGCGGCTTCTCGTCCTAATCTGCACTTTGCTGCCGGTGAAGGTGCTAGCGGTGCGACTGCCCTGCTGATGTACGAAGAAACCAAGGGCCTGTGTCGTGAAGAAGGTACGGACAAAGGCTGTCCGAACGAACCATGGGCAACCGGCAAGTTCGTGATTTATCATCACTTTGCCTATAACCAGCCGGATACGGTGCACCATGGTTATATCCTCAGTCAGCCGGTTACCGAGGAGCAGATCTATGACACGGTAGTGGATGGCATCGAGCCGGTTTATAACTGGAGCTTGTGTAGTGACATTGACATTAATGAAGATGGTACTACCGAAAATGGCTGTTATGAAAACACCCGTCGTGAACGTTTCGTGGTTAATAGCGATCCAAACCATGAAGTGAAACTGGCCATGGTTTACAAACAGGGTGCTTTTAATCAGGGTGAACGTGCCGATATTTTCATGCGCCGCGCAGTGGGTGGATTCAAGACATCCAACTTCACGGATAACGTCTGTGTCAGTTGTGGTTCAGAAACCGTAAGTGATGGCACGGTAATAGAAGTAGTCTGGAATCCGGAAGATCTGCTGGATGGTTCGACCACTAACATCTATGATGACGCCCGTTCGCTACGTGCGCAGCTTGACGGTGATCGCCTGTTAGTTGGCTTTGCCTGGACCAAGGACTGGCTCAAGGCAGTGACTGCTGATCCGGAGGGTTACTATAAAGATCAGTATAACTTCCTGGTACGCCGTTCCTTTGATGCCGGCGAAACCTGGGATGTGCCACGCAATACCTCCAACCTGGTGAAATCGAAGATTTCAGTCGTGGAACCCCGTATTGCGACTGTTGAAGATCCGACCCAGAAAACCTTCGTAGTCACGTACTGTACCGCTGAAAACAAGGTACGTATCGCTGAAACAGATGGTGTGCCTACCCATGCACCTGGCTTGGACTGCTTCTATGCGCGTACTACAAATGATGGTGAGACCTATGAAGGTGAAAGTACTGATGAAGATGGTAATCCTGTCTTCTATGGTCTGGCTACCGGCGATACTGAACAGGTGGAACCCGAAGTCTTCCTGACACCGGATGGCAATACCATGCATGCCGCATGGGCCCAGAACGGTGATATGGAAGATGAGGGCAGTGATATGCACAATGGCAGTGATGTGTGGTATCGCCAGATCGGTATTACCGACAGCACTACAACTGAATAAGCGTTAGATTTTATTCGGTATTGACACCCCCGACATTGACATGTCGGGGGTTTTTTTTTGTAGCATTTATTCCTGATCTGTTAAGCTAGGCAATATATTTAAAGGATTTGTATCCGGCTTGAGCATGAAAATCCCCGTAACTACTGACGCTCTAAAAGCATTCTGGCAGCACTCTTCTGTCAACTGGCGGGATAGTATTGCGCTTGTTAATAACCCCACCTTGTGGCCACAATGGCTTAAAACTTTCATTTCCAGCAAGCTGCCAAGAGCCCTGACCATCGTGATGGTATTATTGGTCAGCTACTTTGCCGCTAAATTGACCTGGGACGTTATTGTGCCGCTGTTCTGGAAGAAAACACCGTTAACCCAAACGGCAACAAAGATCAGCGTAACTAACCCAGGCCTGGCAAGTACTGCTAAGGCGGACTATACCTTTATTTCCGAGTTGCACCTGTTTGGTTATACCCCGGTGGTGAAAAAGCAGCCCAAGGCGACACCCCAAGTGGCGCCGGTGACCAAAACCAGGCTCACGCTGCATGGCATCTTCGTTTTTTCAGGGCCCAAGGATGGCGCGGCAATCATCGGTGAAGCAGGCAAAAACCAGCGTTTTTACCGAACCGGTGACAAGATTCAAAAAGACATGGAACTGGTCGAAGTCAGGAATGACCACGTATTGTTGTTACGCAACGGCCGTTTCGAGACCTTGCGCTTCCCGGGGTTGAAAAAACTTCCAACTAGCCAAAAAGCAAAAACACAGCCTGCGGCACAGGATTCCGCGGTTGACGTGAAGGAGTATCGGCAACTGTTCCAGAAGCACCCGGAAAAAATCGCCGAGCATTTCGATATCATGCCGGTGTTTGAAAATGGTGTTTTGAAAGGATACCGGGTCAAACCACAATCCAACCGCAGTCTATACGATGAATTGGGCTTGCAGCCGGACGATTTGCTGGTCGCAGTGAATGGCATACCACTCAATGATCGTAGCCAACTATCCGAGGTCATCGCGGAAATATCCAGCGCCGAACTGCTTACCGTAAACCTGCTGCGTAACAAGAAACAGGAAACCTTGTTGCTGGATTTACGTTAGGGCTGCTTGTCCTGTTGTTCATCGCCGCTGCAGGAGCCGGTCATGTTGGCGGCTTTATTCTCCAGTGCTTTTTGCGTGTCATCCTTGAGACGCATTAACTGCAGAGCGGTTTGCGCTTTTTGACAACCATTCTTGGCCGCCATGGTAATCCAGTAGCTGGCGCGCTCCTGGTTACGTGGTAATCCCTGCCCATAGCGGTACATATAGCCGAGGGCATACTGGGCTTCAGCATTACCCTGCTGTACCAGGGCATTCAATAAAATCAGGGTTTGTCCATAATCTTTCTTACGGTAGGCTTCACGTGCACGCTCAATAGTAGAAAGCCCCTGGGAACTGCTATCAGGGGTCGTGCTACAAGCTGAAAGCCCGAAC
This sequence comes from Thioalkalispiraceae bacterium, assembly GCA_050116415.1. Taxonomy (GTDB): domain Bacteria; phylum Pseudomonadota; class Gammaproteobacteria; order UBA6429; family Thiohalophilaceae; genus JARRJY01. Next base: position 27,151 of record JASFOS010000002.1, read on the forward strand.
AGTAGTGCGAATAACAAAAAAGTAAATGAACGTGGCATGGGCTTATGTTGATTAAAGCGAGTCATAACAGCTCCTAAATCATTTTCATTTGCGACAACCCCTCTGGTATACCAATACTAGTTAACCAGTTGGTTTAATTCAAAAATAGGTAACAGAATAGCGAGCACTATAATCAGCACCACGCCACCCATAAGCAGTATTAACAGTGGCTCAAACAGACTTAGCACGATGGACAGGGTAGCTTCCACATCTCGTTCATGGGTGTCCGCAGCGCGATCAAGCATGGTGTCAAGTTTGCCGCTTGATTCACCGCTGCCTATCAGGCTTAAGGTGATGTTCGGAAAATACCCGGTCTGTTCAAGAGCGTCTCTCAGGCTTGAACCTTCGCGCACATGTATCGAGGCATCTTCGACAGCCTTGCGCATCGGCAGGTTACTCAGTAGTTGCGAGGAAATACGTAATGCCTCCAGAATGGGAACCGTACTGGCGACCAGGATACTAAGGGTACGCGAAAATCGTGCAGTGTTAACGCTGCGGATGATGTTGCCTACCAAGGGTAGCCATAACAGGAAACGGTGCCAGTTTTGTCTGGCCACCGGGTTTTTAAGGAGCTTGCGAAAGATCACCAGTGCAACGAAAAGTATTAACAGGATTAGCAGGCCATAGGAACGGAGATAGTCACTGACATTGATCAGCAAGTGGGTAATGGCAGGTAAGTCCTGGCCGGTGGTCTCGAAAACGCGAATCACGCGCGGCACCACGTAGGTCATTAGCAGGGTGACAACCAGGAAGGCAATAATGGTTAATATTGCCGGGTAGAACAGTGCCAGCTGTATTTTTTGGCGTAATTGTTGCTGCTTTTCACTGTGATCAGCCAGTCTTTCCAGTACGATATGCAAGTGGCCGGATTGTTCACCCGCATCGACAGTTTTCTGGTACAGGTCAGGAAACACGTCAGGGTACTCGGCTAGACTGTCAGCCAGGCTGTGACCTTCATTCACATTTGAGCGTACAGCATGCAATATGGTTTGCAGATAATAGTTGCGGGTTTGTTGTGAAATATCATGCAGAGCCTGCTCGATGGGCAGGCCGGCTTCGAGCAAGGTGGCAAGTTGCCGGGTAATGAGCGTAAGTTCAGTATGGTTGACTGCTTTTTTAAAGCTGAGTTTAGGCCGGTGGTGTTTTTCCTGTTTGCTGACCTCGTTGACCGTCATGGGGATCAGGCCACTATTACGTAGCTGTTGACGAATCTGGCGTGGAGAGTCACCCTCAATGACGCCCTGTGTATCATCGCCATCGGAAGTAATTGCCGTATATTCAAACGCCGGCATGCTCAATCCTCCTGAGTGACACGCAGTAATTCATCGATACTGGTATCGCCATCAAGAACACGTCGTAAACCATCCTGACGCAGGTTACGCCACTTGCTGCTGACATAAGCGGTAATATCCTGTTCGGAGGCATTATTGTGAATCAGTGAGCGCAGATGTTCATCAATGGTCACCAGTTCATAAATACCACTTCGACCGGAGTAACCGGTGCCATGGCAATTATCACATCCCCGGGGTTGATAAATCATTGGTGGGTTAGACATGTCAATACCATGTTCACCACAGGTGGTCTGCAACTTTTCACAGTCCGCGTCGGACAAGGGGTGGGGTTCCTTGCATGCCGGGCACAATAGCCTGATCAGGCGTTGTGCGAGTACCCCGATCAGGCTTGAAGATAACAGGTACGAGTCGACGCCCATATCACGTAAGCGTGTCAGCGCACCTATGGCACTATTGGTATGCAAGGTTGAAAAAACCAGGTGGCCGGTGAGGCTTGCCTGGATGGCGACCTCAACGGTTTCCAGATCACGTATTTCGCCAACCATGATGACATCCGGATCCTGACGTAAAATAGCGCGTAAACCGCGGGCAAAGGTCAGCTCAACCTTGGGATTGACCTGGGTCTGGCTGATACCATTGATATAATATTCTATGGGATCCTCAAGGGTCACGATGGTCATGCTGCGATCATTGAGTTCATCAATGGCGGCATAGAGGGTTGTTGATTTACCCGAGCCGGTTGGCCCGGTTACCAGCAGGATACCATGGGGTTTGTGGATCAGTTTTTTCAGGCCGGCCAGGGTTTCGCCTTCCATGCCGAGTTTAACCAGGTCAATACGGCCGGCATTTTTATCCAGCAAACGAAGTACCACGCGTTCGCCTCCGCTCGAAGGTAGGGTAGAAACGCGAATATCGACAGGATGAGAGGCGACGCGCAGGGAAATTCTCCCGTCCTGGGGCAAGCGTTTCTCGGAGATGTCCAGATGCGCCATGACCTTGACCCGTGATACCAGTAACGGCGCCAGGCTGACGGGCAATTGCATGATTTCGTGCATCACACCATCTATGCGCATCCTGATTATCAGTTGATCTTCAAACGGTTCGATATGAATATCCGAGGCGTTGTCCTTTACCGCCTGGGTAAAAAGTGCATTAATCAGGCGTATGATCGGTGCATCATCAGCACTGTCCAGCAAATCCTCGGGTTCACGCAGTTCCTGGGCAATTGAATCGACACCCAGGTCTGAACCCAGGTCGGCAATCATCTGGCTGGAAGCCTGGTTATCGGATTCGTAATGATGTGCCAGGTGTTCCCTGAAGGCATCAGCAGACAACAATTCCAGCGCAACGGGTACCCCCAGGAAGCGACGGACTTCTTCCAGTACCCATGCCTTGGTGTCTGCACGATATGCAACGCGGGCGCACTGAACATTGGTATTGAGAACCAGCACACCATGATGGCGCGCAAAACTGTAGGGAAGATCAGGCGTTTGTCTGACAACATCAGGATGGGCGAGAAGGTCGCTGTCTGGAGCCTCAGGGGTGGTTGCCGTTACCTGTTCGTCTGCCATTAGTGTTTCCAGGCTACTGGTTATTGGTATCTGTGTAATTAAAGGGTGGCGGAATATCGATGAATACGTTCGGCAGTACTGGTGACGCATCTTTTGGCATCAAGGGTACGCCCTCTTCTTTTTCGGCAATTTGTTTGGCGCGCAAGTAACTATACTTTTCGCCAGTAATTTGTGAGATTGTCGCATCGTCCCTGATAATCACCGGTTTGATAAAGACCATCAGGTTACGTTTGATTTTGGAAGCTTTGTTATAACGAAACAGTGAACCCAGTAACGGTATATCTCCCAGTAATGGAACTTTGCTCTGGGTTTCCTGTAAAGAGTCATCGATCAGGCCTCCCAGCACCACGATTTCCTGGTCTTCGACAAGCACGGTTGTTTTTATTCTTCGTTTACTGGTCGTCAGGTCAGTGGCACCTTCAGCACCAGGAATAACGCTGGTAATTTCCTGTTCGATCTCCAGCTGAACCGCATTGCCTTCGTTAATTTGTGGTGTCACCTTCAGGCTAAGCCCGACGTCTTCACGGTTAATGGTCCTGAACGGGTTAACAGTACTGGTTGCCGTGGAAGTGTATTCACCGGAGATAAAAGGGACATTTTCACCGACCACGATTTCTGCTTCGGCATTATCCAATGTCAGGATGCTGGGGGTGGATAACACGTTGGTTGCCGAATCGCTGTTCAAGGCGCGCAGGAAGGCGGCAAAGTTGACCGAGCTGCCTTCACGACCAAAGCCAACCGAGGTACCCGAGGGTAAACTCGGCGTATTTCCCTGGTCGATGGCGGAGATGGCACCAATCATGCCTTCCAGGGAGCCAAAATTGATGAAGCCAACGGCACTGTTGGTGCCAGGGGTGCCGTCTATGACCCATTCTACACCGAGCTCTCGTGCCGTATTTAGGGAGACTTCAGCAATAACAGCTTCAACCAGTACCTGTGCGCGACGAATATCGAGTTTTTCAACAATACCTTTTAATGAATTGAAAAGGTCGTAGGGTGCTGTAATGATCAGTGCATTCGAGTTTTTGTCCGCCTGTATGCTTATATCCTTGTTGGAACCAGTGGTTTCCTTGTTAGCGGTTTTTGTTTTGAGTTTTTCACTCACACCCAGCAAGACCGGTACCAGTGGTTCAGCCTTGGCATATTTCAGATAGATTACCTGGGCATTACCAGTACCTTTGCTGGGAATATCCATTTCATTAACCAGCCGCTTTATTTTTTCCAGGTCTTCTTTACTGGCAGAGACGATAACACTGTTGGTACGGTCATCCTCGATAACGCTGATGTCACCTCCAAACTTTCCCTTGCCACGTATTTGTAAGGTATTAAAGATGCGCGCAATTTCAGAGGCCGAGGCGTGTTCGAGCTTGAAAATCTTGACGTCGATTTTACTGGCATTATCAATCCGCGACACGATTGCAACAAGGCGGGCAACATTTTCAGCACGATCCGAAATGATTAGCACATTGCTATCAGAAGAAGCTGCAATGTGACCATCCTTGGGAACAAGGGGGCGTAATAGTGAAACTACCTGGGTTGCTGATGAATTGGTAAGTTTTATGATCCTGGTAACAAATTCATCACCTTTAAGGCGGCTATTAAGCTGGCTGGTTCCGCCCGATTGTTTTGCTTCCTTGGCAGGCAGTATCTTGATCACCTCACCTGATTTTACCGCTGTGTAGCCATGTACCTGAAGTATTGAAAGAAACACCTGGTAAAGTTCGTCCTTGTTCATGGGCTGGGTCGCCAGTACGGTAACCTTGCCCCTGACATTGGGGTCGATAACGAAGTTTTTGCCTGTCCTGTCGGCAACGGTTCTGATCAATACATCGATATCCGCATTATCCAGGCGTAACACAAAGCCGTTTTCCTGGGCTGGCAGGGAGCTTGTAAATAGCAGCTGGCAAACCAGAAAAGTAAGGAAAAATTTCAGGGGGCCATATAAAAGGCGATGAGGTTGTTTAGCTTTGATTAGTCGAGATGATACAACCACGGGAAGTCCTGCCCTTATTTATTTCCGGCCCATAAAAAGGCTGCCGGAGAGTGAAAAATCAAAGTAATTCAATCAGTTATCAGGCATATGTGCCTTACTTAATAATAGCAAATATGCATAGATATTAATATCACACAATAATATACGCGCCTGCCGTGGTAAAAGCTCCAGACCCGGCGTTGAGCCTGATGACACCTGTCATCGTGGCAGGCGCCCCTCGTATTTAATCTTTATAACCCCATTTTTATCAGGCTTACCAAGCAGGGCCAGTGACTGGCTGAGCCCCATTTGTGCCTGCGGCGTGGGGGTCAGTTCACCGTTTAGTTCGTATTTGCCATCAGGGCATACCAGTAAATCCGCCTTGACCTTGATGGGGGAATTTTCGTCACTGATATTGAAAACCACACCTTCCTTTTCGGTGCTAACATCGATTTTCAGATTGCCGAGGATGGCCTGCGTCGGGCTGGAAATACCAGCTTGCTCCCAGGTGATGTGACCTATGGCGGATTCAAGTCGACCCTTGGGGGAAAATTCCATCCGTTGCATTGAAAAATGTATTTTGCCAGCCGGTACGAAGGATTTAAGGCCAAGCTGCTTACTGAATAATTGTGCCGGGATATGGCCTTGCAGGTTTTTCGTATAGGCCGCACCGAACACCTCTCTACCCGCAGTGCCGGTTGTCTGTAGTTGGCTTGATACCAGTGAAAAATCAGTTTCCAGGTGGCCGCGTAGTATGTCATGGGGATGTAAGGACCAGTTGAGCGCGCCGAGCGGTGTCGCCTGGTAGCGAACAGAACCGGCTGAACCATTCCAGAGCGTACCGTCGATGTTGGAAAGTGAAAGCGTTTTGATACGTGGTTGTATGATCTGGTAGGCGTACTGCGCAGGAAATGTGGCCAGCAGGAAGAAAAGGAACCCGGTTATGGCAAGAATGATAAGTTTGATTTTCTGTTTCATCAGCTATTGCCTTTTACCGTAATGCGTGCATCGACCTGGCCCTGTTCTGATTGTCGATTTATAGAAAGGCTTTCGACATTTATGTTGTGATTACGCTTTAGAATATTCAAAAGATGGACCAGGTCATCGAAATTGATACGCTCAAGCCATATCTGGACACGGTCCTTGCCTTCCGGATCAATGCGCCGAATAAAGCTCCTCACATCGAGCTTGACAGTTGTTTGATCGATAATTGTCAGTAGTGAATCATTTGAGTAGCTAGTACTGGTTTGTGGCTTGTTTTTTTTCAATTGAGCATATTCAGTCGTGGCCTGGTACATCCATTGCAAAGTCTGTATTTTCTCGTTGAGTAGCTGGTGTTTGTTACTTACAGATTTATGCAAGGGATAAAAAATTACCTGGTATACAAGGAAGGCGACAATGAACAGGGCGCCCACTAACAAGGCAAAGCGCTCTGTTTTATCAATTGTTTTCAAATAATTGATCATTATACCTTCCCACTTAGCCTTAATCGGCCCAGTACAGACTTGTCATCAGCGGTTGCTGATATTATTTCTGCCTTAATGCCTTGTTTTTCTATGTTGCTCTTGAGTTCATCCAGTTTCTGGAAGTTGTCAATAACCAGCTCTATGTCCAGCTTTGACTCCTTATAATTGAGGCTGATCAGCTTGATGCTTGCATTGTTAGCTAAATGATCTGCTGCCTTTGCCAGCAAAGGCAGGAAGCCGGTATTTGGATTATCTGTATCCTGCTTCAAAGCCGAGATGCGTTGTTGTAATTGGGCTCGTGGGTTAATTACTTTTCTTGCCTCGGGTACAGCACGTTTAAATAATGCAGTTATTTCGTTATCGACACGTGCAATACGTTGATTAAGATTATGGATATCGACACCGAGAGAAACAGAATAAAAGACCAGCATGATGCCGGCAAAAATTGCTACCGGCCGCCAGGCTTTCCACAGGCTTGTAAGTTGTTCGTGTTTGCTGTATTTACCCTGTAACAGGTTGTAAGGCGTGTTTTCAATAAAATTTTCCTTAAACAAATCGACAAAGTCAGCGCTATATATCTCTTCAGAAAATGTTACGGTAGGGTAGTCAGCCTTGAGTTGTTCAAAGGTTGAAGCATCACTATCATTTTTGCGGATTACATGTATGGACCCCGGGAGCTTCGAAGCCTGGGCAAGATTCAATGACAGTACTTGTGGAAGGTTGAAGCTATCAACTGATAGGCCAGTATGGTGTCCGGTTCGGATCAGCGCATATTTACTGGTAATGACTACTGTCCAGCTATTCTCTTTATAAGGAGTCATAAAAAGATCAGGAACGAGATAGTCAGGGTAAATGCCGGCATTATTAAAGCGTTGGATGATATCTTCCAACTGTTGGCGTGATATAGCAGAGACGTTTACCAGGTTGTTCTTCCAGTCATGGATTGAAAAATGCATGCTGTCGACATCATCAATGATGCGATCTTCCATGGCATAGGGTAAAGCCCGCAGCATCCGCTCACGGTCTGTTGCTGGTAATTGTAAACTGCTGAAGGTGAGCAGTGTGCTGGGAATAATGACAGCAACCTTATGATTACTACAGGCAGTCGTCAAATCATCCAGGCTGCCAACCTGTGCTTGCACAGGCGTATCGGCATTGTCACTGGCAGGCACCCAGCTTACCGAGTTTAGTACAGCATCATGCAGGTATACGACGACGGTTTGTTGCATGTTAAAGCATACCTCTGCGCCGCTTTATAACACTGATCTTGCCAAGAATGGTGCGGTGAACAGTGCTTTGTAAAATTGATCTGGCCTGGTCGATATTCACCATGCTATTTACCATAAAATAATTACTGGAGACGCCCAGCAACCGGTCAATAGTGCTGCTTGTCCGGGTTTCCCTATCAAGCAATTTTTCAACAAAGTCTATAAATTCAAGCTTGTTTTTGAATGAATTGGTTTTACGATAGTCCATTATGGCATCAGCAATAGTGCTGTCAATGTGCGAATCAAGAGACATCAGAAGTGCCTTTTCTGCGGTGTTTATGTTTAACTCGGTATAAGTTGGCAGGACCGTGATATGCGGAATCAACTTGGCAGTTATAGCTGCCGAAAAACCGTTGATGACCCTCAGCTCAGAGACATCAACCATCAATTGATTTGCGGCCAGGTAGGGATAATTTTTATGTAAATATTCTTCATCCTCGCTACCGGCAGGATAAGTGATGTTACTATCTGCATCGAGCCAGTCCAATATGGCGTAAACCAGGTCGGGGTCCAGTTCAAGGTTAACAAGTAAACGCCTGAAATACTGAATGGACGGGCTATCAGGGGGAGTTTTTGTGCTGCTGACCTTATCTAGTAACAAGTTATTCAGGTTGAAGCGCGCTTGTAGATCAGTGATCTGTCCGGTGATAGTGCCTTCATCGAAACGGGTGACAGGTAACTGGGTAGACCAGCCTTCCCGATATGAATCGATATAACCATGTTTGCTGTCATCCTCCAGGTCGCGCAATAGAATTAATTTAGCCCAGCTTTCACCCCCAAGATTGTATTGGTAAGCGAGATCGTTGTGAATGATGTTTGCAGTGCGCCGGGTCGTGATTTGCATGCGTTCACTTATCGAAACTCCGATAATGGTGGTAATCACCATGATTAACATGGCAGTTATGAAGGCCACGCCGCGTTGCCTGGCGGGGAAGGCTGGTAATGTCTTGTTTAATTTAACCATTTTTCAAGCTAAACAGTCGAACCACCGGACCAAAATCCCCACAGTCGATCGTGGTTTCAATAGCGATGGGTAAAGTGTGGCCTGTGTCGTTTTTACCATATGGCGGCCATGCCGGGTGCCATTTGTTATCCTCGTCAAGAAACCTGACTTGTATATTGTTGAATTCACTGAATATAACCGCCTCATGCTTCCTGGTATTGACCGTGCGATCTACGTTCATCCAGTATTTGCGCAATAATTTGCCATCCTCGACCTGGTAAGCTACACGTTGTAGTTCACTGCGTTCCATATCAAGAGGGTTTTGCCAGCCTGAGCGCGTGAATTCGAACAATAAACCTTCTTTCGGTATTGAATATAATGTGGGTAAAGCAAGCTCAGTATCATTACGGATGGGACGGTATAATGCCTGTTCTATATCTCGTTGCAGCAAGAGGTAGGTAGTCTGCAGCGCGGAGAGTCGATCGGAAATACGTTCATGATGCTCGTTACTATTCAGCACGGTGGCTAAACCACCATAGGCGATGCTGGCAAGTACCGCGAATACAGATACTGCTATAACAAGCTCAACCAGGGTAAAGCCATTTTTACAATGATGCACATTACCTGGGATACCGATACGATTTCCTGTAGCCGTGCTTCGTTGCATAGTGTTCATTTATCCAGCAACCTAAAGGTAATGAAAGCCGTTAAACTGCTAAGTTTAAAATCAACATCTTCAGCACTATAGACAGCTATTTCAATCCTTTTGAGATCATTGTCCTCGGTATTCTTGACCTGTGCGGTCCAGTTCCAGTCACGTGCGGCAAGCGTGTATCGGCCGGTTAAGCTGCGAGAGTTGCGTATCAAACCAGGGTTGATACGAAACTCCGCGGCCTTGTTTAAGGCAACCCAGTGAGCAAAAGTTTTGTCCCTTAAATAGACAAGATTACTGGTATTTTGATTGATGGCATACAAAACAGCCGAAAGACTGATTGATAAGATGGCCAGGGCAACAAGTATTTCCACCAAGGTAAAACCAGCGGTGTTTTTCGGGTTATTGAAAATGTAATTTTTCATGTCACTTTTGTTTAACAATTTCCACATCACCAAAATCATTTCCAGTCAGGGAATATGATGTTTGTGTAATCGAACTTTTCAGGATTAACTCGAAGGGTGTAAGTTCACCGCTTTGCCATATAACGATTTGCGGAAATTTTGGCGTCTGCTCGCGTGGTAAGGGCGTACTCACATCATCAATCAGTAAATGAAGCTCGATCCCTGCCGGTATTTCGTGTGGACCAAATATATTGTTGTTATAGGCTTTCCATTCGTTGTTGTTTCTCGACACCAGGGTATAACACACCTGCCTGAAGCGCAGGCCAAGCACTTCTGAGTTCAGGATAGCTTCTTCGCGCGCCAGTGAAATAATCTGTTTTAATCTTTTTGTTTCCTGTTCAAGCTGAATAGTTTTATCCCGGTCCTGCAGGTTAAGCATGACGTAACTGGAGAGAATGGTGATAATCACGACTACAACCATGATCTCGAGCAGGGTAAAACCTGCTGTAGCAATATTTTTCGAGGAGCCAACAACAAGGGAGTGATTGCGCGTATGATTATCTGGCGTAAATTTAATTATCAATTTGTTCTAAATCCCAACCTGATTTTTGTTTTTGATTGTAGGTTCCATGCCCTACAATGAAAAATACTATCCGGTACACTACCTTGCACTAACGATACCCTGATTTCTGCGGGCAACCATGATCCTGGTCAAGATTTTAATAAAAACGTAGTAGAATCATGAAATTAACGTGGATTGATGGTAAAAAAGTGAATTAGTCCCAGACAGCAGGCTGAGCCCGATTTAGGCTATCACCAGCAAGCGCAGATACTCTATTGTACCAGGGTACAGTGTAGGCTATATAAAGTTAGAGCAGCACAGGACGATATAACAGTTATGATCATACAACGCAGACGGGCAGCCTGTTTTGCCCATGACCGTGATAAGTCCCGGAAAGCAACCGTCGCCAGGTAATCGTTGATGTTGGTTAAGCGAATTTTAGTATTCTGGTTTTTCCTACACCTGGTACCGGGATATGCAGGAAACTGGGGTGGCTACGTCTTCCACGAGGGTGAGAGTGAAGTGGTGGCCTGCCGGGAGGCACGGAAACATGCCTCTGAATTGTGCAACAAAAATGGTGAAACCTATAATATCAATGCTGATTCTGGGTATTGTAAACTGGCTAAAACAGGCCAGCTTAACAGCAAAACCATTTATTTCGTTAACCTGGTATTTTCCTGCCAGAATAAGCCCACGATAGCAACTGATGGCCCGGGTGCCAGGCAGTAATGAGCCGTTCAGGTAGTTCCAAACATAAATAAACAGAGACTGGATTAGCAGAATTTCCCATGAAGCAGTTGTTCGTTTTGCTGTTGGTAGCCAATACATTATTTTCTTGCGGTGGTGGCGGTGGAGGATCATCCGGTAGCACTGCAAGGACAATTACCGTCAGCTGGGATGCCAACCACGAGCCAGAAGTGCACCAGCCTGGCGGCGGCTACCGGGTTTACTACAGCCAGACCCAGGGCTTTGCCCTGACCGATCCCGGTGTCACGATGGTTGACTTGCCTTATCAATCGGGAGCAACGGCACCCACCTCGATTACCCTGAAACTGGGCAGCGGCGAGTATTACCTGAAGCTGGTGGCCTACTCGGCGTTCCCGGCCGCAACCACATTCAGTGCGCCCTCCGCTGAAATTACCATCAAGGGACAAGGTGCACCACTTGGTTAAGCCGTGGCGAAAAATGGTTTACCTGTTTGCTGTCTTCGCGGCAAGCCTGCCGGCTTTTGCAGCCACGCTTCCACATGTGGCGGATGAAATTGTGGTCCAGTATAAAAAGCAGGTCAGTGCCGCCCAGTCAGCCAGGCTGTTGAAGTCATTTTCACTTAGTATCAAAGAAGCAAAACCTTCCGGGCGTAGGCATGTTGTTAAACTCAAGAACAGTGAACAGCTGGTGCAACTGATTGACGAGCTGAAACAAAGGCCCGAAGTAGAATATGCCGAACCAAACTATATCTATCGCAAACTGGCATTAGCCGACGATAGCGAGTTTGGCAATCAATGGGCGTTGAGAAATACTGGCCAGACGATTAACAGTTCGGTGGGAAGTGCAGGGCAGGATATCAATAGCGAACAGGCCTGGGAGCTGGTGACGGATTGCCGCGATAGCGTGGTGGCGGTGATCGACAGTGGGGTTAATTATAATCATGAAGACCTGTTGACCAATATCTGGTCTAACCCGAACGAGGCCGCCACGGGAACAGATTCTGATGGGAACGGTTATATCGATGACATCCGCGGCTGGGATTTTGTCGATAATGATGATGATCCCGTGGACCAGGATGGCCACGGCAGTCATATTGCCGGGATCATCGGTGCCGAAGGTAATGACGGCCAGGGGACTGCCGGGATCTGCTGGCAGGCCAGCATCATGCCAATCCGGGTACTGGATGAAGCCGGGGTCGGGACACTCGCTGCCATCGTGGAAGGCATTCAATATGCCATTGATAACGGCGCCCGGATCATTAATCTCAGCCTCGGTGCCTATGCCAACAGCCAGGTGTTAGCCTCGGTGCTTGATGAGGCGCGGCAGAATGACATCGTGGTGGTTGCTTCGGCCGGTAACGAAGCTAACGATAATGATATAACGCCGGTGTATCCCTGCAGCTATGCGCACGCCAACCTGGTATGCGTGGCGGCATTGAATAACCAGTACCAGATGGCGGCGTTCTCCAATAGCGGTGTCAGCACCGTCGACGTGGCGGCACCCGGGGTGGATATTATCAGCGAAGTCGCCGGGACGATTACTAACGTTTTTGAAGATGATTTTGAAAATGGCCTGGCGAACTGGAACTTTTCACCGCAAGCCTGGGTAGAAGAATCAAACCAGTTTTATTACCCGGGATATACGTTGAGTTACATGAGTGATCCCAGCGGCTTCTCGGGACTGTATACGGCAAACCGTAATGACAGTGCTTTCATGTCGGCTGGCGTGGATTTATCAAGCGCTGCGTATGATGATTTGACTCTGCACGTTAACGTGGATTATGACCTGGGTAGTGGTGACAGCTTTCGTATTTTGTTTGGTGATGCGGCGACCCCGTCGATACCATTTTTTGAAATCAGCGAAGACACAACGAGTGCCAGGCTGCAGCTTTTATCATTCGCGATACCCAGTGGCTGCCGGGTACTGGACTGCCGGATTGGTTTTAACCTGGAAACCAATAATGATACCGGGCTGGGTTTTGGCGTAGAGATCGAAAGGGTCATTATACAGGGCCTGACGAGGAACACTTTCAGTTATGACTATTATTCCGGTACCTCGATGGCCGCCCCGCACGTGGCGGGAATCGCGGCCATGGTCAGGTCCTTTCGCCCTGACTATGATTTCCAGGATACCGTGAATGCCCTGAAGTTCAGTGGTGATCTCATAACAGGGCTGGAGGCATCAACGGTCACAGCTCGAGCCGTGGATGCTTACCGGGCGATTACCTATATCAACCCGCCACGCAATATCAGCGTACAAGTTGATTGACAAGCCTCATACTAGCGTCGCCAGAAGGCCGGGGTGAGCAATACCAACAGTGTAAAAATTTCCAAGCGTCCCAGCAACATGCCGGCGCACAAGATCCACTTGGCAGGATCATGCAGCGAGGCGTAATTCAGGCCTACTTCACTCAAGCCCGGGCCAAGGTTGTTCATGCTTGCCGCGGTGGCAGAAAAAGCGCTGATTTGATCCAGGCCGGTAAGCATGAGTAATAACAGGATGATGCTGAAGGTCGCCACGTAAGCTGAGAAAAACCCCCATACGGCGGCGATTACCCGGTCGGGGAGTGGCTTGCCACCTACCTTGATAGGCAGGACGGCACTGGGATGAATCAGGCGAACGATCTCACGCGTGCCCTGTTTGATCAGAAGCAGGAAACGAATCACCTTCATGCCGCCGCCGGTGGAACCGGCACAGGCGCCAATAAAACTGGTAAACAACAGCATCACCGGCAGGAAGCCGGGCCAGTTATGATATTCCTGGGTTGTAAAGCCGGTCGTGGTACCGATGGAAACGGCCTGGAAAACACCATGTAGTATCGCCCGGTCCAGGGTAATGAAATAATTGGTGTAGTAAAGATAACTGGATGCAATGATGGCAGTGATAAAGAGAACTATAAAATAGGTTTTGGCTTCGGTATCTTTTAGATAGTGAAAAACACTACGGGTACGCCAGGCCATGAAATGCAGGGCAAAATTGATGCCGGCAAGTAACATGAAGACGATGGCAACCACTTCCACCATGGGGGTGCTGTTGAAGTACCCCATGCTTGCATCATGGGTGGAGAAACCACCGATGGCGATGGTTGAAAAACTATGGGCTATCGCATCAAAGGTATCCATACCGGCCAGCGAGTAGGCAATGGCACAGGCAACGGTCAGTGCCAGGTAGATATACCAGAGCGATTTGGCGGTTTCCGTAATACGTGGTGTCAGTTTGCTGTCCTTAATCGGGCCCGGTGTTTCCGCTTTATATAGTTGCATGCCACCGATACCGAGCATCGGCATGATCGCAACCGCCAGTACGATGATCCCCATGCCACCCAGCCATTGCAACTGTTGTCGATACCAGAGAATCGACTTGGGCAGGTTATCGATACCGGTCAACACGGTGGCGCCAGTCGTGGTCAGGCCGGAAATAGCCTCGAAGAAAGCGTCGGTGGCCGAGATTTTTAATTGTTCAGAAAGAAACAGTGGGATGGCACCCGAGATGCTCAGTACGGTCCAGAACATCACCACGATCAGGAACCCGTCGCGCAGGCGCAACTCCTGCTTGCGGTTTTTTACCGGCAGCCAAAGCACCATGCCGGTGATCAGGGTGAAGGCGAAGGCATCAAAAAAGGGCTCAAAAGCGCCGTCGTAATAAATGACCGAGACGATCATCGGTGGCACCATGGTAAAGCTGAATACCATGAGCAGGATGCCGACAATGCGCTGAATGACAAGTAATTGCATGCTGTTTGGTTAAATAAAGGTAATGCCGACCTGGAAAAGCTTTTCAACTTCGACAATGTATTTCTTGTCAACCAGGAACAGGATCACGTGGTCTTCCGGTGCGATCACGGTGTCGTGGTGGGCAATAATGACTTCTTTATCACGCACGATGGCGCCAATCGTTGTGCCAGGGGGAAGTTTGAGTTCTTCGACGGTACGTCCCACCACTTTCGAGGTGTTGGGATCACCATGCGCAATCGCCTCGATAGCCTCGGCTGCACCACGACGCAAGGAGTGTACTTTAACCACGTCGCCACGTCGCACATGCGCCAGCAAACTGCCGATAGTGGATTGTTGCGGTGAAATGGCAATGTCGATTTCGCCACCCTGTACCAGGTCTACGTAGGCAGCACGATTAATCAGGGTCATAACCTTATGTGCACCCAGCCGCTTGGCGAGCATGGATGAAAGAATATTGGCTTCATCATCGTTGGTCAGGGCACAGAACACGTCAACGTTTTCGATGTTCTCTTCGATCAGCAGTTCCTCATCGGCAGCATCACCCAGCAGGACAATGGTGTTTTCCAGCTCATTGGAAATGGCATGGGTCCGTTCGACATTATGATCAATCAGTTTGACCTGGTAGTTCTGTTCCAGGGCCTGGGCGAGCCGTTTGCCAATATTGCCGCCGCCGACCAGCATGATGCGTTTGTAGGGTTTATCCAGCCGGCGAAGTTCGCTCATCACCTTACGGATATGCTTGGAGGCGGCAACGAAAAAGACCTCGTCGTCGGCCTCGATAACCGTATGCCCTTCAGGAATAATCGCGCGTCCGCGCCGGTAGATGGCGGCGACCCGGGTATCGATCTTGGGCATGTGATCGCGCAGGGTGCGCAACTCGTTACCGACCAGTGGCCCGCCGTAGTAGGCGCGCACCCCCACCAGTTTGACCTGGCCATCAGCAAAATCCAGCACCTGCAGTGAACCGGGGTGTTCAATCAGTCGCTGGATATATTCGGTGATCAACTGTTCCGGGCTGATCAGGTAGTCGATAGGCAGCGCATCCTGTGAAAACAGCTGTTTTTGATTCAGGTACTCGACGGCACGTATACGCGCGATCTTGGTGGGCGTACGGAACAGGGTATAGGCGACCTGGCACGCGACCATGTTGGTTTCATCGCTGTCGGTGACGGCGATCAGCATGTCCGCATCATCGGCACCAGCCTGGCGCAGGATATCGGGGTGCGAGGCCCGCCCGCTAACGGTGCGTAAATCAAGACGATCCTGCAGTGCCTGGAGTATCATTTCGTTGGAATCAACAATGGTAATATCATTCGCTTCGCTGGTCAGGTTCTCTGCCAGCGAGCTACCCACTTGCCCTGCACCTAGGATGATGATTTTCATGATTAGCGGTTGTTTTCGTTGTTATTAGTAGTAACTACGTGCAACTATATTACAAAGTCATGTAGACAGCCATGGATTGTGCGGCTATTCCTCGTTGAACGGGTTCTTGGGGTCGATACCCAGGGCTCTTAATTTGCGATAAAGGTGAGTCCGTTCAACGCCGGCAATCTGTGCCACCTTGCCCACGCTCCCCCCGTTTTTACGCAACTGGTATTCAAAGTACTCTTTTTCAAACTGGTCACGTGCTTCACGTAGCGGAAGGTTGAAGCTGGCCGGAATACCGGGGGCGGATAACGGTTTTTTGTCCTGGATTCCAATGGCGCTGTCGACTTCCTCCAGGTTGATTTCAGTGCCGGCACTGGTAATCAACAGGCGCTGGACCAGGTTCATCAACTCGCGGATATTGCCGGGCCAGTCATAGTTGCGCAGCCGGTTTTGTGCCGCCATGCTGAATTTACGATAGGGGAGTTTTTCCTGGTCGACGTAGAGGCTGGTGTAATAATTGAGTAATTCAGGCACATCCTCACGATGTTCGCGCAGAGCAGGCGCAGAAATTGGCACCACGTTTAACAGGTAGAACAGGTCCCGTCGAAACAGGCCCTCTTCGACGCGTTGTTCCAGGTTATGGTGGGTGGCGGCGATCACCCGTACATATAAGGGAACCGGGGTATCGCCGCCGATTCGTGTAAAGGATTTGTTTTGTAACGCCGAGGCCAGCTTGCCCTGGGTAGTCATGTCCAGCTCCGCGATATCCTGTAAATACAGCGTGCCGCCATTGGCCTGGTCCAGTAAGCCGTAGTGGACCTTGCCGTTTTGCTCGCGACCAAACAGTTCCTCGCCGGCTGTAGTTTCATCCAGCGCCGCGATGTTGACCTCGATGAAGGGGCGGTCCGCATGGGTACTGCAGCTGTGCAGGTAGTGGGCAATGACTTTCATACCACTGCCAGGTTCGCCCTGGATCAGCACCCAGCTGTCATGTTCTGCTATACGCTTGATTTGTTCGCGCAGCCGTTGCATCACTACGCTCTTGCCGATCGGTTCGTGGGCAACCAGGCTGTGACGACGCAGCCCCTGGTTTTCCCGGATCAACTTATCCGCTTCCAGGGCATGTTCCACGGTCAGTAATAACTTGGCCAGTGACAGCGGTTTCTCGATGAAGTCATAGGCGCCGAGCCGGGTTGCCTCGACGGCGGTTTCAACCGTGCCATGGCCTGACATCATGATCACCGGCATGGGTAACGCGCCTTCTTCCGACCATTCCTTGAGCAGGGTGATGCCATCAACATCAGGCATCCAGATATCCAGCAGAACCAGATCAGGGCGACGTTGACGATGCAAGTGGCGCGCGGTTTCACCATTTTCAGCGGTGGCGATATCGTAACCCTCATCTTCAAGGATTTCCTGCAACAGGTTACGAATGTCGGGCTCATCGTCGACCACCAGGATATAAGGTATCTGGTGAAGCTTCAGATCAGCACCCATCGAATCAGACTTTGAAGGGGCTACGATATTGGTGTCAGGCGGCATTGTCATTGTTTTGCATCAGGGTTGTATTATGTGAGTCATCCATTTTGTTTTGCTTTTTGCTGCTGGTCATGACGGGTAAGCGAATGATAATACATGCGCCACCGGTTTGGGTATTTTCTGCCCACAGCATACCACCATGTTCCTCGACGATTTTTTTCACGATAGCCAGGCCGAGGCCACTGCCCTTCGGCTTGGTGGTGATGTACGGGTCAAATAACTGGCCAAGGATGTCTTCCGGGATACCCGCGCCGGTGTCCTCCACTTTCATTTCCACAAAGCGACAGGAATGTTCCTCGGCGCAACGGGTGGAAATGGTCAGTTGTTGATGTTCAGCCCCTTCCATGGCCTCCATGGCGTTCTTGATCAGGTTATGCAACAACTGGCGCAGGCGGCCTGAATCGGCCTCAATTTGTGGTGCGCTGGGGTCCAGGTCCAGCTTGATGGAAAAACCACTGTTTCGGTACAGCTCGATCATTTCATTGACAATGTCATTGAGGTCAATGACCTGCAACTGCATCAGCGGCATGCGCGCATAGTCCGAGAAAGCCTTG
>JASFOS010000003.1:0-33011 GCA_050116415.1 Thioalkalispiraceae bacterium
GTATTTCTACCGTGACCCTGTCTTTACCTTTTGTTCGTCGGTTACTCTTGCCCCGCAGTGTCAAACAACGGCTTAAATCAAACCATGGTTTGGCTTCACTTTATAAACAGCAACAGGCTATTGCGCTTACCTCGCTGCTGGATAAACCCATTGCGAAAAGTCGTTTTATTATTATGGATACCGAAACCACCGGCTTTCACGCCTATGCCGGGGACCAGATTGTCTCGATTGCCATGATTGAATACCAGGGACTGCAAAATACCGGCAATATCTACCAGACATTGATCAACCCAGGTCGTACAATTCCCGCCGAATCCACTGCCATTCATGGCATTACGGATGATGATGTCAGCCAGGCCCCCGTTATTGAAGACGCCCTGCCTGATATCCTGAATTTCATTGCTGATGGCATTATTGTCGGCCATCATATTCAGTTTGATATCCGCTTTCTTAACAAAACCCTCAAACCCTACCTGGGCCTGACCTTACAAAATCCCTGGCTGGATACCATGTTACTATTTCTTGCCCATGAAAAACGCCTTGGCCACTACCAGCTGGAAGAAGCGACAAGCCACTATGGCATAGAAATTCACGATCGCCATACGGCGCTGGGCGATGCCCAGGCGGCGGGCGTGTTGTTTACCCACCTGGCACAGGTCCTGACGTCGCCTTCTCAACCCGTATTCTTCCTTAGGAATCAGCAAGTTAAAAAAGAAGGCCTGTAAACCAAAAAATCATTGTTCAACGGTTGAACCCACCCTGAACTCTTGATACAAATAACAGATTAGTAATCAATAAACGCTATCCCTCTCCGGTTTTAACTGACCCGACTGGAGCGAACAAAAAATAACCGCCTGTAACAGAAAAATATTAGGGAGCACATTCATGTCTGACGTTAAACTTTATCCGGTTCCTGCGGATTTCGCCGCACAGGCCAATATTACAGAAGCACAATACCAGGAGATGTACCAGCGTTCGATTGATGATCCTGAAGGCTTCTGGGCGGAACAGGCCGAAAATTTTGTCACCTGGTTCAAGCCGTGGGACAAGGTCATGGATTACAGTTATGACGCGGATAACCTGTATATCAAGTGGTTTGAGGGCGGCAAACTCAATATCACCTATAACTGCATCGACCGTCACCTGGAAAGCCGTGGTGACCAGGTCGCGATCATCTGGGAAGGCGATGATCCCAAGGATGAC
This sequence comes from Thioalkalispiraceae bacterium, assembly GCA_050116415.1. Classification (GTDB taxonomy): domain Bacteria; phylum Pseudomonadota; class Gammaproteobacteria; order UBA6429; family Thiohalophilaceae; genus JARRJY01. Next base: position 1,204 of record JASFOS010000003.1, read on the forward strand.
AAGAAAATCACTTTCAAGGAACTTCATGAAGAAGTTTCCAAATTTTCCAATGTCTTGAAAAGCCGCGGTGTCAAAAAAGGTGACCGCGTTTGTATTTACATGCCGATGATTCCCGAAGCCGGTTATGCCATGTTGGCCTGTGCGCGTATTGGCGCCGTGCACTCGGTGGTGTTTGGCGGCTTCTCGCCCGAATCATTAAAAGATCGTATTCTGGACTCCGACTGCCAGGTGGTAATTACCGCTGATGAAGGGGTCCGTGGTGGCAAAAACGTCCCGTTAAAAGCCAATACCGACAAAGCCCTGGAAGAATGTCCCAATGTGCATACCGTGCTGACCGTGAAACGCACTGGTGGCGATATCAACTGGGTCAATGACCGCGACATCTGGTATCACGAGGCCATGGCAAGTGCTTCCGCGGATTGCCCGGCCGAGGAAATGGATGCCGAAGATCCCCTGTTTATTCTTTACACCTCCGGCTCAACCGGGAAACCCAAGGGCGTACTGCATACCACCGGTGGCTACCTGCTTTTCACGGCGATTACCACCAAGTACGTGTTCGACCTGCATGATGATGATGTTTACTGGTGTACTGCGGATGTGGGCTGGATCACAGGACACAGCTACCTGCTGTATGGCCCGTTGGCCAATGGCAACACCACGGTGTTCTTCGAAGGCGTCCCCAATTACCCGGACGCCTCGCGTTTCTGGCAAGTGGTCGACAAACACAAGATCTCGGTTTTCTATACCGCACCAACAGCGATCCGTGCCCTGATGCGCGAAGGCAATGCGCCGGTGAAAAAAACCTCCCGTAGCAGCCTGCGCTTGCTGGGTACCGTGGGTGAGCCCATTAACCCGGAAGCCTGGGAATGGTACTACCACGTGGTCGGAGATGAACGCTGCCCCATTGTGGATACCTGGTGGCAAACCGAAACCGGCGGCCACCTGATTACCCCGCTACCAGGCGCCACCGCCCTGAAACCCGGCTCGGCGACCCGTCCTTTCTTTGGCGTCAAACCTGGCCTGATCGATACCACTACCAATAAACTGATTGAAGGTGATGGTGAAGCCAGTGGCGCGCTGGTGATGCTGGCACCGTGGCCCTCACAGATGCGTACCGTTTACGGCGATCACCAGCGTTTTGTCGATACCTACTTCAAGACTTATCCCGGTTACTATTTCTCCGGCGATGGTGCACGTCGTGATGCCGATGGCTATTACTGGATCACCGGGCGGATGGATGATGTATTGAACGTCTCCGGTCATCGCATGGGGACTGCCGAAGTGGAATCTGCGCTGGTACTGCATGATGATATTGCCGAAGCGGCCGTGGTCGGTTTCCCGCATGATATCAAGGGACAGGGCATCTATGCCTACGTCACCCCGGTGGTCGGTGTCGAGCCTTCCGATAAACTCAAGCAGGAACTGGTTGAACTGTGCCGTACGGAAATCGGCCCCATTGCCAAGCCGGACGTGATTCAATGGGCACCGGGACTACCCAAAACCCGCTCCGGTAAAATCATGCGGCGTATCCTGCGCAAGATTGCCGCTTTCGAGGAAGACAGTATCGGCGATACCTCTACCCTGGCGGATCCGGCCGTGGTGGATGAACTGATCAAGAACCGCCCTGCAAAATAGTCTCCGCAAGATACAAGTGAAGTTTCCCTGACTATACTTTAGCAGTATGGAAAGGGATTTCATAAAACGGACACTCTGTACCCTGCTCTTGATCGCCACGCAAAACAGCGTGGCGTCAATGACAGATGTCCCTGCACAGGGAATCAGTTATCAATTCAAGCGCCCATCCGAAGTTATCAAAATCTATAACCATGCCGTGGCGCGCCACGAGTTGCGCGTTTTCGATTATATCCTCAGTCAGCAGATGCTCAATCCGCATCATGTTGAATATCGCTATGAACTTGATAACCCCTACCCTCAAATAAAGGTACATACCGGGTTAATCGAACCGTTACCCGTGCCAGGTAACCCGGCCTGTAAAATTACCGATATTACCTCGATACTTGATCGTTCCGGTCATATCCAGGGAACCATTGCACATATTCATCTTTGTGATGAATAATGGGTTGTTGCTGTTAACAACACTATCCACACGAACTAAATAAGGGAGTAATTAGACGTGAACAAACGCATCGTGGTATGTGCCGATGGCACATGGAATCGTCCTGAGAAGGACTTGCAAAAAGACTTCCCAACCAACGTATTGCGCCTGGCGCGTGCCATCAAGCCGGTTGGCAGCAAACAGGTTCCTCAACAGGTCTTCTATGACTGGGGAGTGGGTTCTTATTACGATCCGGTTGTCGGTGGCGCGACCGGTAAAGGTCTGCATAAAAACATCATGGATGACTATCGCTATATCGTACAAAACTATTCACCGGGTGACGAAATCTACCTGTTTGGTTTCAGCCGTGGCGCCTACACGGTACGCTGTTTGTGCGGTTTAATTAATAACTGCGGGATTTTAAAAAGACCTAATGCCGCACTGATTCAGCAGGCCTTTGATCACTATAAAAAACCAGGCAAAGATTATGCGCCACGCGGCAAGCAATCCATCAAGTTCCGCAAGCAGTATTCTCACCCATCACGCGAAGTTCGTTTTGTCGGCGTATGGGACACGGTAGGCGCCATGGGGATCCCGATTTCGTTTCTGGGCCTGTTCGATGACAAGGATGAATTCTATGACACCAAGATAGGCTCCAACGTGCGCGTTGCACGACATGCCATGGCCATTGATGAACTGCGCAGTGACTTCGAACCGACTATCTGGACACCCCGGGAAAACCTTGACCTGAAACAGGTCTGGTTCGCCGGCGCTCACAGTAACATCGGCGGCAGTTATGCCCCAGACAAGGATGGTTCACTGCTTTCCGACAATGCACTGGACTGGATGATGGCTGAAGCACATGCTGGTGGCTTAACCATGGAGCCACACCTGAAAAAAAGCCTCAACAAAAGCGCCACCGCCACCCTGCATAATTCCAGGCGTAGTTTTTACCGCATCAAGGAAAAATTCTATCGCCCTATCGAGCATGGCAAGGGACCGGTATTGATTCATGCCTCGGTAAAAACTCGCTGGGAAAAGGATCCAAAATACCGTCCGAAAAACCTGGTCGAGTACCTTGATCAGCATGGCTGGCCATCAAAACTGGAAAAATGATGAGGTTGTCATGTGGATTACCTGCTGGTTTAACTGGAGATGGCTAACAGCTTATCATGGGTAAAAGTTTCATCGCACCCTGGTGGTTGAAATCACCCCACCTGCAAACCCTGTTCCCCACTTTCTTCCGTCAACCGGTAAGCCTGCCCCTGCACAGGGAGCGACTTGTTACCCCGGACAGTGATTTCATAGATATCGCTTATCCTGATGACAACGGCGGCGCACTGGTCTTTATATTCCACGGTCTTGAAGGCTCATTACAATCACACTATGCCAGGGGGATGATGAAAGCCCTTTATGATGCCGGCATGTTCCCGGTATTCATGCATTTCCGCGGTTGTAATGGTGAAACTAACCAGACTGTACGACGCTACCACTCCTGTGAAACCTCTGATCCAAAATTGCTGCTGGATACTTTTCGTGAGCGTTACCCCCATCGCGCCTGCTTTGCGGTGGGTTTTTCGCTCGGGGGCAACATGTTACTGAAGTGGTTGAGTGAATTGAACGAAAGCTCTCCCTTTGATAAGACCGTTGCTATTTCCGTTCCCTTCGATTTATCAATTTGTGATCAACGTCTGCAACAAGGCTTATCGCGTATCTACCTGAGACATTTATTAAACAAGTTAAGGGTAGCCATTAAATTAAAACATGACGCTGGCCTGTTCCCACTGGATTATGAAAAAGTCATGAACAGCAAAACGTTCCGGGAATTCGATGAGCATGCGACCGCACCCATGCATGGTTTCCAGGGTGCAGACGATTACTATGCCACATGCAGCAGTAAGTTTTACTTACACACTATCAGCACCCCGACCCTGGTTATACAGTCCCGCGACGACCCGTTTCTTATCCCCGAAGCATTACCGGGAAAAGAGCGGCTACCCGCCTGTATCGAGATGGCGCTTTCCGACACTGGTGGTCATGTCGGGTTTATCACGGGCAACAATCCCTTCAAGCCACGCTACTGGGCGGAAGAGAAGACCGTGCGCTATTTACTGGGACAATAAAAAAGGGCCTGCAAGGCCCTTTTTTATCACGTTGCTTTAAAGCAATTTAGTCTTTACCAACGGCCTTCATACTCAGGCGGATACGGCCCTGCTTGTCGATTTCCAGCACCTTGACCTTGACCATTTCACCTTCTGATAACTTGTCGCTGACATTTTCGACGCGTTCTTCGGAAATTTGCGAGACGTGTACCAGGCCATCTTTGCCAGGCAGAATGTTTACAAAGGCACCGAAATCCATCAGCTTGGCGACCTTACCTTCGTAGACTTTACCCACTTCGACATCCGCGGTCAGGTCTTCGACCATCTTGCGTGCCGCTTCGGCTGCGGCCTGGTCGCTGGAAGCAATCTTCACCACGCCATCATCGGTGATATCAATGGTGGCACCGGTTTCCTCGGTAATGGAACGAATAGTTGCACCACCTTTACCAATTACATCACGAATCTTGTCCGGGTTGATTTTCATGGTCACGAAACGCGGCGCATGATCCGACATTTCAGTACGTGGTTCACTCAGTACCTTGTTCATTTCACCGAGGATAAACAGGCGGCCTTCTTTGGCCTGAGCCAGGGCGATTTCCATGATTTCCTTGGTGATACCTTCGATCTTGATATCCATCTGCAGCGCGGTCACACCATCCTGACTACCGGCCACTTTAAAGTCCATGTCACCCAGGTGATCTTCATCACCCAGAATGTCAGACAGCACGGCAAACTTGCCTTCGTCCATGACCAGCCCCATGGCAATACCGGCTACCGGTGTTTTCAGAGGCACACCGGCATCCATCATGGACAAGGATGAGCCGCATACGGAGGCCATGGAACTTGAACCGTTTGACTCGGTAATTTCTGAAACGACGCGCAGGCTGTAGGGGAACTCGTCCATATCCGGCATCACGCCTAATACACCGCGCTTGGCCAGACGACCATGACCGATTTCACGACGGCCCGGGCTGCCAGTACGACCCGTCTCGCCTACCGAGAATGGTGGGAAGTTATATTGCAGCATGAACGGCTCACGGTAAGAACCTTCCAGTGCATCGATGATTTGCGCATCACGTTCGGTGCCTAGAGTCGTAACAACGATAGCCTGGGTTTCACCACGCGTGAACAGCGCTGAACCATGTGCACGCGGCAGGATACCGGTTTTAACTGAGATAGGACGAACCGTTTTAGTATCACGACCATCAATACGTGGTTCGCCGTTAAGGATTTGGCCACGTACGACTTTCTTTTCCAGTTTGGCAATCGCGCCACTGACTTCATCAGCGGTATAACCGCCTTCCTCATCGGAAGCCAGTTTTTCAATAATGTCAGCACGTGCCTTGGTCAGTGCATCGTAACGCACCATTTTTTCACTGATCTTGTAAGCTTCACGAATAGCTGCTTCACCGGCTGCTGTTACATCAGCATGCAGTTTTTCGTTAACTTCCGGTGCGGTCCATTCCATGGCAGGTGTGCCAACTTCAGCCGCAAACTCGCGAATCGCTGTAATCGCTCCCTGTAATTGCTCATGACCAAAGACTACCGCGCCCAGCATGATTTCTTCTGACAACAGGTTAGCTTCTGATTCCACCATCAGCACCGCCTGATCCGTACCCGCAACCACCAAGTCCAGGTCCGAGTCGCCCATCTGGCTGGTAGGCGGATTAAGCTGGTACTGGCCATTGATGTAACCGACACGTGCCGCACCAATCGGGCCATTGAAAGGTACGCCTGAAATCGCAAGCGCCGCGGAGGTACCCAGCATGGCAACGACATCCGGGTTGATATCGGGATCCATGGATTTCACGGTGGCGATAACCTGGACTTCGTTGGTAAAGCCTTTCGGGAACAACGGACGGATAGGACGATCAATCAAGCGGCAGGTCAATGTTTCATTTTCACTGGGTCGACCTTCACGTTTGAGGAAACCACCGGGAATTTTACCCACTGCGTAGGTTTTTTCCTGGTAGTTAACCGTGAGCGGGAAGAAGTCGCGGCCTTCCGCGGCTGTCTTCTCGGCTACCACGGTCACCAGCAGTACCGTATCACCCATGCTAATCATGACTGCACCAGATGCCTGGCGAGCAATTTCACCTGTCTCCAGTTTTACCACATGATCGCCATACTTAAACTCTTTCGTTACTACAGTCATGATTCTTCCTTATCCGTCGTCAGGGTTGTTATTGTTTATTTACGCAGACCTAATTTAGCAATCAGTTCACGATAGCGATTCAGATCTTTCTTCTTCAGGTAGTCCAACAATTTACGACGTTGGCTGACCATGCGTAGCAGACCCTGGCGGGAATGATGATCATGGATATGCGTTTTGAAGTGTGAAGATAATTCATTGATGTTGGCAGACAGTAAAGCTACCTGTACTTCCGGTGAACCGGTATCACCTTCTCCACGTTGATGTTCAGCGACAATGCTGGCCTTTTGTTCAGCGCTAATGGCCATTCGCAAGCTCCTGTAATTTCATTAAATTTTGCAAAAATTAAGAGCGCGTATTCTACCCGCGCCCTGCCTTCCTGTACAAGTGAAAGTCAGCAAAAATCCGACTTATTTGCACCTAAATCTGGCCTGGATCAGGCCGTGTTAATTAGCCTTTTGGGCGCAACCCGCCCATCAGGCTGAATTTGTCCAATACCGACGAATTGCTTTTCGCCGATAAACAGCTTTACCCAGCCACTGGCCGGTGCCCTGGGCACCTGTACCGCCTGTCCCTGGCGCAGGTAATAAGCCGTATGTTCGCTTAAATTGACGCCAGGCCAGTCGGACAGGGCTGTCTCGATGGGTAACAGCAAGGCATCCAGTGCCTCAAACCCTTCTCCACTGGCCAAATCCTCGAGCTTCGACAAACTGACCGCACCTTCCATATCAAAGGGGCCGGTTTGAACGCGGCGCAGGCTGCCGAGATGCGCCCCGCAGCCCAGTGCCTCGCCAATATCCTCAGCCAGGGTGCGGATATAGGTGCCTTTTGAACAATGCACTTCGATTTCCAGCTCGTTATCAGCCATTCGCAGCAATTCGAGCCTGAAAATCTCGATTTTGCGTGCTTTACGCTCCACCTCGATGCCCTGGTGGGCCAGCTTGTAAAGCGGCTGCCCATTCTGCTTGATCGCCGAATGCATGGGGGGCACCTGCTCCTGTTCACCGAGGAACTGGCCCAGTACGGTGCGTACGCGTGCTTCATCAAGGTTATCAATCGGCCGGGTTTCGATGATTTCCCCCTCGGCATCCGCGGTGCTGGTTCGCTCACCCAGCTTGATGGTGCCCAGGTAGGTCTTGTCAGCATCGAGTAAATAACCAGAGACCTTGGTGGCCTCGCCAAGGCAAATGGGCAGCAAGCCACTGGCGAGCGGGTCCAGACTACCGGTGTGACCGGCTTTGCTTGCGTTGAACAGGCGTTTGACCTTTTGCAGGGCCAGGTTTGAGGTAATCCCGACCGGTTTATCGAGTAATAAAATACCGCTCACCGGGCGGCCTTTATTGTGTCTACGTGCCACTATTCTGCTTTCCTAGTCTTGATCCTGTTGTTCATGCTTCTTGGCATCAGATGCCACCGCTTCGTTAATCAGGCTTGATAACTCGGCGCCACGTGAAATGGATTCATCGTAAAAAAACTTCAATTGCGGCAAACTACGCAGCGAGCTGCGGCGTCCCAATTCATGGCGTAAAAATCCGGACGCATGTTGCAGAATATCAAGGGTTAAGGGAATATCCGGGTTATCCCCCATCACGGTAATGAATACTTTGGCAACCGAGTAATCACGTGACACTTGCACACCGGAAACGGTCACCATTCCAAGGCGGGGATCCTTGATTTCCTGCTGGATCAGCAAGGCAAGGTCGCGTTGTATTTGTTCTGCAACGCGACGGGTCCGGTTAAAGTCTTTAGGCATATTCGTGTAGTGAATTAAAGCTCACGTTTAACTTGAACGCGTTCATAGACCTCGATCTGGTCACCAACCTTGACGTCGTTGTAATTCTTGACGCCAATACCGCATTCCATGTTTTGTTTCACTTCGTTGACATCATCCTTAAAGCGACGCAGTGATTCCAGTTCGCCTTCGTAGATGACCACGTTGTCACGCAGTACGCGGATCGGGTTGTTGCGCTTGACCACACCATCCACCACCATACAACCGGCAATCGCACCCAGCTTGGGCGAACGGAACACATCACGCACCTCGGCCAGGCCAATGATTTCTTCCTTGAACTCGGGTGCCAGCATGCCGGTCATGGCACTTTTCACCTGGTCAATCAGTTCATAAATAATACTGAAGTAATGCAGATCGACCTCTTCTTCGTCGATCAAGCGCTTGGCTACCGCATCGGCACGTACGTTAAAGCCGATCACGATCGCGTTGGATGCCACGGCAAGGTTAACGTCTGATTCGTTGATACCACCGACACCGGCGGAAACGATTTTGACACGGACTTCATCGGTGGACAGTTTTTCCAGGGCGTCAGAAATGGCTTCTGCCGAGCCCTGTACGTCGGCCTTGAGCACCACGTTAAGGGTGCTCACTTCGCCTTCTTCCATCTGGTTGAACATGTTCTCGAGCTTGGCCGCCTGTTGACGCGCCAGTTTCACATCGCGGTACTTGCCCTGGCGGAATAATGCCACTTCACGTGCCTTGCGTTCGTTGGGCACCACGGTGGCTTCATCACCGGCATTCGGCGTACCCGATAAGCCCAGTACTTCAACAGGAATTGAGGGACCGGCTTGTTCTACCGGCTGGCCATTTTCATTCATCATGGCTCGTACCCGGCCGTATTCCAGCCCGGCCAACAGGATATCACCTTTCTTGAGGGTACCTTTCTGCACCAGCATGGTGGCCACCGGGCCACGACCTTTATCCAGGCGTGACTCGATGATAATGCCGCGTGCCTGGCCTTCCGCCACGGATTTCAGCTCCAGTACTTCCGAAACCAGCAACACGGATTCCAGCAATTCATCAATCCCTTCACCGGTATGGGCCGAGACATGCACGAACATGGTGTCACCGCCCCAGTCTTCAGGAATCACTTCTTCCTGGGCCAGTTCGTTTTTCACCCGGTCCGGATCGGCTTCAGGCTTGTCGATTTTGTTTACCGCGACAATCAGTGGTACACCTGCCGCTTTGGCATGCAGTACCGCTTCCTTGGTTTGTGGCATCACACCATCATCGGCGGCAACCACCAGGATAACGATGTCGGTAACTTCGGCACCACGTGCGCGCATCGCGGTAAACGCGGCATGCCCAGGTGTATCCAGGAAGGTAATCTCGCCGTTGTCAGTGGTGACATGGTAAGCACCGATATGCTGGGTAATACCACCGGCTTCACCTGAGGCCACCTTGGCTTTGCGGATGTAATCGAGCAAGGACGTCTTACCGTGGTCAACGTGCCCCATGATGGTCACCACCGGCGCCCGGTTCACGGCCAGACCTTCGTCGGTTTCGGCGATGATTTCATCTTCGATAGCGTCTTCCTTGAGCAACTTGACCTTGTGTCCCATTTCTTCAACCACCAGGCTGGCCGTTTCCTGATCCAGCACCTGGTTAATAGTAACCATGGAACCCAGGTTCATCATGACCTTGATCACTTCGGCCGCCTTGACGGACATTTTCTGTGCCAGGTCGGCAACGGTAATGGTTTCGGGCACACTGACTTCATGGACAACCGGTGCCGTCGGCTTGGTAAAACCATGCTCCAGGTCAGTACCGGTCGAGACAGCGCGGCCTTTGGGTTTCTTGCGGCGTTTGCCTGATTTGTCGGTTTTAACGTGCAGTTCTTCACGCCCATAGCGTGTCTGGCGTTCCTCCAGAGCACTCTTGGATTTTTTACCTTTCTTGCCTTTGCGGGTATCCGGTTCAGTCGCGGCTTTCTGCAGTTCTTGCTGCTTTCGGGCCTCTTCCGCCTGTTGGCGTGCCTCTTCTTCCTTGCGACGTAGCTCCGCCTCCTCTTTGGCTTTCTCGCGTGCTTCTTCTTCCGCCTTGCGTTTTGCTTCCTGCTCTTCCAGGTTGCGCTTGGCCAGCTCTTCCTGTTCACGTTTCACCGCTTCCAGTTCTTCACGCTTGGCACGCTCTTCTTCGAGGCGCAGATTTTCTTCTTCCTGTACCACGCTGCGTTTCACGTAGGTGCGTTTCTTACGCACTTCAACGGAAACCGCTTTACCTTTGCCATGGGTACCGGTTTGGCGCAGTTCACTGGTCGTTTTACGTTTCAGCGTAATTTTCTTTGGTTCTTTCAGTGGTGATGCTGCATCATCTGCCCCATGTTTATGGCGCAGGAAGTTCAACAACTCCATTTTCTCAGAATCAGAAATAGTGGCATCCGCGTCTTTTTTGGGTACACCTGCCTCCGTGAGCTGTTCTAATAAACGCTCAACAGATGTGCCTACTACTTCAGCGAACTGTTTTACCGTTACTTCTGCCATCTATATCTCCTGCACCTATACTCTTCTGTTTACTACTTCTTCAAGGTATAACTTAGGCTTCGTCCTGCTCTTCAAACCAGGGAGCACGTGCTGTCATAATCAGCTTGGCGGCCTTGTCTTCATCTATCTCCTCGATTTCCATCAAGTCGTCGACAGACTGTTCCGCCAGGTCTTCCATGGTAACAATACCTTTTGCAGCCATCTTGTAGGCCAAATCAAGATCCATCCCTTCCATTTCCTGCAAGTCCTTGGCAGGCTCAACACTGGTCAGATCTTCTTCGCTGCTGATTGCACGTGTTAACAAAATATCTTTTGCCCGGCCACGAAGTTCCTCAACGATGTCTTCGTCGAATTCTTCAATGGCCAGCATTTCGTTAATGGGTACGTAAGCCACTTCATCAATGGTCGAGAAGCCTTCCTGAACCAGGATAACCGCCACTTCTTCATCAACGTCCAGGGTATCCATGAACATTTTTTGCAGGCGTTCTGTTTCTGCCTCGGTTTTCTCTTCCGCTTCTTCCGATGACATGACATTCAGCGTCCAGCCGGTCAATTCGCTGGCCAGGCGAACATTCTGTCCACCACGTCCAATCGCCTGGGATAACTGGTCTTCGGCAACCGCCACGTCCATGGTTTCCGATTCTTCATCCACCACGATCGATTCAACTTCTGCCGGTGACATGGCGTTGATGACGAATTGTGCCGGGTTTTCATCCCATAACACGATATCGATACGTTCACCGGATAATTCATTGGATACCGCCTGGACGCGTGAACCACGCATACCGACGCAGGCGCCCACCGGGTCAATACGTGATTCGTTGGTATGGACAGCGATCTTGGCGCGTGAACCGGGATCACGTGAAGCACCCAGTAATTCAATCAGGCCTTCACCAATTTCAGGCACTTCGATTTTGAACAGCTCGATTAAAAACTGTGGATCGGTACGACTTACAAATAACTGGGGGCCACGAACTTCAGTATCAATTTTCTTTAACAGACCACGAATACGATCACCAGGGCGTACTGCCTCGCGGGGAATCATTTCATCCTTGGTGATAATGGCATCGGCATTATTGCCCAGGTCCAGGTAGACGTTACCACGTTCAACGCGTTTGACAACGCCCATCACCAGTTGGCCAACCTTGTCCGCGTAGGCATCAACAATCTGTTTACGTTCCGCCTCACGGACTTTTTGCACAATCACCTGTTTTGCCGTTTGTGCGGCGATACGCCCGAACTCGATGGATTCGACCTGTTCTTCGACAAAATCACCCAGCTGGACATCAGGATCTTCATATTGTGCCGCGCTCAAGGTTGTCTGGCGATCACCAAATTCCACTGCGTCATCCTCGACAACTTCCCAGCGACGGAAGGTATCGTAATCACCGGTTTTTTGATCAATGCTGACACGAATATCCACGTCGGTTGGATAACGTTTCTTGGTTGCTGTTGCCAACGCCGTTTCAATGGCTTCAAAAATGACGCTCTTAGCGACACCCTTCTCGTTGGACACAGCATCAACGACCAGCAAAATCTCTTTGTTCATGGTACAGCCTCTAATGTAAATGACCTGATCATTTCCTTGTTTGACCAGGTACAACACCGACCTTTAAACAAGGTCATACAAAACCGTTTTAAAACTCCGGGACCAGGTTTGCTTTATCGATATCCGGGATGTGGACCTCGATGGCCTCACCGGTTTCATCAACCAGGACAACCTGGTCATCATTCACGGACTCGATAATCGCACTGAAGTTACGCCTGCCCAGTACCGCCTGGCGTAAGCGTAATTTTACCCTGTCACCCAGGTAACGCTTATACTGCTCGGCAAAAAACAAGGGCCGATCCAACCCCGGTGACGATACTTCCAGGTTGTATTGGCCTTTGATGGGATCCTCCACGTCGAGTATCCCACTCACCTGGTGACTTACCTGCTGGCAGTCATCCACGGTGATACCGTTGTCACTATCAATATATAAGCGTAATACCGAATGTTTGCCCTGCGAGAGGTATTCCACTCCCCACAGCTCATAGCCGAGACCGGTAATGGCGGGCTCAAACAATGCCATTAGCTTTTCTTGCATCGGTCCCATTTATAAACACCCGTAAACAAAAAGTGGGCTCAAGGCCCACTTTTCAAATATCTTAAAAAATCTGGCGGAATTATAACAGCTTATCGGCAAATCGCAATTGAAAACCCGCTAAAATCCGGGCTATCGCGGCCTGCGGTTACCGCTAGTGGCCCATAAACGGGGTAAAATCCCCCTTCTCGTTGCTATCTAACTGTTTTTAATCCTATTTCTTCCCCCCTGGACAAGAGGTAAGTGTTCTGCGATTTGCTGCACCGCCACGATGCGCGTTTATTGACCCAGGGTTTGGTGATAGCATCAGTGCCCCTAATTTTAATGCAGGCCCGAACCGCTAGGTTCGTGATATAAGACATTAGCATGAAAACACAACAAGAATTCCTGTCGTTACGCGACCACATGCAATCGGTGATTGTCGGCCAGTCTGCGCTCATTGACCGCATTCTGATCAGTGTCCTGACCGGTGGACACCTGTTACTCGAAGGGCCGCCCGGCCTGGCCAAAACCACCGCCGTCAAAACCCTGGCCAGCGGGATCCACGCCAGTTTCCAACGTATCCAGTTCACCCCTGACTTGATGCCCGCCGATTTGACCGGCAGCGATATTTTTGACCCGCGCGAAGGCAGCTTCGAATTCATGCCGGGCCCGGTGTTCCACGAGATTATCCTGGCAGACGAAATCAACCGGGCACCGCCCAAGGTCCAGTCCGCGCTGTTAGAGGCCATGGAGGAGCACCAGGTCACGGTAAGCGGCAAAACCCACTCCCTGCCGGACCTGTTCATCGTTATGGCCACGCAAAATCCGCTTGAGCAGTCGGGAACCTACCCGCTGCCTGAAGCACAGATGGACCGCTTCCTGATGCAGGTACGCATCGATTACCCGGATCAAGGCGAGGAACTGGACATCCTGCGGCGTGATCGCCAGTCACACTTTGGCCAGGATGCGGATATTATCGAAACCCGGCTTTTACCAGAAACCGTTCTGCAGGCGCGGCGCGAAGTGGCCGATATCCACATCGAACCGATCGTGGAGGAATACATGGTCAAGCTGGTCCAGGGGACCCGCGAGCCCGCGGCCTGGATAAAGGACTGGCAGGATTATATCGAGTTCGGTGCCTCACCACGGGCCACGCTGGCGCTGGCACGGGCATCCTCTGCCTATGCCTACCTGAATGGCCGGGACTATGTTATTCCGGATGATGTTATCGAGATAGCCCCCGAAGTCCTGCACCACCGCATCTTGCCAAGCTTCAACGCCAAGGCCAACCAGGTCACGGCCAGTACCATCGTTGAAAAACTACTCGAGGTTATCCCTGTTCCCTGATGCAATGGTCGCACGCACTCGATAATACCCGCTATACCATCCAGCGCTTGTCCCGGCGACTGCTGGACCTCCCTGTGATCGACAAGTGGTTTTCACCCGGCCGTGGCGTGCAGCAACCGTTGCTAGGCCAACAGGAGCTAGCGCAACTGCATGCCATGGCAAGCTCATCAAAAGGTATTGGCCCCGCTTCTTTACGTGAAGTCAAAACTTTGCTGGCCGGCGAACGCTACTCGACTTATTCCGGTAGCGGTTACGAATTTGCCGAGAACCAGCGTTATGTGGCAGGCGATGATTCCCGGTTCATCAACTGGCGACTACTGGCACGCACCGGCCAGCTTTATCGTAAAGTTTTTTACGAGGAGCGTCGTCCGCAACTCTGGCTGGTCATGGACAAACGTGCCAGTATGCGTTTTGGCAGCAGGCAACGTCTGAAAGTCACCCAGGCTGCCATCCTGGCCATCCACCATCTCTACCAGGCCCAGCATCAACAACTGGCTTGTGGTGGTGTAGTGTTAACTGACCAGCCGCAATGGCATAAGGCAAAGCACTCCCTCGAAGCCTTGCAGGCGTTAATCACTGATATTGTTGCACCCGCCCCACCCCTGCACGCCTCTCATGGTGCCACTCATACGGCTTTTGTTTTACGTCAACTCGAGCAACAAGTTACACCAGGCTCAATCATCGTCCTGATCAGTGATTTTATCGAACTTGATAACGATAACCTGGCGGCACTGCATTCACTGGCTAGCCGGCATAGTGTACTTGCCTGGCATGTCATCGATCCCATCGAGCAACAATTACCTGAACATGGCCGCTACCAGGTCAGTACCCAGCCAGGAACACAAACAAGCTGGCTCGATTGCGATAATCCGTTGATTCGCCAGCAATACCGGCAAACCATGCATCAACGAGAGGAAAATATTAAACAGCGCCTGCTTCGGGCCAACGTTTCCTATCAGCGAGTTATGACGGATGAAAATATTGTCAGCGTGACGGGCCATGAATGAGACACCGCTTGTAGAAATAATCCCACCCCCTTTACCGGTGGAACCGCTCAACGGGTGGTTATGGTCAGCGCTGGCACTTGCAGTCGCGGTTACCCTGATTGGACTCTATGCCTGGTACCATTCGCCGAAACTCACCGCGTTAAGGGCGTTGCGGCGTATTGCTCACAAGATAAATAGCACCACACAACTTAAATTACTGGCTTTTGAAATTTGCACTACCATCAAAAAGCGTTATGCCCTTACTCACCTCGATGACATTGTTCCTGATAACAGCTCACGCTGGGAGGCATACCGGCAACGGCTGAACCAGGCCTGTTTTGCTCACACGCAACCTGATGAAAAACTACTCCGGGCACTCGTGGATGAAGCCTGTTACTGGGTAACTTGCCGGGATATCAAGCATGACTAGTTTATTTTCCAGCCTGTTTTTTGAATATCCCTTGTGGCTTATGCTGATTCCGGCAATGTTGCTCGTGCTTGCAGCTTTGCTGTGGAAATACCCGTCAAACTTTGACAACTGGTATCAACAAACCGGTCGCAAGAGTCATAACACCTATTACCTGCCCGTTTTAGCGTATACAGAGTCGGCTGAGACTTCACCAAAACAGCAAGCCAAGGCGGCTTCGTTCCTCATGCAGCTTACCCGCTACGGTGTACTAATAGCATTGTGTTTTGTCGCGCTTGCCCACCCTTATCAACAGGGCCAGAAAGTACCTGAACCGCCACGTCATCGTGATATCGTCTTCCTGGTTGATACCTCCATCACCATGTCGTTAAGAGATTACCAGATAGAGGGGCAACGCATTGAGCGCATGACGGTATTGAAACGGGTGCTTAGTCATTTCATCGACAAGTTGCAGGGTAACCGGATCGGCTTAACAGTGTTTTCGGAGCAGGCTTATCACCTGGCCCCGTTGACGACTGACTATGCCCTGTTAAAAAAACAAATCTACCGACTTGAATCGGCCATATTGACCGGACGCACCAGCAACCCCTCCCGGGCACTGCTTGAGGTTGCAAAACAGTATAAAAACAGTGATAAAAAGCCGGCCCTGGTGCTGCTCACCGATATCGACCGGCCACATCGCCACATTGATCCCCGCAGCGCCGCCCGTTACCTTGCCGGCCAGGGTTTTCATTTACATACCATTGGTATCGGCGCCGGCAGTGAAAAGGCAAAGGATGATGATATCAGCAGCCTGATTTACCAGCCTGCCAACCTGCGGTTACTGGAAGAAATTGCCCATGCCGGCGAGGGGAAATTCTTCTGGACCAAGGATGTCGGGAGTCTCAACCAGGCACTGCAACTGATAAAGCAAACGGAAGTGCGCAAAACCGAAGTGGTCGCTGAATATGTCAAACGACCACTCTACATGTGGGTGTTACTCAGTGCTCTGGTGTGGCTCAGTGGCTGGCAACTCTTGGCGCTTAGCAGGGTGAAATAATGGCTGAACTGATCCATAACCTCCAATGGCGTGAACCCTTGTGGCTCTTATTGGCGTTGCAGCCATTACTGCTCTCATTACTTGTCGCGATAACCCGCAAACGCCGTCATGATCAGTTTGCAGAGCCTCACCTGTTACCCTGGCTTGTCATCAGGCAGTCCGGTAAAGGCCATCGCAATAAAAGTCGAATTATACTGCTACAACTTTCATGGCTGGCCTTCGCGTTAGCGATGGCCGGACCACGCCTGGCAGAGAAAAGTTATCAGCAAGACCATTCCCGCTATACCGATATCATGGTCGTACTTGATGTATCACGTTCCATGTCGGCACGCGATCTACACCCCTCACGCCTGGAACGTGCCCGTCTTGAACTCCATGACTTGATACAACGCGTTCAAGATGCACGCCTGGGACTGACGGTGTTTGCCGCCAAACCCCATTTGCTCAGCCCGCTAACCGAAGATAAGGCGTTGTTTGCGCATTACCTGTCCAGTGTTCGCGCCTCATTATTACCGACCCGAGGAACAAACCTGCCATCGGCATTACAGTTTGCCGCGGACAACTTGCAAGACGAAGAACGCAACTCACCGAAAACGATCCTCCTGATCAGTGATGGCGATACGCCATATCAGCATGCTGAATCACTCCGGGAGACCCTGGCGCAACTCAAACAACGACGGATAACAGTCTATACACTGGTGACAGGCAGTACCCAGGGTAGTCCGTTATTAACCGATAACGCGAACTGGTTGCGGGTCAATGGCCAGGAAGTCATTACCAGGGCACAACCACAACGATTGCAGGAAATTGCCTATTTAACGAACGGCAAGTCCAGTGGCGTGACCAATAATAACGACGACTGGCATCACTTGTATGATCAAGGTATTGCACAACATGCCGCCCGCCCTGTTGATAAAAACATACAAGACAAACTGACCATCTGGCATGAATACTATTCATGGTGCCTGCTCACCGGCCTGATCCTGTTCCTGTTGGCAAACTGCAAGCTGCCCTTGTTTACACCCGCCAGGTTACACCCTGTCATCACGTTATGTTTTGTTGTTATCCTGCTTGCACCCTCGATATCACATGCTGATGCAGATAAAGCGTATCAACAGGCACACCAGGCCTACCAACAGCAACAGTATAACGAGGCACTACGCCTGTTCTCACACCTCCCCGGATATGCCGCCCGCATGGGCGAAGGCAGTGCGGCCTACCAGGCCGGGGATTACAACCTGGCCGCAGGTTCATTCATCCAGGCAATATTGCAAGCACAAACTGATGCCCAGCGTGTACCCGCCTTGTTCAACCTGGCCAATTGTTATTACCAGTTAGCACAATATGCACAGGCTGCGGATGTTTACCGGGATGTACTCCGTTATCAGCCGAATATGTCCCGGGCGCAAATAAATTTTGAATACGCGACTGAGCTGGCTAAACAGCAGACAAAAAAAAACCAAAACATGACAACTCGCCGCGGTAGTAACGGGCCAGCGATAGCCAATCTTGAAGCTGATGTTGAGGATAATGAACAGGGCAAGCTCACGCTGGGTGATGATGAGAATACAGCGGAGGATGGAACTTCATTACCCCAGGCAGATAACTATCCTCAAAAGCAAATGCCTCTGCTGTCTGCTACCGGGGTGGTAAGCCAGGATGTTATTAAAAGCGATGACAAGCAATGGACCTACCAGGTGAACTCAGTTGAAGAGATTGCCGCGTTAACGGAGACCACTTCACCTTCGGGCTCTGTTTTCTGGCAGCGTTTATTTGAATGGGAAGAAGGTTTCGCCGCGCCATTGGCTGCGCCTCAACCAGTGACAGGTATTGAGCCATGGTAAGAAACGGGTTTCGCATCTTACTGCTGAGCGCTGTTTATCTCGTTACTCTGCCGGCAATATGTCAGCCTGGTGAAGCTGTCGACCTGCAGGTAATACTCGACAAGACAGTGGTCGAACTGGGCAAACCTCTGACGCTGACCCTCAACAGTCCACAAATCAAGACGTCACTGGAAGAACTGGATCTTGGCATACTCATGACTGACTTCCATGTCGAGGAAAAAGCGTTCACCCAGGCACAACACCGGCAACAAAGAATTTTACGTCTCTACCCACGTACAACCGGTCAACTACAGATCCCTGCCCTGCAATTCAGTCAAACCAGGACTGCAAAAATTGATATCGAAGTCACACCGGCAATCGATAAAAAAACCGGTAGCATTATTGATACAAAAATAACTGTCTCGACACGCTCTCCCTGGCAAAAACAACAAGTGTTGGTCAACGCAGAATTTATCAGCGAAGCAGGTATGCTTGTTTTCGAAACACCGACCGCCTATGCCGATCACAGCAAAATATATCCTTTAAGCCTGACAAGAAAACCGCTCCAAAAGCAACAAACCAAACCTATGCGTCATGCAACTGGCTGGGCTATCTTTCCACAACAACCCGGCCAACACCAGCTTGAACTACCGGCGATCCGGCTGGTGCGTGACGGTGTCTCAACTCATCACTTCTATCCACCACTGATTACATTCACGGTTCAAGCGTTGCCGGTCTATGTTCCTCCGTCCATGCCGGTTGGAAAACTGGCCATTGAGTTTACCCAACCACCGCCCACCTACCTGCATCCCGGCAACCTAGAGAACCTGCAACTCAAGCTAACTGGCCATGGCACTCAGCCCGGTAGCTTGCCAGGCCTGGGCGAACAGTTGACCAGTAACGAGGCCCTCTCGGTCTACCCACCCAGGCTTGAACAACAACGAAGCCAGGATGAAAATGGCCTACAAAGTGAAATCCTCTATAACGTGAACTTCAAGGTCAACCAGCAAGGCCGCCATCCTTTTTCAGAAATCAAGTTGTCATATTTTGACCCCGCCAGTGGAACGATCAAATCGCTGCAGTTTTCACCGGGCGCCATAGCCAGTGTTTCCTGGTGGCTAGTGATGCTCCCTATCACCGTGCTGGTCCTGGCAGGCTACCCACTTGCTATTCGGATCATCAACGGAATAGCTCACTACTGGCAGAATATCCGCGGCTACCAGCGTGCCCTGTACATGCTCCAGCAAGCCGAGAATTCAATCGAGCTCAGGGCCTGCCTGGCCGAGCTTGCCCGGGCAGAAAACTGGCGGGCCA
The DNA here is from genome assembly GCA_050116415.1 of Thioalkalispiraceae bacterium. Classification (GTDB taxonomy): domain Bacteria; phylum Pseudomonadota; class Gammaproteobacteria; order UBA6429; family Thiohalophilaceae; genus JARRJY01. Next base: position 20,791 of record JASFOS010000003.1, read on the forward strand.
CGATGAGCCTTCGCCAATGGCAACGCCACGCCGCCGCGCGTTATCCCCACCTTCATGTGCCGGATGTCAGCGCTATCGAGCAGAATTTGTATTCGCCCGATTCCATACCCGTTTCCAGTGTGAAATCAGGATTGAGCAAGTTTGTGCATCAGCGTCATCCACTACTCAGGCTACTCGGCTGAAAGCAGAAATTCGGCAAACGCAACGTGAAAAATGTTATTTTCCATATATTCTAATATACTAAATAAGGTATTCACCTGATGTCATTTCTTTGGGCGATAGGATTAAATAAATGACCTACAATTAGAAAATCTATTTGAGCATAGGAAGTTGAAGTACATGGAGAATAAAAAATATACCATCCTGTTAGCGGATGATCACAGTATCCTGAGAGCCGGTTTACGCTCGATGTTATCCAGCCTGCCTGAATTTGATGTGATTGGCGAAGTTGATAATGGCAAAGATGCCATGCATAGCGCAATTTCGTTAAAACCCAATTTGCTGATCACGGATATCTCCATGCCTAAAACCAATGGTACCGAGGCGGTACGTGAAATAAAACGCCGCGTACCCGAGGTCAAGATCCTTGTTCTGACCATGCACTCCTCTGAAACACATATTTTTGATGCACTGAACTCGGGGGCCGATGGCTACGTGCTAAAAGAAGATGATCATAATGAATTGATCAATGCCATCAACAGCATATTGAATGGTAAGAAATATTTGAGCCCTAGTATTTCAACGAATATCGTCAATGGTTATCTCAACCCACAGAGCGATGCCAAGCACACTTCTTCCTGGGACCTGTTAACACGCCGAGAAAGGGAGATCGTCAAGTTAATCGCGGAAGGTTACCGAAGCAAGGATATTGCCGAATATCTATCCATCAGCATCAAGACCGTGGAAAAGCATCGTACCAACCTGATGAAAAAACTGGATCTACACAGTGTCAGCAGCCTGACGAACTATGCTATCCAGCAAGGTATCGTCTGTACCTGATAGACAGTAAATTATTCAGGATACGTTAAATTTCAGCTCGACCATAGTACCGGCATTGATGGTGGAACGGATTCTCAGTTCGCCATCAATTGAATCGGCACGTTCTTTCATACTTTTCAGGCCAATACCAAACTTGTGTTGCTGTTCGGTGGTTTTGATATCAAAACCCTGACCATCATCGATAATACGTAAAATGACCGTGTTCTCTTTCTTGAATAACTGCACCCTGATCTGACTGGCCTTGGCATACTTGGCACTGTTATTCATTGCTTCCTGAACGATACGGAATATCACGATTTTGGCATTTTCAGGAACATCACCCTCTGAGAGGCTGATTTGTTGATCGATGACAAGGTCAGTATAAACCTTGTTAAAATCCCGGAAGAACCATTCCAGGGTAGTAATAACACCCAGTTCATCTAGCATGGAGGGTCGCAGGTTCATGGAAACACGCCTGACTTCAACAAACGCGGCTTTCACGTTGGCCAATACTTCATCAAGAACATAACTTGAAGTTGAGGTAGCGACTTCTTCATTGCCTGTCTTGCTTGCAAGGAGTGCCCCTTCAATCTGGTATTTAATGGCACTTAATATCTGGCCGATACCATCATGCAGTTCCCTGGAAACATTTTTACGTTCTTTTTCCTGGGCGTTGATTAACTGATTAGACAGGAGATGTAATTGCTCTTTGGACTGTCTCAGTTTATTGGTGGTGAGTGCTTCTTTTTTTAATCGTTGTTCAAGACGTTTTTTTGCATAGACCAGTTTCTGGTTTTTTCGTATCAGTTCCAGTTCCAGTTCGGAAACATAATGCTTGAGATCAACAACAGCCTGTTTCTTCTCGGTTATATCTTCGATAACCAGCGCCAGGTAAGGTTTCTGTCTTGGTTTTCGGTGATTTGATTTCAGCCTTTCATGAACAGGATAAAATGAGAAACGGTAAATACGGCCATTGGTATTAAACTTGGATTCCCATTCGGTGATCGAATTGGCGTCGATCGTCAACCAGACCCGATAAAACTCGTCGTGTTTTTGAGGTGAAATGATGGGCTCCAGGAGATCATAAACATTCTGTCCTGTTACTGAGCTAACTTCACCCCATCCCCAGTTTTCCATGGTCTTGTTGGCACGGATGATATTAAGATTCTTGTCCAGCAGGATAATTGCCAGTTGGTGCAAACAGTCTACCGTCGATTCCCATTCGTGTTTCGCCTCGATAATGCTAATCACGTTATGTGGAATGTCATTCTCTTGATTAAGTCTAAGTCCCTGACTGAGTTCCTTCTTTTTCTTTTCATTTATCAGTGGGGCGTTGATACTTGACGCGTGATTATCGCCGCTATTTCGATCAATTTTTGCTAACAGTTTCTTAGCGTTGTATTCCGGATTTGTTTCTGGGTTTAGATCAAGGTCAAGCTCAGCCATGTTAAAGAAATCCTTCTCAAATATCAGCATTAACTAATATTGTTTTTTATTTGGTTTTCACCAAAGTATTCGAGCGTTTCTGACTACGATGGAAGAAAAATAATAGCACCATATACCACGAAATGAAGTAGGATAATTCTGAAATTTCGTTTCATTCCTACCACTACTCACTTCAGTATAGTTATTTTTAACATGAATAACAGGCTCTGCATATCACCCATACGTGCTACGGTCAAACCCTACCTACTAGATACGGTATACATATCATTTACCCGATCAATACTACGTTTGATAATTCATATCGAACATTGATGGGTATTATCAAGCTTAATACGACTGAAGTTTATTAATCGCTCGATCTCCAAATGTTCAAATAATTTAGGGAAATACTGATTCTCCGCCATATTTAGAATAACTCTAAATAATTACGCTAATCTGGATTTTTCCTAGTGTTTTACTGCGGTATTAATGAATTAATTTTCTACTCATGACATAGGGAGATTATGAGATGTGTGGAATCGTAGGCGCCATTGCGAAATCAGATGTGACACCGGTTTTAATTGATGGGCTACAACGCCTGGAGTACCGGGGTTATGACTCTGCGGGCATAGCTGTTCTGCAGGATAATCAAATCAAGAGAATTCGTCGCCGAGGTAAAATGCAGGAACTGGTGAATGCCCTGCATGATACCCCCATTGCTGGTTTCACAGGAATTGGTCATACCCGCTGGGCGACACACGGTGAGCCTTCAGAAAACAACGCCCATCCCCATATCTGCAACAACAAAGTGGTCATCGTCCATAACGGTATCATTGAAAATTATGAAACCTTGCGCGAGCAACAATTAAAAGACGGTTACCTGTTTACCTCCGATACGGATACCGAGGTTGTTGCCCATCAGTTCGAAAAATACATGTCACAGGGTCATAGCCCTTTTGATGCATTGTTAAAAACCACGAATGACATCGAGGGTGCCTACGCCCTCGGTGTGATCAATACCGACAAACCCGATGAGTTAATTGCCACGCGCAGTGGTAGCCCACTCGTTATTGGTCTGGGTGAGGAAGCAAATTATATTGCCTCCGATATGTCAGCACTCCTACCGGTAACCAAGAGCTTTATTATTCTTAATGAAGGCGATATCGCGGTTATTAAATCAGATTCGGTAAAAATCTTTGACCATCAAGGAGCAGAAGTCACCCGCAAAATACACAAAAGTGAAATCAACGAGGGATGCATTGATAAGGGGCACTTTGACCATTTCATGCTTAAAGAGATCTATGAACAGCCTTCCGTAGTACTTGATACCCTGGCTGATAAATTTATTGATGACAAAATCAACGTTGATAGCTTTGGTGAAAATGCGTCAGAAATTCTACGCAATACCAAATCAATACAAATTGTTGCCTGTGGCACCAGCTACCATGCCGGTTTGATTGCCAAGTATGGCATTGAGTCACTCACGGGTATCAGTTGCAATGTCGAAGTCGCCAGTGAATTCCGTTACCGCAAACATGTTGTACAACCAGACAGTCTTTTCATTACCCTGTCACAGTCCGGGGAAACCGCCGATACCCTGGCTGCCCTGCGTATCGCGAAAGACCTGGGTTTTTCCCACACCCTGACAATTTGTAACGTACCGGAAAGTTCCATGGTGCGTGAATCCGAACTCAGTATCCTCACCCAGGCTGGTCCGGAGATCGGAGTTGCCTCAACCAAGGCCTTTACCACGCAGCTGGTTGTGCTGTTACTGCTGATTACCGCCTTGGCTCGAAACCATGGTATGGCACAAGATGACGAACAGAAAGTAATCAAGCAGCTACAAAACCTGCCGCGAATTCTCGAAGATATGCTGAACCTGGATACACAAATCCGTCTCATTGCCAAAGACTTCAAAGATAAAACCCATGCCCTTTTCCTGGGGCGTGGCATGCACTACCCGGTAGCCCTGGAAGGTGCATTAAAACTCAAGGAAATATCCTATATTCACGCTGAAGGCTACCCTGCCGGGGAACTGAAACATGGCCCATTGGCTTTGGTTGATGAAAATATACCTATTATCGCCGTAGCACCCAACGATGAGTTGATCGATAAGCTCAAGGCCAACTTGCAGGAAGTCAGCGCACGTGGCGGCAAGCTTTATGTGTTCACTGACAAACTGGCTAATGTAAAAACTGACAAGAACACCAAGGTCATTGAAGTGGCGCCGGTGGATAAAGCGATTTCCCCCATCATCTACACGATTCCATTGCAGTTACTTGCTTACCATGTGGCTGTACTGAAAGGTACGGATGTTGATCAACCCAGGAACTTGGCGAAATCGGTCACCGTAGAATAATTATAAATTTAATCAGAAATTAGGTAGTAAATTTATGTTGTCATTAAATAATACCAGGCTGGCAATTATTGGTCTGGGCTATGTAGGTCTTCCACTCGCTGTTGAATTTGGAAAAAAAATGCCGGTTGTTGGTTTTGATATAAACCAGACCAGGGTAGATGAATTAAAAAAAGGTGTGGATAACACCCTCGAAGTGAATAGTAACGAACTGAAAGAGGCACAGCAGCTACAATACACGACAGACACACAGGAACTTGAATCCTGCAATGTTTATATTGTTACTGTTCCCACGCCGATTGATAAAAGTAAAAATCCGGATCTTACCCCACTAATTAAAGCCAGCGAGATGCTCGGCAAGGTTATCTCAAATGGAGACGTGGTTATTTATGAGTCAACCGTTTACCCCGGTGCTACCGAGGAAGTCTGTGTGCCCATCATTGAATCTATCTCCGGTCTCACGTTCAATAAAGACTTTTATGCAGGTTATAGCCCGGAGCGCATCAACCCCGGGGATAAAGAACACCGGGTGACGACAATATTGAAAGTCACATCAGGTTCGACGCCCGAGATTGCCGACTTCATTGATAGCCTCTACGCAAGTATTATTACTGCCGGTACACACAAAGCCAGTTCCATCAAGGTTGCAGAGGCCGCCAAGGTTATCGAAAACACGCAACGTGATGTAAATATTGCCTTGATCAACGAACTTGCCATTATTTTCAACCGACTGAAAATCAATACTGAGGAAGTACTGCTCGCGGCCGGCACAAAATGGAATTTTCTTCCTTTCAGGCCAGGACTGGTTGGGGGGCATTGTATCGGTGTTGATCCGTATTACCTTACTCATAAGGCACAGGAGATTGGTTACAACCCCGAAATGATACTTGCAGGACGCAGGCTGAATGACAACATGGGCTGTTACGTAGTATCTCAGCTGGTCAAGTTAATGTTGCAAAAACGCATACATGTTAATGACTCAAATGTTCTAGTAATGGGCCTGACATTCAAGGAAAACTGCCCTGATTTACGCAACACTCGCGTGATTGATATGGTGGATGAACTGACCGAGTACGGTTCAAATGTTGATGTTTATGATCCCTGGGTGGATAAACAGGAAGCTAAACATGAATATGGCCTGGATTTGATCAATAATATTGACAACAATAAATATGATGCAATCATCTTGGCGGTTGGTCATGACCAATTCAAGCAGCTTGGTGCTGAGACTATTCATCAATATGGCAAGGATGAGCACGTAGTCTATGATCTTAAGTACATATTACCCCCAGACCATGTTGATGGTCGTTTATAAGGTAACCTCATGACAAAATTTGAAAATATTCTGGCTGAACTCAATCATAGTCCCAAATCCTGGTTAATAACCGGCGTGGCGGGATTTATTGGTTCAAATCTTTTAGAAACACTATTAAAAAATAATCAACTGGTTTTAGGTATTGATAATTTTTCTACCGGACATCAGCGAAATCTTGATCAGGTTAGGGATAATGTATCCGAGCAGCAGTGGGATAATTTCGTTTTAATTAATGGTGACATTCGTAATTGGGAAACCTGCAAGGATATCTGTGACGATATCAACTATGTTCTTCACCAGGCAGCACTGGGCTCGGTACCACGCTCAATCGAAGACCCTATTACAACTAATGAAAACAATATTAGCGGCTTCTTGAATATGTTAACCGCAGCGAAAAATGCCAAAGTTGACCGTTTCGTTTATGCCGCCTCCAGTTCTACTTATGGTGATCATCCCGGTTTACCCAAGGTTGAGGACAAAACCGGCAATCCTTTATCCCCCTACGCGGTAACCAAGCTGGTCAACGAGCTGTATGCTGATGTTTTTGCCCGATGCTATGGCTTCAACACGATTGGATTGCGCTATTTCAATATCTTTGGTCGTCGCCAGGATCCATTGGGTGCTTATGCGGCAGTCATACCCAAATGGGTATCAAGTCTTCTTCATGGCGAAACAGTTTTTATAAACGGGGATGGCGAAACCAGCCGTGATTTCTGTTACATTGACAACGCTATCCAGGCCAACATTCTCGCTGCAACCACCACGAACCCTGATGCTGTAAACCAGGTTTATAATGTGGCATTGAATCATCGCACCACGTTAAATGAACTCTTTAATTTGATTCAGTCGAAATTAGCCAGCCGGATCAGAACACTGAACAAACAGGAGCCAGTTTACCGTGATTTCAGGCCGGGGGATGTACGTCATTCCCTGGCTGATATCAGTAAAGCAAAAAACCTGCTGGGTTATGAACCCACCCACTTCATTGATGATGGGCTTGAAGAAGCCATGGATTGGTACGTTAACGATATTCTTAATATTCAGGAATCTGATGCTGCCCATGGCATCAGTTAATCCATGTTTACCAGGACATGTCGACAAAAACATTCAGGGTAAATAAACAAACCGTAAATGTGACGGCACCTGATGATATGCCGTTACTTTGGGTACTGCGCGATCGACTGCAGCTTACAGGCACCCATTATGGGTGCGGCATCGGTCAATGTGGCAGTTGTATTGTCCACGTGAATGGAGAGCTCACCTATTCCTGTATGCTCCCTTTTTCCGCCCTTGATAATGCTGATATTTTGACCATCGAAGGTCTCTCAGATGACAATAGCCACCCCGTACAACGTGCGTGGATCGAAGAAGAGGTGCCTCAGTGCGGATATTGCCAATCAGGGCAAATCATGGCTGCTATAGCATTACTTGCACACAACCCTCAACCCAGTGATATAGACATTGATAACACCATGAGAGGCGTCCTGTGTCGCTGTGGCACCTACCCCAGGATACGAAAAGCGATTCACCGCGCCAGCCAACTACTTAAGGATGAAGAAACATCATGAGCCTACGATTAACACGTCGGGATTTCATGAAACTGTCGGTTTGTACCGGATTTACAATCGCGATATCGCTATCCGGGACCAGTGAGGCAGACAGTAAAAATAACCTGGCTGCCGACAACAAAAGCTTTTCTCCCGATATCTGGATAAGATTAGATAAAAACAATGCAATTACTGTGTCTATTGCGGCCTCAGAAATGGGACAAGGTGTGCTTACCAGCCTGACGATGCTGGTAGCCGAAGAAATGGAAGCAGACTGGGGGCAGGTACGAGCGGTCCATGCCAAAGCTGATCCGGCATACGGTTACCAGGCGACTGGTGGAAGCAAAAGTATGCGCAATAATTGGGAAAAATTACGCATGGCAGGTGCGGCTGCCCGGCAGGTGTTACTTGAGGCAGCAGCGAAAAAATGGGATATCAACATATCACAATGTCGGGCACAAAAAGGTAAAGTTGTCCGCATCGACAACGCGGAACAGGTGAGCTTCGGCGAACTCGTTGACTTTACGCAGGACATCCCCCTCCCACAGTCAGTTAATCTAAAAACACATGATCAGTTTAGAATCATTGGCAAATCAGTACCACGTATTGATACCCCCATCAAAGTTAACGGTTCGGCCCTGTTTGGTGCGGATATTCAAATTGAGGGTATCCTTACTGCTATTGTTGTACATCCACCGGTATTTGGTGCCCAGCTAGGTGCAATTGATAGTACTGAAAGCATCAAGGTTGAAGGCGTACAACATGTGATACCAATTAATGAAGGCGTAGCCATTGTTGCAAGTGACTTCTGGTCTGCAAAAAAAGGAATGGGATTACTCAAAGTCAACTGGTCGGACCAAGCAGCAGAAAAAGAAAACAGCCAATCAATAAATAAAAAATTCCAACATGCTTTAACACTAGAAGGAGAAGTACACCGAAACGATGGTAATGCATTAAATGTTATCAATGATTCGCAAAATGTAATAAGTGTTCAATATGAAGCTCCTTTTCAGGCGCATGCGACACTTGAGCCCATGACATGTACGGCTCATGTCCATGATGGCATGTGCGAAGTGTGGGTACCAACCCAAGCACAAACCAAATCACAGCGTGTAGCAGCAAAACAAAGCCGTTCTGTTTTTAAGCATATGATATATAGAGGCCTCAAGCTTGAAAATGATGACATTACAATTAACACAACAATGATTGGAGGTGGATTTGGACGTCGATTAAAAACTGATTTTGTTTCCGAGGCTGTACAAATTTCCAGAGCCGTGAACGCACCAATCAGATTAATCTGGACACGTGAAGAAGATATTCAACATGACTTCTACCGCCCTGCTTCCTTACATAAAATTTCTGCTGCTGTGGATAATGATGGAAAACCGATTGCCTGGCATCATGCTGCTGCTGGTTCAGATATTGACATGTACGGTGCAAGAGATATGCCCTATGACATCAAGAATGTATATGTAGAGAAAAATCCAGTTGATCTCGCCATTCCAACTGGTCCATGGCGGTCGGTAAATCATTCGTATAATGCGTTTGTTATTGAGTCATTTATAGACGAACTGGCCATGGTTAATAATTTTGACCCATTACAATACCGGATTGAACTGTTAAAAGATAAACCTGACTATATAACAGTACTTGAGAAGGCTGCTGAAAAGGCAGGATGGGGCAAGCCTCTCCCAGATGGTCACTTTCATGGTATTGCAGTTTACAAATGTTTTGGTACCTATGTTGCCCAGGTTGCAGAAATATCGATAGACGAAAGCAACAAGATTATCCCCCATCGTATAACAGCTGCAATTAATTGTGGTTTAGTGGTAAACCCTGATACAGTGATATCTCAGTTAGAAAGCGCCATTGCTTTTGGTTTGAGTGCTGCACTTAAAGGAGAAATCACGATCAGGGATGGACATGTAGAGCAAAGCAACTTCCATGACTTCCCTATTCTCAGGTTTGACGAGATGCCTGAAGTTGATGTTGTTTTTGTAAAAAACAACAAGAATAGTCCTGAAGGTGTCGGTGAACCAGGTGTTCCACCTGTTGCACCTGCCATTGGCAATGCAATATATGCAGCAACAAAAAAACGCTGCCGGGTATTACCATTCAAGGTTAACAGTTAATCCAACTGCTAGTCATTCTTCTCCCATAATACTAACGATTTATTTCTCAAGTACATATATAAACCTTGCACAGCCGAAATATTCAGCTCAACAAATACTAGCGCAAAGCTACATAGTATTAACTTTCTTGGCCAGGAAAAATACTTCGCAACCAGGTAGCTGATATAGAAAAATAACTGTGCGTACATCATGATCATGTAAAAGATGCCGATATTAAAAATAAACATATTGGACAATAATAACCCGATCAAAAAATAGGGAACAAAAAGTCTTAATACTTTATGCGAGAGGAACTGGATGAAAATAATATTTTTAAATGGATTAAACATCCATTTATCGCGCAGGAAGGCCTGGTAATTACCACTTAAAGTTCTTATTTTTCTTGATTTCTCATTGCGCACATTCTCACTGATCAGGTCATACATTTCGGCATGGCTGTTGATTTTTAAAAGCTTACCAGATCTCAATATCCGCATAGGTATTACCAAGTCATCAAGAACCGTATCATCTTCAATGGGGGCATAATCGTCTTTTCTTATTGCATATAACGCACCTGTTGCACCTATCATCGATTTATATCTACTTTCTGCGAACCTTATCCATTTCTCATATTTCCAATATAACCCCACGTTAGAGGATATCTTTCCTTCGCTATCAATATGCACCAACTCGCCTGAAACAGCACCAACAGACTGATCACCAAGTAACTGAGACACGATATGACGCAGGGCATCACGTGATAACTCCTGGCGAATATCAGTAAAGACAACAATATCGGTATCTACGAAGTTCATTGCCGCATTAAGAGCCGACGGTTTACCCTTGCGCTCTTTCTGGAAAACGGGACGCACTTTTTCATTAGAAATTGACTTCAATATTTCTTTTGTGTGATCCGTAGAACCATCAGATACAAAAATGACTTTTATCTTGTCTTGTGGATAATTCTGATTATTAATTGATTTCAGTTTTTGTAGTATATATTTTTCACCGTTGTATATAGATGAGACGATAGTAATATATGGCAATTCAGTATCGTCAAGTAGCTTATAATCATCCGCTTTGGGACACACCAAAGAAATCAGCTTGATTGATAGCGGATATATAAAATAAGTATATAAAATAAATATAAAACAAAACCAAAATACATTTTCCATACACTAAACCTTGTAACCACTATCAAGTTTAGAGACAAAATCAACAATCTCATTGGTATTGTTTTGCCAGGTACGCTCATCACGTATATATTTCATTGCGTTGTTTCCGGTCGTAATTAAAATCTGCTCATCGTTAGAGACTTCCATTACTTTTTCAATACAATCCTTGTGATCTTCTTTTTTGAACAACCAGCCAGTATGAGCATCTTCAATAACTTCCTTGATTGGCTCATAATCTGGAGCAACCACTGCAACACCCATTGACATCAACTCAAATAGTTTCATTGGTGAACCATAGGTATTAGACGAAGGAAGAATCGAAAAATCCATAGCTGAAATATAGGCCGGCACTTTGTCATGAGCCACCCTGCCAGTCAGGATAATCTTGTCGCCAAGGTTTTCCTGCTTGACCAGGCTTTCAATCTGTTCAAAGCAAGGACCATCACCAACCAGTAACAATACAAGCTGATCATGGCTTTTCAATAAATCAATGATTTCATTCACAAACCAGACTATACCATGCCATTTGTGAAAAGCGCCGACATAACCACAAACTACGTTATGTTCGATACCAAGCTTCTTTCTCATGGCATCTCTATCATAATCTTCAGGATTAAAGGTCTTGATATTTGCAGCGTTTGGCAAGATTATTGATTCTGCAATATCACCATGCGCTTCTTCCATTTCTATTTTGAACTGATTTGATATAAATACCAGTCCTGAACAATTATGAAATATTTTTTTTTCTATAAATCTTGCAAGCCTTTTGAATAAAAGCGGTCTTACTCTTTGAACAACTGCAGAATCATTAATCTCCAATATGATGGGGATATGTTTTTTTCTTGCCAGATACACACCAGCAAACATAAATAGGGAATATCGCTCATAAATAAAGTCAGGCTTATTTTTCCTTATCCTTGTAGCGAGTTTGTAATACGCTATAAAGTTATATAATAATTCAAGAAGCTCAAAAACAAACTCTGGTGAATATTTAGAAATAAATTTAAATAAACTGATTATTTTTTGTGGTTTATGATTAGTGGACACATGTGATTTCGCACTTGCTCCAGGACTAACAGTACAAACGTGATGGCCAGTTTCCTGAAATGCATTTATTGTTTCATAAATATGGGCTCCTTCTGCCCATATCCCGCGAGTTCGATGATGATAGATAATTTCCATTCTATATATTAGCTTATATCTAAACTTTCGAATTTATAACCCTTTGATTGCCAAAGAGGAATCAACTTATCCAGTGCTTTAACCGACGTGATATTATCATCATGAAACAAAATCACCTCGCCATTTTGGATG
>JASFOS010000004.1:0-30851 GCA_050116415.1 Thioalkalispiraceae bacterium
GAAACCTTGCTCGAAATTCAATGACCTGGCAAGCCATAGCCTTTATAATCTTGAGTTAAAAAAACAGAACAGCGGTAATACTATGGCAAACCTGATTCTTGCATCCACATCGCCTTTTCGACAGGCGCTCCTTGAAAAACTGGCAATTCCTTTCGATACAGTTTCTCCCAACGTTGATGAAACACCTGTTAACAATGAAACACCGGCACAGCTTGTTGAACGACTAGCGATTGCCAAAGCTAAGGCTGTTGCCGACACGCTGGACGACGGGCTGGTCATTGGCTCAGACCAGGTGGCGGTGACTGATAACAAGATACTTGGCAAACCGGGTGATCATGGTAATGCTGTTCAACAATTAAAACAGGTGTCAGGAAAAACCGTGCGTTTTTTAACCGGCTTGTGTTTGTATAACGCGGCAACAAACGCTTACCAGGTTGAGGTGGTGCCGTTTGACGTGGAGTTCAGGAAATTAACCGAGCAACAGATTGAACACTACCTGGAAAAAGAACAACCTTATAACTGTGCTGGCAGTTTCAAGTCAGAAGGCCTGGGCATCGCTTTATTCGAGAAACTCCAGGGGGATGATCCCAATACCCTGATCGGTTTACCGCTGATTAGGCTGGTAAGAATGCTGGAACAGGAAGGGATTGCTGTTATTTAGGCAATAACAGCAGCACAGTTTATTTGGCAACCGGCGTCTGGCTGATGCCGAATACCTGCATCATGGTGTTGGCCATGGCGGCACCGAAACGATCAGCAAAGCGTTCCAGGTAATTTTGACGAGGTGTAAAGTTGACAATGTTCTCGGCCTGGATGACTTCGCGTGCGACATAACTGCTACTGCCCAGCGAATCAACCAGTCCCAGTTCCATCGCCTGTTCACCGGTCCAGAACAAGCCGGAAAAAATTTCCTTGTTCTCGACCAGCCGGTCACCACGGCCCTTTTTGACCACGTCAATAAACTGTTCATGGATATTGCTTAACATGCCTTTAACATGACTGACGTCTTCGGGTTTGACTTCAGAAAACGGGTCAAGGATGCCCTTGTTTTCACCCGCCGTATATAAACGCCGTTCGATACCCATCTTCTTCATGGCTTCAACAAAACCGAAACCGTTCATCAATACACCAATTGAACCCACGATGCTTGCCTTGTCGGCATAGATTTCATCTGCGGCCGCTGCAATGTAATAACCGCCGGAGGCACAGATATCCGTGACTACCGCGTAAACCTTGATATCGGGGTTCTGATCACGTAAACGTGAGATTTCGTCATTGACATAACCTGCTTGAACCGGGCTGCCACCAGGACTGTTGATACGCAACACAACCCCTGCCGTGTTCCGATCCTTGAAAGCATTGCGCAGCCCGGTAATGATCGAGTCGGCATTCGCTTCCGTGTTATCGGCAATAATTCCGTTAACTTCGATTAATGCGGTATGTTTCCCCGTGGTGAGTTTTGCACCCTTTTCAACCGGGAAATAAATCATCAGCAGGATGAGCAGGAAATAAGAGAAGAATAACGCTTTAAAAAAAATGTTCCAGCGCCGACTACGACGTTGTTCATTAAGGGCGGCAAAAGCTAACCGGTTTACAATATCACTGTGTAAATCCTTCGTCTCGTTTGATGCGCTATTATTAGCTGAGGATGGGATATGCTCGCTCATGATGTAAATATTTTCCTGGCTGATTTTGGTAAACAGTTTAGACTATTTTATGCGACGTGTTGAGCCTTGTTTAACAACCATTCGCTTAGCTCGTTGATATTGTCAACACAGTCAAGCGGTGCGCAGTCAAGCAGTCTTTGTTTATCATGAACCCCGTAACTCACGGCCAGGGCATGGGCGCCAGCGTGGTTGGCCATTTGCAAATCGTACTCGGTATCACCAATCATAATTGTTTCGTGAGACTCAACACCGCAAAAATCCATGATTTCCTCCAGCATTTGCGGATGGGGCTTGGAGCGCGTTTCATCGGCACAGCGGGTATAATGAAACAAGTGGCCGGTATTGGATTCAGACAGTACCTTGTCCAGCCCTGGTCGTCCTTTACCCGTGGCAACCGCGAGGAAAAAACCAAGTCGGTTGAGTTCTTCCAGCAGTGTCTGTGCCCCGTCAAACATGGGTGATGGGATCTTGCTGGATTCAAGGAAGTGATAACGGTAGTGATCAGTGAGTTGTTGATGTTCCCGGTCATTTCCCTCGGGATGCAAACGCTGCAGCGCTTCCTTCAAACCCAGGCCGATCACATTTTTTAACTGTTCATCGGGCTGGTCAGGCAAATCGATATCCTGCAAGGCTGCGCGCAAGCAGCCGACGATTCGTGCCTCGGAGTCCATCAGGGTGCCATCCCAGTCAAAAACAATAAGTTTTAAAGCGTGCATTCAGGTTATATCCAGTTTTTTCAGTACCCGTTGTAAGTTTTCATCGAGCGGCGCTTCGACGGTGAGCCTGCGTTCAGTGGCAGGTAAAGTAAATGTGAGGCTGCTAGCATGCAAAAACAACCGTTTGAGTCCCATTTTTCGCATCGCTTTATTAAATGTATCGTCGCCGTACTTTTCATCTCCCGCGATGGGATGACCGGCATGGGCGGCATGCACCCGAATTTGATGTGTACGCCCGGTTTCCAGGTCTACCTTGACCAGGCTGGCCTGGGCGCGGCATTGCAGGGGTTCAAAGCGGCTTTTTGCCGCTTTGCCTTCTGCGTCGACTTTTACCATGCGTTCCCCGGACTTGAGGGTATTTTTGCGTAACGGCGCATCAATGGTACGTTTGCGGTCACCCCAGTTGCCCTTGACCAGCGTCTGGTAAATCTTGGTGACCTGGTGGTTTCGTAGCTGTTCATGCAGGTTGCGCAAGGCACTGCGTTTCTTGGCGATCAACAGGCAGCCAGAGGTATCGCGGTCAAGGCGATGTACCAGTTCCAGGAAATGCGCCTCGGGTCGTTGCGCCCGCAATGCCTCGATAACGCCATGGCTGATGCCACTGCCGCCGTGGACAGCCACCCCGCTGGGTTTATTGAGCACCAGCAAGGCATTGTCTTCATACAAAATACTGTCCTGGATACGTTGTTGCAGGCTTTTCGCGGGAGTGGTGACCTCGGTTTCACTTACCCGCACAGGAGGTACCCGGACGATATCGCCCGCTTTTAATCGGTAATCGGGCTTGATTCTGCCCTTGTTCACCCTTACCTCTCCTTTACGGACAATTCGGTAAACCAGGCTACGAGGCACGCCTTTAAGCCGTGTGATAAGGAAGTTGTCCAGACGTTGGCCGGCAAGATCCTGGCTTATTTCCAGCATTTGTACGCGAGATTGCGGTTTTTTTGAGCTATTTGTCATAAGATTTTTATTTTATCACAGCATGACATGTTAATTGATGCACTCCAAGAACACTGATATAGTTCATAAGTTGAGAAAATCTGGAAAGACGCACTGATATTGAGCGATTCCCAACAGTTTTCGTGATATTCGTCTCAATATACGAGTATTGCAATTTAAGTCGGTTAAATCAGGCAGCTGATTTTAACTGTGAATAGTAAATGAATAAAAGCGCTCCCTGGACGGCAATTACCCAGGGTAAGAAGACCGGAAACCGGCGGTTCGATACGTAATCTGACAGCATGAGCTGATGCGTGCGGGTTTCAATAATAAACAAGTTAAGTGTTAGGTCTGGCGAACCCTAAGGTCTTGGTTGACCAAGGTTGAGCGCCTCGTAAAAGGTTAAAACATGAAAAGAATGTTGTTTAACGCAACTCAGCCAGAAGAGTTGCGCGTTGCGCTGGTAGACGGCCAACGACTCTATGATCTGGATATTGAAACTACACTCCGCGAATCCAAGAAAGCCAATATCTACAAAGGCAAAATTACGCGTATCGAGCCCAGCCTCGAAGCGGCCTTTGTCGACTATGGCGCCGAACGCCATGGCTTCCTGCCGCTAAAAGAAATCTCGCGCGAATACTTTAAACAAGGTACCGATCTTTCTTCCCGTATCAACATCAAGGATGTGGTGCATGAAGGACAGGAACTGGTTGTCCAGGTGGGCAAGGAAGAACGTGGCAACAAGGGTGCCGCCCTGACCACCTTTATCAGTCTTGCCGGTCGCTATTCGGTATTGATGCCGAATAACCCGCGTGCCGGTGGTGTTTCACGTCGCATTGAAGGTGATGACCGCAATGAAGCCCGCGATGCCTTAAGCCAGCTGGATATTCCCAAGGATATGGGCTTGATAATCCGTACCGCAGGAATAGGCAAAAGTGTTGAAGAACTGCAATGGGATCTGGATTACCTGCTGAACCTGTGGAGTTCCATCAAGAACGCTTCTGAAGAACGTCGTGCCCCGTTTCTCATCTACCAGGAAAGTAACCTGATCACGCGTTGTATCCGTGATTACTTCCGTAACGATATCAACGAAATCCTGATTGATGAACCGGGTGTGTTCGAGCAGGCGCGCGACTTCATGGCGCAGGTGATGCCGCATAACCTGAACAAGATCAAACTGTACCAGGACCCGGTACCGTTATTTACCCGCTACCAGGTTGAATTACAGATTGAATCGGCCTTCCAGCGTGAAGTGCGTTTGCCCTCTGGTGGCTCGATCGTCATCGATCACACGGAAGCCATGATAGCCATCGATATCAACTCGGCCCGTTCCACCAAGGGTGCGGATATTGAAGAAACCGCACTCATGAACAACCTGGAAGCCGCTGATGAAATTGCACGCCAGTTACGTTTACGCGACCTGGGCGGCCTGGTGGTCATCGACTTTATTGACATGACCCCAACCCGAAACCAGCGCGAAGTGGAAAACCGTCTTAAAGAAGCCTTGAAAGCGGATCGCGCGCGTATCCAAGTGGGGCGTATTTCGCGCTTTGGCCTGTTGGAAATGTCACGTCAACGTTTACGCCCTTCGCTGGGCGAATCCAGCCAGATGGTGTGTCCTCGCTGTAGTGGTCAGGGTGTGATTCGCGGCGTGGAATCAAGTGCTTTGGCAATACTGCGCATCGTTGAAGAAGAAGCGATGAAGGAAAAAACCGCGCGGGTACTGGCACAGGTGCCGGTTGACGTCGCCACGTTCCTGTTAAATGAAAAACGTGACATCCTGACTGAGATTGAAAAGCGTCAGAACGTCAATGTCTTGCTGATTCCTAACAGCAGCATGGAAACACCGCACTACGAAATCGTGCGTATCCGCGAAGGCGATGCGTCACTTGACGAGAAACAACAAAGCTATGAAATGGCAACCGGTGAAGCGGTTGATGTAGCCAGTTTTGCCGAGACAACTACACCAGCCTCCCGCGCGGCTACAGAAGAGCCCGCGGTTAAGTCGGTAGTCCCTGCAACACCACGCCCTGCCCCTAGCTCGGCAACGCCCACCAAGCCTGGTTTGTTCGTACGCATCTGGCGGGCCTTGTTTGCAACCGGTAAACCGGCGAAGAAAAAAGCAAAAACAGGCGAGCGTCGCCGCAAACAGACCCATAAAACACGACGCAATGGCGGTGGTCAGCAGCAACGTCGAGCGGGTGGTGGCAAACAACGTCAACCTCGTCAGCCGCAACAAGCACGCAAACAGGAGCAGCCGCAAAAGGAATCTGCGGAAGAGAAGAAAACACCGTCTTCGCAACAAGGTATGCGTGATAAAGCCGGTAGCGGCAGTCGCAGAGGTCGTCGTGGTGGTCGCCGTCGACGCCAATCCGATGAGGGTGGGCAACAACAATCAGCCCAGCAAAATGCCGCGTCGGCTGATGTAAAATCAAAACCTGCTGCTCAGGATGAATCCAGTCAGCCTAAAAAACAGGCTGCTGAATCGACACCGGCTAAGGCATCATCACAGCAAGACAAGCCAAGCCGGGAAAACAAACAGGAAACGCAATCGCAACCCGTAGCTGCGCAAAAAGCGCAAGACAAGGTTAAGGGTGAAAGTAAAGCTGAGGCGCAGGAGGCAAAAAAGGAACAACCGCAGGCTGCCAAAGCCGCGGCGACTGAAGAACCCGCCAAGACGGCATCTGCAGGCCTGCAACAAGTCAGCACCACCAGGTCACGTACAGAAGTCAAGCCGGCAGAAGAAAAGCCCAAAGTCGCCGCAGCCTCGAGTAAAAAAACCGAAGCGGCCAGGCCAGCACCAGTGAAACAGGAAAAGCCCAACCCGGCCTTGACCCAGGTGACAACCACCAAGCCGGCCGAGCCTGCCAAACCAGTGGCGGAGGCAGCCAAACCGGCTGTAAAAAAGACACCGCAGGTGGAAGTGAAACCTGAGCCAGAGAAAAAAGCGCAAGTTGAATTAAAGCAGGTGTTTACCAGCCAGGACGACTGACCCTGCCCCGCTGATCAATAAAAAAGGCGTTCCCGGAATCCGGGGACGCCTTTTTTTATACAGTGTTATTTAAATTTATAAATAACGCTTCATGATATCTTCAATCAAACCCATGGAGGCATCTTCCACCAGGTCAAAAACATGCTCGAAACCCTGTGGACCACCATAATAAGGATCAGGTACTTCGGTTTCATTACGTCCTTGCGCATAATCCAGGAACAGGCTCAGGCACTCCTCGCGGTCGGACGGGCACATACCCGCCAGGATGGTGTGATTGTCATTATCCATTGCCAATACATAATCAAATTTTTCAAAATCATCGTGGCGCACTTTTCGAGCTCGTTGGCTGCTCAAGTCAATGCCACGAGAACGTGCAGTCTGTTGTGCACGCGTGTCGGGCTGCTCACCCACATGGTAGGCATGCGTGCCAGCAGAGTCGATATGAATATGCTCTTCAAGTCCTTGTTGTTTAACAAGGTGTCTGAATACACCTTCAGCAGTGGGTGAACGACATATATTACCCATGCATACGAAAAGGACGGAAACTTTTGGTTGATTACTCATAGTGCTACATCATCACGGTTATTACGATTATGGGTTGGCAACATATCAATCTATTATCTCGAAATCAAATGCTTAAAGTGATGAACATGCTGCCTGGAATAAAACGGCTTATTTATATTGCTGGTATCTTTTTAATGCCTTTTCGCGACTGGTTGACAGATCAACGACAGGCTGACGAATTAAACTCTGGCTATATTCGGGGCACCAATGATTAACGTAATCCAGTTTGGCATCAAAACGTTTTGCCTGTGTGTCCGGGTTAAAGATCCGGTAATATGGTGCGGCATCAACACCACAGCCGGCCACCCATTGCCAGCCTAAACTGTTACTGGCCAGGTCTGCATCAACCAGTGTATCCCAGAACCAGCGTGCGCCATGCATCCAATGAATGCCCATGTTTTTGGTTAACAGTGAAGCCACGATCATGCGTACTCGGTTATGCATCCAGCCTGTTTCCCAGAGTTGTTTCATACCTGCATCAACAATAGCAATGCCCGTATTACCTTGCTGCCACGCTGTTAGAAGTTTTTTATCAGGTTTGTTGGGCCAGTATTTTTTGAATTTTCCATTCATGGCTTGCGTACTGGTATGTGGGAAATGCCACAATACATGATAGGCAAACTCGCGCCAGCCAAGTTCGCTGAGGAAACATTCCAGCGAGCTCTGGGCGCTGACCGGGAAGTCTTTTTGTAACAACTGGTAATAAATTTGCCCAGGGGTAATTTCACCGAAATGCAGATGGGCGGAGAGTTTGCTGGTGCCATCAATAGCTGGAAAATCACGCTGTACTTTATATTGTCCGATAATTTCATCCAGGAAAGTTTCAAGACGTACATGAGCTGCTGGTTCTCCCGGTAGCCAGTATGGTTGTAATTTTTCATGCCATGGGTGTTTGTCGAGTAATTCTAAAGCTTCGAGTTTACATTCATTTTTCAAGGGTTCATTGAATGAATGGCTGGCCTTGTATTTTTTATATGGCACAATTTCTGTAGCCTGTAACTCGAGACGTTGGCGTGCATTTTTCCAGAAAGGTGTGAAGACACGGTAGGGTTGTTGTTGCTTGTTGAGCAAGCTGCCGGGCGTGAAAAACAAGCCGCTATCAAAACGTTTGATTTCGATATTTTTTAAATATGATGTTAAGTGCTCGTCACGTTTTATTGATTGCGGCTCATATAAATTGTTCCAGGTTATAGAAGTCGCCTGGGTTTGCTTGATAACTTGTGTGATGATCGATTTGCTGTCACCTGAAAAAAAATGGAGTGTTAAACCCATTTTTTTCAGCGATGTGACAAGTGATTCGAGGCTATGGTGTAACCACCAGCGCGAGGCTGCACCGGGTTGCCAGGGAGATTCTTCATCAGGTGAATAAATGAAAACGGCTATAACCGGACTTCCCTGCTCTAATGCATAGGATAAAGCAGGATTATCCTGTAGACGAAGATCACGGCGAAACCACATAATAACTGGTTTGTTGCTGCTTTCGTCCATTGCCTGATGTTAGCTGGTTTTATCTGGGGCTAATTTGATTGTAATACCAAATTACCGGTTGTTCAGGATTGTTATTACAGGAAGTGGGTTTCGCTTATTTCCCCCTGCACATCAACCACGACGGTTTCACACATGGGGTTTTTGCTCAGGATATATGCTGCCATCATTACTTGCATGTTCCTGTTATCGGTTTCCAGGGCGGTGAGCAACTTATCAGCGGCAATCTGGCAACGTTGTTCAACATTCGGGTTATCGACCCATTCACGCCCACATTGCCAGCCTTTATCCATGTCTGCATCCATTTTATTGAATATCTCCTGCCCCTCGGCAAGCATATTGTCGGGAACTTCTACAGGGAAAGATTGGCCGTCAGCAACAACATTCAGTATCATGATAAACTCCTGTTTGCCATAAGGTTATGGCAATCACCTAAAGAAACATTTTACCTTATTTAGACACTGGAGTAAGCCATTCATGTTGATCACGATCGATAACATCCTTGATCAGGCACGCTTGCAAACGGTTCACAAGCTTATTGATAAAGCCCGTTTTATTGATGGTAAGCTTTCAGCGGGAAAAGCTGCCAAGCGTGTCAAGCACAACGAGGAAGTGGCGCAGGATGATCAAAACCTGCAACAGCTCAACAGCATCGTCATGGGCAGCCTGGTCAGTCACCCGGTGTACCAGTCAGCCGTTTTACCTTTGCGGGTTGCGACGCCCTTTTATGCTCGTTATGGGTCAGGCATGACCTATGGGGATCATGTGGATGATCCGGTGATGGGGCCAATGCAACAACGTTACCGCAGTGACGTGTCTACCACGGTTTTTCTCAATGATCCGGATGCCTACGAAGGCGGTGAGCTGGTGATCAACACCAGTTTTGGTCAACAAAAACTCAAATTACCCGCTGGCCAGGCGGTGGTATACCCTTCTTCCAGCCTGCATCACGTGGCCGAGGTTACCAGTGGCGAGCGTATAGTGGCAGTGACCTGGGCACAGAGCATGATCCGTGATCCGGCCAGGCGGGAGTTACTGCATGAGCTCAACCAGGCCCGGGAGTCTTTATTAAAAGAACGCGCAGAGAGTATGGAGGCGAGAAAAGTCGATGTCAGCTATGTCAACCTGGTGCGCATGTGGGCTGAAGTCTAGGAAAATTACTCTTAATAAAGTACTTTAACTTTACGTTAAAATTGTTGAATATATAGTTGATTTAAAAGGATTATTATAATTTTCATCAACTATAAAAAAACGGGGTGTTGAACTTAATCAACAACCCCGTTTTTAATTCAGGTTTCTATTAATCTAGTAATTAATAGAAGGCTTTTGAGCCCGCTTCGCCATGTGCTATGTCAGCCACTTCATTGGCGATGTCCTGGTACTTCTGACGATAACCGTCCAGTTCATGACCAGAAGCAGGTGTAAAGTAATCTTTAGGTTCTACACCATTTTTGTGTTCGTATTCGATGAATTTGTTTTGCATGGCAATCAATTCTGCGATTTTTTCTGCTTTTGAGCTCATATTCTATACCTCGGTATGTCCAAGATTCATTAAAATTTGGCTGGACCGTTAAATCCGTGGGGGCAAATGTAGCAGTCTACATCTGCCCCCGCTATATCCATTTTGGCCTATATTGGCGACTTAGTAACCACCTTTACGGGTAGATTGCGGTAAGCCGGCAATTTTTCTGCCCTGTTTTGAAGGCATGGTGGGGAACAACAGGTACATTTCCTTGGAACTGACCTTACGACCCCATTTTTTTCCCATATCTTTCAGAATAGTACGTTCGTTAGGCTCATTACCACCATTGTTGAAGTGTTCATCACGCAGGTAGTTAATAATGTCCCAGTGTTCCTGGGTCATTTCAAGACCTTCATCCTCAGCCAGCACTTTGGCGACCTCTTCGTCCCAGTCATTGGCGTCAACCAGGAACATGTTATCTGTTACTTCAACAGCTTTACCATTTACATCGATTGTTGGCATTGTCTAAATCCTCTAATTCCGTATCCAGTATTAATGAATCCGTACCCAATATTAGTGGGCGCTAATTAAACCAGAAAAAAAATCTTTGTCAAACCCAATTTAGTCCGGGTTAACGGCAGCAATGCCTTTTTGGGGAATGAACAGGCCACAGCCCAGCATGCGGCCTTCCCCGATACCCTGTTCCTGTAAGCGAACTGACTCATCGGGCTCGAGTTCGGCCAGCATCAGGCTGCGTGTCATGATGGGTTTCTCGGGCGTTTCAATGCTCCGTTCCTTGCCGGCCATCATTTTACGCACCTTCACGTCGAGCGCCTTGATTTCTTCCAGTGCCTGGTACATGAAATCCTCCTCGCTCATGCCTGGCTCGCAAATCACGTGGCGGGCAAATACGGTGGGCATATCGCTGAGTAACTTGGTGGTAAATTTGCCGACTTCCAGTTCGAAGCCAGCCACTTGGAGGGTCTGCCCTACCAGTTTTTCCGCGTCGGCCAGGCGCTCTTTAGGGATGCGGATCATCATTTTCTGACGCCGTGACAGGTACATGATTTCATCATCCGGACGTTCCCAGCCATTACCGGCTTCCGGCCCTGTGATGGGATGCACCGCGGTATTTTTTTCACTCGCTAGCCATGGTAGCGCCTGTTGCAAGGCCTCGGAAAGCGGGTAAATATGTTCCGTGGGGATACATTTGCAGGAAATGTTGTAGACCACGTCTATCACATCATCGGGAACAATAAACTTTCCCTTGTCATCTTTGTCTTCACTCCAGAACACGGATTACTACCTCATCGTTGCTGGGCACTGGTGAAACTGGCTTCTAGCTTATCTTCCCAGTTTTCCGGTGTATCCAGGTAGGTTGGTTTGATATCCATACGGAAAAACATTTCGCCGGTTTCCCTGGCTTTTTCAGCGACGGCAATTTCCAGTTCCTTGAACGATTCAATATCATGTCGTTCCAAGATAATTTCACTTAACCAGAGCATAATTATTCCTGTATTTGTGAGTTAATCTGATCCAGTTCTGTACGGGCGATACGATCATAGTAGCGCGCACGGTACAGTAGACGTTTATGCTGCGCATCATCGCTAAAACCGGTGCGGTTGTGCAGCACGTTATTACAAATTATGCCTTCCCCTGCATTTAACTTGTAGTGCAGCACGGGCGAATCAGCACTATCCAAGAATTCACTAATGCAAGCCACGGCTTCCCGGGTGATAGTGTCATCATTCCAGATGATATTGCGTGTCCTCGCCGAGTAACGCATGTGCAAGGTGCCATGTTGCGGGTGTATGGAAAACACCGGGCCGGTCTGCGCGGCTCGGATTTCCTCACCGGCTTCGACGTTGGCCGGAATGGTCATGGCGTTGGCCTGCATCAATGCAGATATATAGGCAGGATTGCGATCTCTCAAGTGGATATAGAGCATTTCATGGTCCAGTAAGGCATTTTCGCCGCCTTCTGCCGCTGGCTGCACGCAAAACATGACAATCGAACGAATTTGATTCTCCACAGTATTGTAATAGCCATCGGTATGCCAGCTCAGGCGCATGTTGGAATACGGGATGTAGCCTTTCTGTCGTCCATCCGGTCGATAGGTCAAGGAGGTGATACTGTCTTCATCGGCACAGATATTACTATCAAGCCTGACCAGCCCCAGTTGCGCACCCAGGTTTTTGATGGTTGCCTTATCCGCAGCCGGATTATACTTTATTATGTAGATAGCCATATTACAGGCCTGGCAACACCGGGTGATCGCCATGATCTCTTCAGGGCTTAACGCATTCGCATCCTCAACCTCCACCATCAAGTCCTCGATCGAAGCCGGTGCATTGGCTAGCTTCCATCTGCGCCACTGTTGATAGGCATCATCATTCGCCAGGTTAAAGGGGCTGGAAGATGGGGTGTCAATAAGCTGGTTCAAGTTCATAGATTCTCAGTATTGCATTCCGTGTTAACAGGAGTAGAATACGCCCACATTTTACTTGGGTATTCCCGAGTGTTTTACTAGGCCTTTATTATAACCATATATGTTGTGGTTATGGGCTTTTCAAGACACGATTTGTACTTGAATAGTGTAAAGCGACCGGGTTCATTGCAAGTGGCCGGCATTTAACCACATGCACAGGAAAAGGTCGAATACCCAGCAGGTAATATGAGCCAAGTCACTGTTTTACATCGGCTAATTGAATTTTATCGGGTTGTTGATGGAACAATAACCAAGTTGCCCTATAGATAATGGCACGCGCTTATATCCCTTTGTGGATATACATAGACGATACTAATCACCCCATCAGTACGGTGTTCCTATCGCATGCGTCGCCCTAGACTTCGTGCAACTGAAAATAGACGTAGTTCGCACACCGAGCGTGATGAATTACAAAACGAGATTTTTTAACCTTTGTCTTTAAAAACTAGGGTAACCTCTTAAGGAGAATGCCATGGCTGCAAATAAGATTTATGAAACTCCTATGCTGGATGAACTGGAAAAAGGTCCCTGGCCTTCTTTCATCTCTGGCTTCAAACGTCTTCGTGACGAACATCCTGATGAGCGCATCAATAACGTTGTAAGTGGCCTGTTAGGTCAGCTGGAACACTCTTACGAAACCCGTAAAGGTTACTGGAAAGGTGGTACGGTTTCTGTATTTGGTTACGGTGGCGGTATCATTCCTCGCTTCTCTGAAGTAGCCAGTGCATTCCCAGAATCAAAAGAATTCCACACCCTGCGTGTACAACCACCTGCAGGTAACTACTACACCACTGACATGCTGAACCAACTGGCTGAAAGCTGGGAAAAACACGGTTCTGGCCTGGTCACTTTCCACGGTCAAACCGGTAACATCATGTTCATCGGTACTGACACTAATGGCACTCAACACTTCTTTGATGAAATCAACGAATACGGTTGGGACCTGGGTGGTGCCGGTCCTTGTGTACGTACTGCTATGTCTTGTGTTGGTGCTGCACGTTGTGAACAGTCTTGTGCAAACGAGCACGGCATTCAGCGTTGGCTGGTAAACAACTTCACTGATGATGTTCACCGTCCTGCCCTGCCTTACAAGTTCAAATTCAAAGTATCTGGTTGTCCAAACGATTGTCAAAACGCTATCGAACGTTCTGACTTCGCGGTAATCGGTACCTGGCGTGATGACATGAAAGTTGACCAGGAAGAAGTGAAGAAATTCATCGAAGCCAAAGGTCGTTCTTACATCATCGACAACGTTATCACTCGTTGCCCAACTCAAGCGCTGAGCCTGAACGATGACGACACGCTGAACGTTGACAACCATAACTGTGTACGCTGCATGCACTGCCTGAATGTTATGACCAAGGCCCTGTCGCCTGGTGATGACAAAGGTGTAAGCATCCTGATCGGTGGTAAACGTACACTGAAAATCGGTGACTTGATGGGTACAGTTATCGTTCCATTCAAGAAACTGGATACAGAAGAAGATTACGAAAGCCTGGTTGAACTGGCTGAAGAAGTTATCGACTTCTTCGCAGAAAATGCCCTGGAACATGAACGTACTGGTGAAATGATCGAGCGTATCGGTCTGGTTAACTTCCTGGAAGGTATCGGCGTTGAAGTTGATCCAAACATGGTTAACAGCCCACGTCAGTGTTCTTACGTTCGTATGGACGGCTGGGATGAAGAAGCTGAAAAATGGTTCAACCGCAAAGCTGAAGAAGCTGCAGCGGCTAGCTAAGAATAAATTCGAATTCAGGAGTAATTGAAAATGGCACTTGAAGATATGCGTCATCCAATTGAATCTGGCTGTCCTGACGGCTTCCAGTACATGCATCCTGTGATGCGTAAAAACTACGGTGCATGGAAATTCCATGAACATCCACGTCCTGGTGTACTGCGCCACGTTGCCCACAGTGGTGATGAAGTGTGGACTGTTAAAGCCGGTACTCAGCGTATTCTGGATGTATATAGCCTGCGTAAACTGACTGAAATCGGTGATAAGTTTGGTGATGGTTACGTCCGCTTCACGATTCGTTCCAACATCGAATACATGGTAACTGACGAAGCTAAAGTTGAGCCTTTAATCAAGGCGCTTGAAGACGCCGGTTTCGTTGTTGGTGGTACAGCTAACTCTGTTGCAATGATTTCTCATACCCAGGGTTGGTTACACTGCGATATCCCAGGTACTGATGCCTCGGGTGTTGTTAAATCCATGATGGACGAACTGATCGACGAGTTCAAAGAATGTAACATGCCTAACCGTGTTCATATCACCACTTCATGCTGCCAGATCAACTGTGGTGGTCAAGGTGATATCGCGATTAACGTTCAACACACCAAGCCACCCAAGATCAACCATGATCTGGTTGCTAACATCTGTGAACGTCCTTCTGTTGTTGCGCGTTGTCCAGTTGCTGCGATTCGTCCAGCGATGGTTAACGGTAAGCCTTCTTTGGAAGTTGACGAGAAGAAATGTATCTGCTGTGGTGCATGCTTCCCTCCATGTCCTCCAATGCAAATCAACGATCCAGAAAACTCTAAACTGTCTATCTGGGTTGGTGGTAACCACTCTAACGCACGTAGCAAGCCTACGTTCCAGAAACTGGTTGCCTCTGGTGTGCCTAACAACCCACCTCGTTGGCCTGAAGCGACTGCAATCGTTAAGCGCATTCTGAAAGAATACAAAGAAGGTGCAAAAGATTGGGAGCGTATCAACGACTGGATCGAACGTATCGGTTGGCCTCGTTTCTTCGAAGTGACTGGTCTGCCGTTCACCAAGTACCACATTGATAACTGGCGTGGTGCTCGTAACAGTCTGAACGCCTCTACTCACATTCGTTTCTAACAAACGAGTAAGGACTAGATTAAATGAAGTTTTCTATTCAGGTAAATGAAGGTCCTTATACCCATGAAGCTTCAGTGTCGGCCTTGAACTTTGTCAAGGCCGCCGTTGAAGCGGGTCATGAGGTCTTCCGTGTATTTTTCTATCACGATGGGGTGAATAACGGCACGCGTTATACCACTCCTCCACAAGATGACATCAATATTGTTAACACCTGGTCAGAACTGGCCAAAGCTAACAACATTGACCTGGTTGTTTGTGTGGCAGCTGCCCAACGTCGCGGTATCGTAGACGAAGGTGAACAGGAACGTAACGGTAAAGATGGCAATAATATTGCTGATGGTTTCCGTATTTCTGGGCTGGGTCAGCTGATTGAAGCAGGTATCGAAAGTGATCGCCTGGTTGTGTTTGGTGATTAATAAGGAGAAGAATGATGAGTGACGTAAAGAAATTCTGTTATCTCAATCGTAAGGCTCCTTATGGAACCGTTTACGCATGGGAATCACTGGAAGTTGTCCTGATTGGTGCAGCTTTCGATCAAGACTGTAGCCTGGTCTTTGTTGATGACGGTGTTTATCAACTGGTTAAAGGTCAAGATACAACTGATCTGGGTATCAAGAACTTTGCTCCAACCTACTCTGCACTTGGTGACTATGACATCAAGAAAATCTATGTTGAGAAAGAGTCACTTGAAGCTCGTGGTTTAACGCTTGACGATCTTCAGCACCTGGTTTGGGAAGATGAAGATGACGATTGGGCTGAAAAAGATTCAATCATTCTTGTTTCTAAAGAAGAGCTTGCGAAAGTTCTTGAAGAGCAAGATGTTGTACTGAGCTTCTAACAGGGAGAACTGAGATGTCAATGTTACATACTGTGAACAAGTCATCCTATGACCGCAATACACTGGAAACCTGTGTATCACTGGCGAGTAAAGGCAGCGAAGTTATCCTGATTGAAGATGGCGTATATAGCGCTGTTAAAACTGGTAACAAAGCCGGCGTCATTTCTGACGCAATGGGTGATGTTAATTTTTACGTCCTGGGACCTGATTTGAAGGCTCGTGGACTGAATGAAGGCCAATTGATCGACGGCATCAAGGTTGTTGATTACAGTGGCTTTGTCGAACTCTCTGTCAAGAACGACAAAGTTACATCCTGGCTGTAATTGCTCTATTTTGAATAGCGTATATCCTAGAGGAGATAACGATGGGTACTATTAATGTTGGTGGTAAGGAACTGGAAGTTGATGAAGAGGGTTACCTGGCTAACCTGAACGACTGGACTCCTGAAGTTGCTGAATACATGGCAAAAGACGAAGACGCTGAACTGACTGAAAACCACTGGGAAGTTATCAACTTCTTACGTGAATACTATGACGAGTATCAAATTGCTCCAGCAGTACGCGTACTGACTAAAGCTATCGGCAAAAAACTGGGTAAAGAAAAAGGTAACAGCAAGTACCTGTACGAACTGTTCCCATATGGCCCAGGTAAGCAAGCTTGTAAATATGCAGGCCTGCCAAAGCCAACTGGTTGCGTATAAGTAACGCAAATCAGCACGTTTTCATTGGAGGGGGCTTCCCCTCCTTTGATAACACATACACGTATCAATAATCAGTACAAGAAGGTAGAGGATCAGCAGCATGTCGGCTCTGTCCATTACATACGCAGTTATGTTTTATGTAGCAGGTGCAGTTTTAATTGCAGGCCTGTTCGTAAAGATTAAACAATACGCGCAAACTCCTGCGCCGTTAAAGATTCCTACAACGCCTGCGCCGGTAACGCAGTCAGGTGTTGTGATGCGAATGGCACGCGAAGTTGTGCTGTTTGCCAGCCTGTTCAAGTCCAATAAATGGATCTGGATATTTGGATGGTTGTTCCACTTTGCCTTATTGCTGGCATTCTTCCGCCACTTACGTTACGGCATGTCGCCTGACAATTTCCTGTGGCCGATTATTAACCTCGAGATCGTCCAGGCAGCCGGTAAATATGGTGCTTTTGCCATGCTGATTGGCCTGACGGGCTTGTTCGTGCGTCGTATCGTCGTAGATCGTGTACGTTACATTTCATCCCCTTCTGATTACCTGATGCTGCTGTTGTTGCTGGGTATTGCAGGAAGTGGCTCAATGATGACCTTTGTGGCTCACACGGACATTGTTCAGTTGAAATCGTTCATGCAAGGATTACTGGTTCTCGATATCCGCAGTTTGCCTTCAGATGCATTTTTACTAATTCATCTGGCACTGGTTGCTTTGCTGATGTTGATCTTCCCTCTCAGCAAGCTGTTACATGCACCGGGTCTCTTCTTTAGCCCAACACGTAACCAGGTTGATAACCCTCGTGAAAAACGTCACTTGGCTCCATGGGCGGCTGCAATGGAAGCCGATCGCCAAGACTAAACTCAGTTATAGAGGATAAGAACAGTGGCAGATTTTGAAGTACCAGCATTAAGAAAAACCCCGGTCATTCCCAAGCTGAAAGAAGACACGATGAAGGGCTCGGGTCCTTTCGTTTCACGCGACCCTTTTCAGAAAGAGTTAGGCTTCCCGGGTGAACTGGTTGATAACTGGGAACAAAAAGCATTAGAAAAACTGGATGACCTGCGTGGACGTTATCGTTCTTTGCAGGTGTACCTGGATTCCTGTGTAAAGTGTGGTGCTTGCACTGACAAGTGTCACTACTACATAGGTACAACCGATCCGAAGAACATGCCGGTGGCACGCCAGGATTTGTTGCGTAAGGTATATCGCCGTTATAACACGTTTGCTGGTAAATACTTCCCAAAACTGGTTGGTGCCGTCGACCTGACTAAAGACGTGCTGGATGACTGGTACAACTACTATCACCAGTGTTCACAGTGCCGTCGTTGTTCCGTGTACTGCCCTTACGGTATCGATACTGCCGAAATCTCCATGGCTGCCCGTGAAATTATGGATAGCATCGGTGTCGGCCAGAAATACTGTAACGAAATTATTATGAAGGCCGGCTCGATTGGTAATAACCTTGGTCTGCCTGAACCCGCCCTGGCTGATACCCTGGAAGGACTGGAAGAAGAAGTTGAAGAAGATATCGGTGTGCCGGTCAAGTTCCCGCTGGATAAGGAAGGGGCTGAAATCCTGCTGGTCACACCCTCCGCGGACTTCTTTGCAGAACCGCATGTTGATGGCCTGATTGGTTATGCCAAGGTCTTCCATGAAGCCGGTGTCAGCTGGACCTTGAGTTCTTACGCTTCAGAAGCCGCAAACTTTGGCATGTTCATTGGTTCTTACGAAAACATGCGTCGCCTGGCGCTACGTATTCGTAAGGCTGCGATTGATTTAGGTGTTAAGCGCATTGTATTCGGTGAATGTGGTCACGCCTGGCGTGTTGCTTATAGCTTCCTGAATACCCTGGCTGGCCCATGGGACTTCCTGGATCCCAACTACCCTGTGCCACAACACATCTGTGAATTTACTTATGATCTGATGCAGGAAGGAAAACTGAAATTCGATCCTTCTGAAAACGATCATATGACCTTAACTTTCCATGACTCCTGTAATGTTGCGCGTGCTTCACGCATGGGTGACAAACCAGGTGGTCAATTTGAAATTCCGCGCGCCATAATCAAGGCAGCATGTAACAACTACGTTGATATGCCAGCGGATACAATCAAGGAAGGCACTTTCTGCTGCGGCGGTGGTGGCGGTATCCTAACCGATGATCTGATGGAAGTGCGTGTTAAAGGCGCACTGCCACGTATGGAAGCATACAGTCAGGTCGTGGAAGAAAATGGTGTGACGAACGTGGCAGCAATTTGTGCTATCTGCAAAAGTCAATTCACCAAGGTTCTACCCTACTACGGTCATGGCATGACAGACATCGTCAGTGTTCATCAGCTTGTCAGTGAAGCGATCATCTTGAGTGATGCGCCGAAAGACGAAGATGACGCAGAAGATAACGATTAACAGCTTTTTTTATTAATTTACGAACGGTCTAACCGCATCGATTAACAGGAGAAATAGGTATGGCTACTTCTCAAGATGATATGAACACTAAACTTACTTTCCGTCGTTTTAAAGACGGTGAAACTAATTCTGACTGGAGCAGCTGGACAGACAAGATCTTCGTAGAAGATTCGTCGCATAAATGTCCGACTTACATCCAGCGTACTCCGCCTTGTCAGGGTAGCTGCCCTTCAGGGGAAGATATTCGTGGTTGGTTAGATATCGTTCGTGGTATTGAAACCCCACCTGAAGGTGTCTCAATGCAGGAATATGCTTTCCGCCGTTCAACTGACGCCAACCCGTTCCCTTCTGTAATGGGTCGTGTATGTCCGGCACCTTGTGAAGATGGTTGTAACCGTAACGAAGTTGAAGACCATGTAGGCATCAACTCAGTCGAACAATTCATCGGTGACTCCGCGCTGGAAGGCAAGTTCAAGTTTGAAGTTGGCAAGGATACAGGCAAGAAAGTTGCTATCGTTGGTGGTGGTCCTGCTGGTCTGGCAGCAGCTTACCAGTTACGCCGTAAAGGTCACGGTGCCACTGTATTCGATAACCACGAAACACTGGGCGGTATGATGAAGTACGGTATTCCTGGTTACCGTACACCTCGCGACGTTCTTGATGGCGAAATCAACCGTATTCTTGACATGGGTGTAGAAGTCAAACTGAACACCTGGGTTGGCAAGGACATCACTGTTGAACAGTTGGAAAAAGACTATGATGCTATCCTGTGGGCCGTGGGTGCACAGGCTGGTCGTCAATTACCTATCCCGGGAGCCGAAGACGCACCTAACGCATTGACCGGTGTTGACTTCCTGGAAGCCTTTAACGAAGGCCGCCTGCAACTGGTAACTGAAAAAGTTGTCGTTGTCGGTGGTGGTGATACCTCTATCGACGTTGCTTCCGTTGCCCGTCGCCTGGGTCACATTGAAAATATCGCTGAAAAAGATCGTCCTGAAAACATCGTTCTGGGCCACACTGCACATGATGTTGCTTCCAGTGCGGTTCGCCAGGGTGCACAGGTTATGTTGCTGTCACGTTCATCGATCGAAAACATGCCTGCAGCGCAACATGAAATTGACGATGCAACACGCGAAGGTGTGTCAATCGTAGGTTGTGTTAGCCCGGTTGAAGTTGTCAAGGGTGATGATGGTCGCGCTAAAGCATTGAAAGTTATCAAGCTGGAAGAAGATGGCAAAACCCCGATCGAAGGTTCTGAGTACGAAATCGAGCTGGACCTGCTGGTAGCAGCAATCGGTCAGGGCGGTAAGCTGGAAGGTTTCGAAGACCTGGGTAATGACCGCGGCCTGATCGATGCGGATCAACACTACCAGGTTCCAGGCAAGCCAGGTCACTTCGTGGCTGGTGATATCGTTCGCCCTCACCTGCTGACTACCGCTATTGGTCAGGCTTCTATCGCAGTTGATAGTATTGAACACTTCTTCAAGAACGAAGAAATGGGCAAGCGTCCTAAAGTTGACAAACATCACTTCAGCCTGCTCAACAAACTGCGTGAAACCGGTCTTGAGCCATCCGAATATGATCACACTTCAGCTGAAGCCAGTGACACTGCCTCCTGGAGTATTCATAACTACGATGACCGTTCTGCACATGAAGTAATTCCTGCAGATGAACTGTTCCTGGGTCACTTCTCCTACACGCCACGTGTAAAACGTGTAGAAGATGTGCCTGATGCTGACCAGGTACTGGGTCACTTCCAGGAACGTATGAAAGGTCTGAGTGAAGAACAGGCTAAAGAAGAAGCAGAACGCTGCATGAGCTGCGGTATGTGCTTCGAGTGTGATAACTGCGTTATCTTCTGCCCACAAGACGCCGTGTACCGTGTACCTAAAGCGGAAAATACAACCGGCCGTTATGTTGCAACTGATTACAAGAAGTGTATTGGTTGCCACATCTGTGCTGATGTATGCCCAACAGGTTACATCGACATGGGAATGGGTGAATAAGTAATAATAAAATAGAGGGTTGCAAGCGTGTTGTTAAGACAACTAAGCAAGCGCGTTCTGGTTACGGCAGGACTATTACTAGTCCTGCCCTTTTCCATTAACGCTGACGAACAGGCAGGTCCGGTAGTACCAAAAGCTAAAGCGAAAGCGACGGCTGAATATGGTTGTGTTGCCCCTGTGAGTGAAATGCGTAAGAACCACATGAAAGAACTGGTTCATCACCGTGACGAAACATTGCGCGAAGGCGTGCGTACCAAAAAGTACAGCCTTTCTGAATGTATCAATTGTCACGTAAGCAAAGATGAAGAAACTGGCACAATGCCAAGCTTTGGTGATGACAAGCATTTCTGCAGTAGTTGTCATAATTATGCCGCTGTAAAAGTAGATTGTTTCGAGTGTCATAGAGACAAGCCCGAAAATGAAAACTACAAGCACTCATTAACTGATAATCCGCTTCAAGCGCATCATAGTGATCTGGCTTTGAGTAACAAAACCCTGAACAAGGATGCTCTCGATGTTTTAACAACATCAGGAGGTAATCAGTAATGGATAAGAATATGACTGATCTTGCGCGTCGTAATTTCCTGGGTAAAGCTGCAGCAGCTGCAGGTTTAACCATTGTTCCAGGTGTGATGCTTTATGAAGTACAGGCACGCCCTGCTGATCAAGCCGCCTCCAGTAAAGTACGCTGGGGTATGTTGATTGACACACGAAAATGTAACGACTGTGATGATTGCGTAACTGCTTGCCAGACCGAAAATGGTTGGGGAACGGGCAGTAACAACGAAGAGTTATCATCAGATCGCCAGAAAGCCCAGTGGATTCGTAAAGTTAAACTGACTGACAAACAAACCGGTCATGTACAGTCACTGCCTTTAATGTGTCAGCATTGTGAACATCCACCTTGTGTAGATGTATGTCCTACTGGCGCGTCCATGAAACGTGCAGATGGTATTGTTCTGGTTGATAAACATATTTGTATTGGCTGTCGTTATTGCATGATGGCCTGCCCTTACAAGGCGCGTTCTTTCATACACGAAGAACTGCAAAATCAGAAAGTTGTTGCACCACGAGGTAAAGGTACTGTCGAGTCTTGCACAATGTGTGTACATCGTATCGATGAAGGTGGTACTCCTGCTTGTGTTGAAGCCTGTACCAAGACAGACAAGAAAGCGATGATGTTTGGTGATTTAAATGATCCAAACAGCGCAATCTCCAAACGCCTGAAAGAGTTTGGTGGCGAGCAAATTCGCGCCGATCTTGGTCTTAACACTGGCGTCCGTTATCAAGGACTATAAGATTTATAACAGAAGGTTCAGATAAAAATGAAAAACGTGCAATATCTGGAAATCGAAGGTAACAGTAAAGGCTATCTGGGACTGTTAGGCATTCTAGCATTAATTATTCTGACAGCCCTGGGTGCGTTCTATTACATGGAACACAATGGTCACTGGGTTACCCACATGGATAACCAAATTGTCTGGGGAACACCTCACGTATTCGCGGTCTTCCTGATCGTGGCCGCTTCTGGTGCATTAAACGTTGCCTCAATATCTTCTGTGTTCAATAAAACAGCCTACAAACCGCTGGCACCGCTTTCCGGCTTACTGGCACTGGCATTACTGGCCGGCGGCCTGATGGTGCTGGTACTGGATCTGGGACGCCCTGATCGTTTGATTACGGCGATGACCTATTACAATTTCAAATCCATTTTTGCCTGGAATATCATCCTTTATAATGGTTTCTTTGCCATCGTCGCAGTGTACCTGTGGACGACCATGGATCGCACCAAGGGACACTACAAGAAAGCAGCCGGTATCGGTGCCTTCTTATGGCGTATTATCCTGACTACCGGTACGGGTTCCATCTTCGGATTCCTGGTCGCGCGCCAGGGTTATGATGCGGCTATTATGGCGCCAATGTTTATCATCATGTCATTTTCCTTCGGCCTGGCGATTTTCATGCTGGTGTTAATGGCAGCATATAACTGGACGGGTCGTCCTCTGGGTGATGCCCTGTTCCGCCGTCTCAAGAACCTGCTGGGTGTTTTCGTTGCCGCGGTACTGTATTTCGTACTAGCCTATCACCTGACAAACTTGTATGCCACAGAGCACCATGGCGTGGAAGCCTTTATCCTGCGTGATGGCGGTATCTATACCCAGTTGTTCTGGATCGGGCAGATTATCGTTGGCAGCCTGGTTCCACTGGCGCTGATTTATTGTCCAAGAACCGGAAATAACCGCACGATGGTCGGCCTGGCTTCAGTACTGATCATCCTTGGTGGCCTGGTTCAAATGTATATTATTATTATTGGCGGTCAGGCCTACCCGCTGGATATGTTCCCGGGCAAGGAAGTGAGCAGTTCTTTCTTTGATGGTGTGATCAATACCTATAGCCCTAGCCTGCCAGAAGTTCTACTTGGCCTGGGTGGCTTCGGGGTTGCCATGATTGCCGTGGCGCTTGGTATCAAGGTACTGAAATTCCTGCCAACCAGCCTGGCTGACGAGGATGTCGATCCACATCACAAGTAAGATAAAACTTGCGAATATTTTGAAATAGGGTCAGCATTATGTTGGCCCTTTTTTAATTGCCCTATTCCATCCAGGTGGACTATGCAACGTCTTCTCATCTCAGCCGCCCATAAATCATCAGGCAAAACCACGTTAACGATTGGCTTATGTGCCGCATTGACGCAACGGGGTTTGGTTGTCCAGCCTTTTAAAAAGGGACCTGATTATATTGATCCCATGTGGCTGGGACGTGCCAGTAAAGGCGCATGTTATAACCTGGATTTTTATACCATGACACGTGAGGAAATCTCTGAAAAATTTCTTCACTACGCACAGCATGCCGATATCAGTCTTATTGAAGGTAATAAAGGCCTTTATGATGGCCTGGATCTGGATGGCAGTAACAGCAATGCCGCGTTGGCCAATTTACTGGAAACACCGGTTGTCCTGGTTATTGATGCACAAGGCATGACACGGGGTATTGCACCGTTGATACTGGGTTACCAGGCCTTTGAGCAAAATATCAACATTGCGGGTGTAATTCTCAACCAGGTACGCGGTCAGCGCCATGAAAGTAAACTGCGTGCTGTGATTGAACACTATACCGACGTGCCGGTAATGGGTGCCGTGGCACATAATCCTGATATGGCCATCACCGAACGTCACCTGGGATTAATACCCAGTAACGAGCAGGCACAGGCCGAACAACATATTGACCGTATTGCCCGACTGGTCAACGAACAGGTGGATATCGAAAACCTGCTGGCAATTTCATCCAATGTCACCACCTTGAAAGAAAAGCGATCACATGAATCACGCTCAGCGGTGTCCCCTAAACTACGCATCGGCATAGCAAGAGACGAGTCGTTTGGTTTTTACTACCCGGATGACCTTGAGCAGCTTGAAAAGCTTGGCGCCGACCTTATAGATATTGATATGTTAAATGAGCGAGAGCTTCCGGACATTGACGGGTTGTTTATCGGTGGCGGATTCCCGGAATCACGCATGCAGCAACTCTCGGCAAACCAGTCAATGCGCGAGTCGCTTCGTACCGCCATCGAGGGTGGCTTACCGGTCTATGCCGAGTGTGGCGGCTTGATGTATTTGACGCGAAGCATTCGTTGGCAGGACCAGGTTTACCCGATGGTCGGCGTAATCCCGGCTGATACCGTAATGCATCAACGCCCCCAGGGACGCGGTTATACCCGTTTACAGGCGACGACAGAGCACCCCTGGCCGGCAGTGACAGACGCGGGATTTGGCGCCCACGAGTTTCACTACTCCAGCCTGGAGGGATTACCGGAAAATACCCACTACGCTTATAAGGTATTACGCGGTACCGGCATTGATGGACAGCATGACGGTATCGTATATAATAACCTGCTTGCCTGCTACGCTCATCTACGGCACACCAGGCAATCGCCCTGGGCTGAGCAATTTTTTGCATTTATACGTTCACGAACAAGCTGAAACAACGTATAATCTCCTACTTAATTACTCGGATATTAAGGTAAAGGTACTAGTAATGATAAAAGTCACTCCTGAAGCTGCAAAACAAATTACCGAAGCCGCAAAACAAGGTCAGACGGAAGGTTTTGCCCTGCGCCTGGCAGCGCAACGCAAGGATGATAATAGTATCGAGTACATGATGGGCTTCGATGACGCACAACGTGATGAAGACATTCAGATTGATTCTGAGGGCGTTAAACTGGTCACGTCCGCGGGTTATGTAGAGTTACTCAATGGACTGACTATCGATTATGTTGAAATTGAACCTGGCCAGTACAACTTTATTTTTATGAACCCTAACGATCCAAGCTACCAGGCACCTGCGGACGAAGAAAACCCCAAAGAACATCATTTGTAATCAAAAACTTATGTTGTTATTTTAAAGTATTTCATCATGGTTTAAACCTGGTAATTATTTAACCAGCACCTTCCCGAAGTGATAGAATCAGGGCTGACTTATTGATGTTCAAGGGTTGACCATTGCCATTAACTGACACCCACAAGCAAACCATGTCAAGTAGCCACCGTACCGCCTGGCGCAGCCATCTCTGCGCGCCTATTTTCAGCCTCGGTGTCATCGTGATCCTGATGGGGATTATCAGCATCTGGGCATTAACGGCCAGTAAAGCCGGTCCCATCCTCTATATCTTTATAGTTGGTTTAACGATGGCGGCTCTGGGTTTGCTGGCCCTGTTACTGGTGCGGATTCGAAAAACCTTGCTCAGCCCCCTCACCCTGTTGCGCAACTGGGTCCAGAATATCCGCGCCGGCAACCTGTCGGCGCGTATCGACGACGAGGGTCATCCCGAGTTCACCGAACTGGTTCAGGATGTCAATGCCCTGGGTGATACCCTGGAAAGCCTGTCCAGTGACATGCAATCTCATGTGCGCAAACAGACTCAGCATATTGCACGCAAGACCCATTCACTGGAAATCATCTACGACGTAGCCGCCAGCATCAATGTTTCCCGTGACCTCGATGACCTGCTGACACGCTTCCTGCACACCATTAAAGACGTGGTCAATGCTCGCGCTGCCGTGGTGCGCCTGGTAACGGAAGATAACCAGATGCGCCTGGTATCCAGTATCGGGCTCGATGAGGACCTCATGGTTCGTGAACAGTTAATACCTTCCGAAGCCTGTTTATGCGGTAATGCCTACAAGGATGGCAAGGTCCTGTTCCAAAAGGATCTCAACCAGTGTGACAAGATTATTGGGCGAAATTTTTTCGAGCAGAATGATATCGGCATGATCGTCGTCCCGTTGCAGTACCGCGACAAAACCCTGGGCGTCTATAACCTGTTTGTCGACAAGAATGACTTTGCTGATCCGGAAGACATCGAGGACTTGCTGACCAGCCTGGGCCGTCACCTGGGGATGGCGATTGATAAAGCTCGCTCCGATGATGAAGCCAACCGCTTGTCGATTATGGAAGAACGTACCCGCCTGGCGCATGAACTGCATGATTCGCTGGCCCAGACGTTGGCCAGTTTACGTTTCCAGGTTCGGGTGCTGGATGAAACCATTCGCAAGGGTGAAGAACCCAGTATCTGGCATGAACTGGAACAGATTGAAAATAATCTTGATGAAGCCTACGCCGAGCTTCGGGAACTCATCACCCATTTCCGCGCGCCGATTGACAAACGTGGCCTGATCCCGGCAGTTGAACACCTGGTTGAGCGCTTCAGAAACCAGTCAGACATTTCTATTTATTTACAGAAAGAATGGAACGTTTTGCATCTCCCCGCCAGTATTGAAGTCCAGGCTTTACGTATTATCCAGGAAGCACTGAACAATATTCGTAAACACAGCCAGGCCCATACGGTCCGTGTTATACTGCGCAGCGATGTTCAGGGAGATTGCCGGATACTTATTGAGGATGATGGTATTGGCATGAAAATACCTCAATCGACAAGTAGTACCAATAGTGCCTCGGGTGAACACATCGGGCTCAGTATTATGGACGAGCGAGCCGCACGTATAGGCGGTACGGTGAATATTGAAAGCGAGGAAGGTGAAGGAACACGCATCATGTTGCGCTTCCCTCATCCCGGCACGCTTACTGTGAATTCATCTTCTGACAACCAGGTGAACAACATAGCGTTTCAGCAGATACTCCCATGAGCCTAAAAGTTTTACTCATTGATGATCACACCCTGTTCCGTGTCGGTCTGGAAGGACTGCTTGCCAGTCGTGGTATCGAGATCGTAGCCTCCGTCAATAGTGGCCAGGGCTGCCTGCAACTCATCGAAGATCTTAAACCTGATGTAACCCTGCTGGATATGCGTATGCCTGGCATAGATGGTCTGGGTGTGCTGAGAACCATTCGTGAACATAACCAGGAATTACCCGTGGTCATGTTAACCACCAGTACCGACGAGACAGACTTGCTTGAATCATTGCGCGCGGGTGCCCAGGGTTACCTGTTAAAGGATATGGAACCTGACGAGCTGGTGCTGGCACTGCGTGATATCGTCAACGGTAAAACCGTGGTAGCGCCTGATCTGGCGCCGATACTGGCCAAGGCCGTACAAGGCAAGCCAGCTGAAGATATTGAAAAAGAAAGCAGCCCGTTCGCCGATCTTACCCCGCGTGAAACCGAGATACTGGGTTTACTCGCCGAAGGCCAGAGCAACAAAGCGATTGCCCGCAACCTGGGCATATCAGACGGCACCGTCAAACTGCACGTCAAAGCCATTCTGCGCAAACTTGATGTCCATTCCCGTGTTGAAGCGGCGGTAATGGCCGTTGAACATGGATTCTCACGAAACACTGTTAACACATAAGCACTATCATGAAGAAATTCACTGAACTGGTCGCGGAAAGCGCCGAAAACGTCTCTGAACTATTTCCCTGGGACCTGGAAGAAAAGCTCGAACAAGGTGACAAACCGCTGTTGCTGGATGTACGTGAACCCTACGAGTTTGAAGCGATGCATATCCAGAACTCAATCAATGTGCCACGTGGTATCCTGGAAACTGCCTGCGAGTATGACTATGAAGAAACGGTACCTGAACTGGTTGAGGCACGTGACAAGGAAGTGATCGTCATCTGTCGCTCGGGTAACCGTAGTGTGTTTGCTGCTGAAGTGATGCAAAAGCTCGGTTATCAAAACGTGGCTTCGTTAAAAACCGGCTTGCGTGGCTGGAGTGATTACGAGCAACCCCTGGTTGATGCGCACGACAACGAAGTTTCAGAAGACGATCAGATCGAGTACTTCACGACGCATTTACGTCCTGAACAAATGTCACCTAAATAGCAGGTTAAGCCTGCCGGTATAGAATAAAGCTCAGGTCATCAGCATGGCCTGGCATACCGGCCTCTTCTGAGTCCATGCGTTCATTGGCGAGTTTGACAAGCTGTCCGGCAGCCTTTTCAAGTGTTCCTTTACGAATGATGTCGATAATTTCATCAATAAAAAGATTATCGAATAATCCATCACTGGCAATGAGTACCGTGTCATACTTTGCCAGCGTGATTGTCGGGCCAACAGTAATGCTCATCTCGTTCGAGCCGACCACGTTAGAAACCAGGTGACGTTCTTCATGCAGTACGGCTTCATTCTCATCCAGCATGCCGGCTTCAACGGCATATTCAACCGGTGAATGCGATACCGTGTTAACTTTAATTTTGCCGCGCTGACCACAAACGACAATTTTACTGTCACCGACGTGATAGGTTCTGAGTTCATCGTTCTGAAGTTCAACTACTGCCAGGGTAGTCGCGGAGCCCATGGCTTTTTCGAGGATATGTTGATTGGCCTTTTCAAAACAATTGAGAATCAGGTTACGTAAATTGATGTCTTTATCTTGTTGTGAGAATGCTTTTTCGATGGTTGATACGGCTATCTGCGCTGCGCCAGAGCCGCCTGGCAAACCGCCTAATCCGTCTGCGACAACCAGGACAGCCTTATCTTCATTGTATGGCAATACCGCCACGCAATCTTCGTTGACCGTCTCTTTATCCGGTGAACGGTGCGTGTACAGGAATAATTGACCACCTAACAATTCCTGCTTCAGCGGTGCTTCAAGGTCAGCCAGGCAATATTTCAAGATCAGTTTTTCTGGCGCCGTTCGCCATTCGGGTAATAGTGAACACGATCTTTTCGCTTGCCCGTTGGCGCGGCCTGTTGCGTGATGACACCTTTGATTTGTTCAAGGCCGGTTAGCTCGATATCATCATGCCCTTCTTTGACGGCACGCAATATATGGCCACCCTCTTCAATAAATAATCTTCTGAAAATATAGCCGGTCTCAATTTCAGCGATTACATAACTTCCTGATTGAACATGCCCTTGCGCATCAATCACAATGATGGCGCCTTTCATAAATTCAGGCTCCATACTGTCATCAACAACTTGTAATGCAAAAGGCTCGGTCGATGAGCAGCCGCTCATCATTTCGCTTGGTGCCATACGTGATTCGGGATGAGACATGATCGTGTTACCTCTATATTAAACAGCTGTTGTGTGCTCGGGAACTTCAGGCAAGGCCTGTTGCTCCTGCTGCAAGTGCCACATGGATGCATAATGGCCATCCTTGTCCAGCAGTGACTGGTGGGTACCCTGCTCGATAATCTGGCCATCTTCGATAACGATGATATGGTCGGCATCTACAATCGTCGATAAACGGTGCGCAATGGCCAATGTTGTATGATGCTCGGAAATCGATTTCAAAGACGCCAAAATTGATTTTTCAGAACGCGAATCCAGCGACGAGGTAGCCTCATCAAACACCAGGACAGGGGCATTTTTGAGTATGACCCGGGCAATCGCGACACGCTGTTTTTCACCGCCAGACAATTTCAGGCCGCGTTCTCCGACCAGGGTCTCGTAGCCATCCGGCAACCCTTCGATAAAGCGGTGCAGGTTCGCCATTTTTGCCGCTTTGATAACTTCTTCCCGTGATGCTCCCGGCCGCGCATACTGGATATTATAATAAATTGTATCATTAAAAAGTACCGTGTCCTGGGGCACGATACCAATCGCTTTACGCAAGCTCTGCTGCGTCACCTGGCTGATATCCTGGCCATCAATGCGTATACAGCCGGATTGCACCTCGTAAAAACGGAATAACAGCCGCGACAGGGTCGATTTGCCGGCCCCGGAAGCGCCAACAATACCCAGTTTACTGCCGGCAGGAACGGTAAAACTGATGCCTTTGAGAATCTCACGTTCATCATTATAGGAAAAAGACACATTTTCGAAACTGACAGTACCCTTGGTGACGCTCAGTTCGCGTGCATCCGGTTTGTCGATAATCTCCGGCTTTGATTCGAGTAAACGCAAGACCATATCCATGTCCGCCAGCGTATGGCGTAACATGCGGTAAATAATGCCAAGGAAATTCAATGGCATGAAAAGTTGCAACATCATGGTATTGACCAGCACCAGGTCACCGAGGCTCATGGTACCTTGCATGACGCCCTGCCCAGCATAGACCATGATAAAAGTCAGTCCCACGGCAATAATGCCTCCCTGACCAAAATTCAGTAACGACATCGAGGTCTGGCTTTTGACGGCCATGTTTTCCCATTGATCGAGGGTATTATCGTAGCGGTGTAACTCGTGTCGCTCGTTGTTGAAATATTTGACCGTTTCATAGTTCAAAAGACTATCGACCGCCTGGCCGTTGGCTTTTGAATCCAGGGAGTTCATTTCATGACGATAATGCATTCGCCAGTTGGTGATCATCAGGGTGAACCCGATATAGATAAATACAGTTGTGAAGACG
>JASFOS010000005.1:0-29869 GCA_050116415.1 Thioalkalispiraceae bacterium
AACACGATTGAAAAACGTTTAAAGTCATCGCAAAACCTCAATGCCAGTCTCAAGGTTGCCCTGAGCAAACTGGTAAAAGTCATTTTTATTACTTTTGCGGTTTTGATTGCACTGGATACTGCCGGTATTGATCTGACCGCCCTAACCGTGTTTGGTGGCGCCCTGGGTGTCGGGCTTGGCTTCGGTCTGCAGCGTATTGCCAGCAATTTTATCAGTGGTTTCCTGTTGCTGTTTGACAAGTCCATCAAGCCCGGCGATACCATTAGTATCGGCGACAAGTTTGGCTGGGTACAGGAACTACGCGCACGTTATATCGTGGTACGTGACCGCGACGGCGTTGATACCCTGATTCCCAATGAAAACCTGATCACCACCGACGTCATCAACTGGAGTTACGGGGATCGCAATGTCCGCCTCAAGGCGCCGATCAGTATCAGTTACCACGATGATCCGGAAACCGCGATGCAACTCATGGTGGAGGCGGCCTCTGAAACCAATCGGGTACTGACCGATCCGGCGCCGGTGGCACGGTTGATGGCATTTGGTGATAACGGTATCGAGCTGGAATGCCGGGTCTGGATCAATGATCCCCAGCAAGGACTCAACAATGTCCGCTCTGATTTAAACCTGAACATGTGGAAAAAATTCAAACAAGCGGGGATTACCATTCCCTTCCCGCAACGCGATGTGTATATCAAACAAATGCCAGGTTAAGTTTGCTAGAACCAGCGCTTGATACGGAAGATGATGAGCAGGATAACCGCGATAGTCGCCATGCCACCCAGGGCAAAAAAATACGCGTTA
This sequence comes from Thioalkalispiraceae bacterium, assembly GCA_050116415.1. Classification (GTDB taxonomy): domain Bacteria; phylum Pseudomonadota; class Gammaproteobacteria; order UBA6429; family Thiohalophilaceae; genus JARRJY01. The sequence continues at coordinate 805 of JASFOS010000005.1, forward strand.
TGCATTTTCAATTCCGGCATGTACTCGAAGTTCATGCCAAAAATACCGGCAACCAGGCTAAGCGGTAAAAAGATCGCCGACAATACTGTCAGCACACGCATGATTTCATTGGTACGGTGCGCGACTGCGGAGAAATGTAACTGCACCAGCGCTTCGGCTTCCTGTTTTTGCGCCACTGAAAATTTCAGTACGCGCTCGATGTGTTCCACCAGGTCGTTGAAACGTACCGAGATATGATCATCAAACTCGGTCACCGTGTCCTCGCGCCACTCCTGTAGTGCCTCGATTTGCTCTTCGCACAAATTTTCCAGCTTGCGTAGATCCGAGGTATATCCCATCACCGTCATCCAGTCCTGGAACGGACTACGCGGATCCAGCAATTCATCACGCCACGTTTCAAAGCGTTTCGTTATCGGTTTACGTAACGCCAGAAAACGATCCACCATGATGGTCATTAACAGGTGCATGAGCCCGGCCGGTCTTTTAGGAATACGAACCGCCTTGTCCATCAGGCGTGGTTTAACCTTGGCAACGGAAACACTGTCAGCAGGCCGAATGGTTACCAGCAAGCCCGGCATCAGGAAAAATACCGCGGGCCGGGTAGCAAAATCATGCGTTTGCTCGGCCGGCGATAAGCCACGAAAGATCAACATTTCATACTGATCCATGCCGTCATAATAAGACGGATGCTGGAGATTCAGGCTATCGTTAATATGCCGGTCATGGATAGTGGTACCGGTTAATGCCTGTACTTTCCGGGACCAGTCATTTTCCTGGTCGCGAATAACATCCAGCCATAAAAAACCGGACTCCGGCATGTGATCGGGTACTTCGGATAACTGCGTTACCTGGTCAGACTGTATTAACAGGATATCCATAGCTGGATTCTAGTTGCTAGAAGAAGGTACCGTCCAATGGAGAAGACGCATTGGCATAACGTTTACGGGGCATCCGCCCGGCCAGGAACGCTTCACGTCCTGCTTCAATCGCCTTTTTCATCGCCGAGGCCATCAGTACCGGATCCTGCGCCGCGGCAATCGCGGTATTCATCAACACCCCGTCACAGCCCAGCTCCATCGCCACAGCCGCATCCGACGCGGTACCGACACCGGCATCGACCAGCACCGGCACTTTCAATTCTTCAACGATGAAACGGATGTTATAGGGATTGCGGATCCCCAGCCCTGAGCCTATGGGGGCCGCCAGTGGCATCACCGCCACACACCCCATGTCCTCCAGCTCCCTGGCTATCAGCAGATCGTCACTGGTATAAACCATCACTTTGAAATCGTCCTTGACCAGTTGTTCCGCGGCTTTCAGGGTTTGAATGACATCCGGGAACAGGGTCTTCTCATCCCCCAGCACCTCGAGTTTGACCAGGTCATGGCCATCCAGCAGTTCCCGCGCCAACTTGCAGGTACGTACCGCATCTTCCGCGGTATAACAGCCAGCCGTATTGGGCAGGATGGTGTATTTTTCTGGCGGAATCGCCTCCAGCAAATTGGGTTCATCCGGGTTCTGGCCAATGTTGCTGCGGCGAATTGCCACGGTGACAATTTCAGCACCACTGGCCTCGGTAGCGAGGCGGGTTTCCTCGTTATCCTTGTACTTGCCTGAACCTACCAGCAGGCGTGACTGGTATTCCTTACCCGCAATAACCAATGGGGTATCTTGTTTCACTTGCGTCATGATTTGTCCTGTTAAAAATCGGTGTTGAGTGCACCAGGTATTCGAAGAAGGGATTATAGCGTGATTTGGCTAGCCGCCGCCTACCGCATGGACGATTTCCACCTTGTCACCGGCATGAAAAATATGGGCGTTGTAACAGCTGCGCGGCACAATCTCCAGGTTGACCTCCATCGCGATCCGCTTGCCGGTCAGGCCCATCTCTTCCACCAGCTGCTCAGCCGTATAGCTGTCCGGGACTTGTTTATGTTGGCCATTTACAATAATTTCCATAACTATAGCGTATCGGTGAGTGGCCGTTGTCGTCAAATAGCATTATGCTAAAACCTCGCAATCTGAAGCATTATTTATGGAATCATGAGCGACACACATATATCAGCAAAATCCGCCGGTACCCTGGATGGCCTGTTTCGGGAGCGGGTCAGCCAAAGCCCTGACCAGGTCGCGTATAAACACTTTGATCGCCAGCAACAATGCTGGAACGACATCAGCTGGGCAGACATGGCCCGCGACGTATCTCGCTGGCAGAACTCACTGCGCAACGAGCAACTTGAAGAGGGTGACCGGGTCGGCCTGATGGTCTCCAACAACCCGTTCTGGGTCATCTATGAACAGGCTGCCCTGGGCCTGGGGCTGGTGGTCGTTCCACTCTACGTGGATGACCGGCCTGATAATATCAGTTACATCCTCAATGATGCTGGCGTCAAGGTACTGTTGCTGGAACATGAAAAACAGCACCGCCAACTCCTGCCCGTGATGGAACACCTGGAGGGAGTCCAGCGCTTTATCATTATTAACAGCAAATCCGGCCAGGCTCCGGCTAACGATGAACGGGCTATCTTGCTACAGGACTGGCTCGGCGACAGTCATGAATACCTGCATGAACGTGGCGGTAACCCGCAAGCCTTGGCGACTATTGTCTACACTTCGGGCACGACCGGCCGCCCCAAAGGCGTGATGCTCAGCCACCAGAATATCCTGTTCGTGGCCGATTCGGTGCTGAGCAGCCTGCAACTTGAAAGCAATCAGCATATCTTTGTTTCCTTCCTGCCGCTTTCCCACATGCTGGAACGCACCGGGGGTTACTACCTGCCCATGATGCTGGGCGCCACCGTGGCCTATGCACGTTCCATTCAACAACTGGCCAGCGATATTGAAACCATTCGCCCCACGGTGCTGATTTCCGTGCCGCGCATCTACGAGCGTATCTATGAACGTTTGCAAAACCAGTTACAAAAGAAATCCTTCATCGCCCGCGGGCTGTTTAATTTAACCACCACGGTTGGCTGGCAGCGCTTCGAGTACCAGCAAGGGCGCAAACTCTGGTCGCCGGCCTTCCTGTTATGGCCACTACTCAACCGGCTGGTGGCCCGCAAACTACAACAACGTCTGGGCGGGCGCATGCAAATCGCGGTCACCGGCGGGGCCGCCCTGCCACCACTGGTCGCCAGAACTTTTATTGGCCTGGGCATCAACCTGTTACAGGGCTATGGCCTGACGGAAACCAGCCCGGTACTGAGCGTCAACCTGCCGCAGCAGAACAAACCTGCCAGCGTCGGTAACAAGATCGATGGTATCGAATTGCAAACCGGTGAGCATGATGAACTACTGGCCAGGGGGCCCAGTATCATGCTTGGCTACTGGAATAACCACCAGGCCACCAGTGAAATGATCGACAACCACGGCTGGTTACACACCGGCGACAAGGCACGCATCGATGACGAGGGCTTCGTCCATATTACCGGGCGCATTAAGGACATTATTGTCATGTCAAACGGCGAGAAGATCCCGCCTGTCGATATGGAAGGTGCTATCGCCTTGGACCCGCTGTTTGAGCAGGTCCTGGTGACCGGGGAGGGAAAAGCCTTTTTGTCCGCCCTGGTGGTATTGAACGGTGAAGAATGGGTAACGCTGGCAAAAGATTTGGATCTTGATCCTTTTGACAAACACAACTTATCGAATAAACATTTACACAGTATCCTGTTAAAGCATATCGCCGAACATCTCAAGGATTTTCCAGTCTATGCCAAGATACGTCGCGTCACCCCGTTACTTGAGCCATGGACAATAGAAAACGACCTGTTAACGCCAACACTCAAGGTCAAGCGTGCAAAAGTGCTGGAGAAGTTTCAGAACACCATAGAATTAATGTATAAAGAATAACTAGATAAAAAAAGGACTTGACCAGGAAGTACCATGCAGGATTTTCATCATACCCTTGAAACCAGCCACGAACTATTTCGTTTAACCATGCCCCTGATGCAGGCAAATGAGGTCCCGGTAACGCCCAGGAATTACGCGTTATTTTATACCTACGTGTCTGGTGAAGACCGGCTGCTCAAACAAACCATGGATCAACTTCTGCAAACCAGGGGCCAGTTTACAGAACAGCTCTGTGAGCAGCTTTTTCAGACACATATTGCCACCATGGACGAGGAGCGCCTCAAAAACCTGCAGGGCGACATGATCAAAGTGCTTGATTATATTCACCAGTCGCTGGTAGCAACTGGCAACGACACCAGCCAGTTTGAAAAATCCTTTTCAAGCCATCGTGAAAAGTTACTTTCAGATGTTGATGTGGTCACGATCAGGGAAATTGTTGAAACGCTGGTGAGTGATACCCAGGCCATGCAGGCTGTCGGTCACCGCTTGCGTGAAAACCTGGAGGAAGGCAGTGATGAAATCAGCAGGCTGCGCGAACAACTGAACGAAGCCAAACGCGATGCCTTAACTGACCCCTTGACCGGGTTGCCCAACCGGCGTGCCTTTGACAGTCACTTAAACAACCTGATCAAAGAACAAACAAGCTGTAGCCTGTTAATACTGGATATTGATCATTTCAAACATTTCAATGATGAGTATGGTCACCTGCTGGGTGACAAGGTGTTACGCCATGTTGCCAACTCCACCCAGAGCTGTATCAAGGGGCGTGATTTCGTGGCCCGCTTTGGCGGTGAAGAGTTTGCTATATTATTAGCAGAAACACCGCTGGGTGGTGCCGCCAGGGTCGGCGAGGAAATTCGCAAAACCATCGAAAAAACACGCCTGGTGAAAAAAGAAAGTCATGAACCGATAGGCCCTGTCACCATCTCCATCGGTGTTGCGCAGTACCACGCGCCGGAAACGCTGGAGATGTTAATTGAACGTGCGGACAAGGCGCTATACCGTTCTAAGAACAAGGGCCGCAACCGGGTCACCCAGGAAACTGAACTCTAGCCGGGTCTGCTTGTCAGCTGGGTAACAACTATACGATCACGACACCTGAAAAAGACCAATGAAAAAATTCATCAAATTCTCACTGATCAGTCTTGCCGCCATCATTGGGATATTACTGATTGCTATCGTTACCCTGCCGTTTATCGTCGATCCCAATGATTACAAGCCACAGATCACTGAAGTTGTTAAGGAAAAAACCGGGCGCGAGTTATCAATCCCTGGCGAGATTGAACTGAGTGTTTTCCCCTGGCTGGGTATCAAGCTGGGTGAAGTCGCGCTCAGTAACGCACCCGGCTTCGGCGCCCAGCCGTTCGCCAGAATTGGCGCGGTTGATGTACGGGTTCAACTGTTACCTTTACTGAAAAAAGAAATCCGGCTGGGTCGGGTTGAACTTGTCGGTTTGCAACTGGATTTGCAACGTGACAATACGGGCAAAAGCAACTGGGATGACCTGCTGCGCCCGCAGCCCAAAGCCACGAAGAAACAGGTAACGGAAGAAACAGAAACAATGGAGCAGGGGCTCGCCATCGCCGGACTGGCGGTAGGCGGTATCAGTATTCGTGACGCGCAACTGAACTGGCATGACCAGCTCAACAACCAGTCCATCACCATCCAGTCTCTTGGCCTGGAAACCGGTTCGATTAAAGCTGATCAGCCCGTTGAACTTGAACTGACAACCCGCTTTGTTGGCAAACAACCTGCGATTCAGGGGCAACTATCATTACAAACTACCGCGCAACTAGAGTTGCAACAACAGGTTTACACGCTTCGCGATCTTGAGCTGGCCAGCCAGTTCAAAGGTGACGCGTTACCCAACAACAAGCTGGATGTGCAGCTTGCCAGTAACGCGTTAATAATGAACCAGGCCAAACATACACTGAACGTCAAAAACCTGCAGCTTTCTGCCCTGGGGCTGAAGCTATACAGCGATGCGCAGGTGACCCAACTGGACAAGCAACCCCGTTACCTGGTTAACCTCTCCAGTGACAGCTTTTCCTTCAGGGCTTTGGCCCAGCAGCTGGGGATCAAACTGCCGGCCAGTGCTGACAAGGATGCCTTATCGAAGATCAAGCTGTCGAGCAAATTGATTGGCGGGTTGGAGAGCGTGTCGGTCGATCCGCTGAACATTCAAGTGGACGACAGCGGTTTGACAGGCCATATCCAGGTAAGCAATTTTCAACAGCCGGCACTTCGCTATGAACTGGCTCTGGATGAGATTGACGTCGATCGTTACCTGCCACCCGCATCACAAGCAGACAAAAAACAAAAAACCGCCACACCAGGCGCTGCGGCGGCGGGGGCAAGCGCATTACCTGTCGAACAGCTGCGCGCCCTGGATATCAAGGGCAACCTGAACATCGGCCAGCTGAAAGTCACCGGAGTGCGCTCCCAAAATATCCAGGTCACCACCAACGCCAAAGATGGCGTGCTGCGTTTACATCCCCTGAGTGCCGAAATGTACCAGGGCCATTACAAGGGTGACATCAGGCTGGATGTGCGGGGAAAAACACCCGACTTTTCCATGAACGAATCCCTCGCCAACATCCAGATTGGTCCGTTACTCAAGGATCTCTGGGGTGAAGACAGGATACAGGGTGTCGCCAACCTCGGCGCCAAGCTGACCGCGCGCGGCATCGAGCCGATGGATTTTCGTAAAACGCTCAATGGTACCGCCCATTTCGAATTCACAGATGGGGTGGTTAAAGGTATTAACCTTGGCGCTTACCAGCGTGCCTTGAACGCCAAACTTGATGGCAAACCGATACCGCAGGAAACAGGTCCCAACCAGACCGATTTCGCCAACCTCAAGGGCACGCTGCAAATCACCAATGGCCTGGCGCGCAACAATGATTTATCCGCCACCCTGCCCTTTGCACGTATCCAGGGTAAAGGCTTTGCCCACCTGGCCAAGGAAGTGGTCGATTACACCCTCTATAGCAAGTTTACCTCGGAGCTGGACATCAAGCGCGGCAAAACCTATGCACAGATCGATAAGCCCGCCTTGCCGGTGCGTATCAAGGGTCGCCTGACCCAGCCTGATATCAGCGTTGATTACGAGGCAGTGATAAAAGCGCTGGCACAGAAGAAACTGGATGAAAAGAAAGCGGCCGCCAAACAAGAGCTTGAAGAAAAACGCCAGCAGAAAGAAGAGGAACTGAAAAAGAAACTCGAAAACAAGCTCAATGACAAGCTTAAAGACTTGTTCAAGTTCTAGGCTCACGCTTTTCTGTTTTATTTTATGTCTTGGCTGCGGCCTGCCTGTCGATCCCGGCCTGGCGGGCACAGTCAAAAAATCCTATGTCGACTATGATGGTGGCGAGTATCATCTCAACCTGGTGATGCACATCGATGCTCCCACCACAAGCGTCTGGCAACAACTCACTGACTTCAATCAACTGGGCAAGGTTAACCCCGCCATCAAGCAAAGCACCATCCTGCACAAAAACAACTCAACCACCCGCATCAAGGTTATCAGCGAGGGCTGCGTACTGTTTTTCTGTCGCACCATCACCCAGGTACAGGACGTGCGCGAACTGGGCCAGGGTTACCTGGTGATCGCCGAAGTGGCCGGCAAAAGTGACTTCTCATCCGGGCACACACTCTGGCACGTGACTCCACAGCAGGATAGCACCCGGGTTACAATCCGGGCTCGTCTGAAACCGGATTTCTGGTTACCCCCCTTGCTGGGGCCCTGGTTATTCCAGAAAAAACTCGTGCAGCAGGCCAAGACCATCATCATTAACCTGGAACAATAAATTAACCATGCGTCTTCCCCTCTCAGAACTGTTACTCAGCTGGTTTGATCAGCATGGGCGCCATGACCTGCCCTGGCAACATCCCCGCACGGCCTACCGGGTCTGGATATCCGAGATCATGTTGCAACAAACCCAGGTCGCCACGGTCATCCCCTATTTCGAGCGCTTCATGCAGGCCTTCCCCGATATCAAGTCGCTGGCGGATGCCTCGCTGGATGAAGTCCTGCACCTGTGGACCGGGCTGGGGTATTACGCGCGCGCCCGTAACCTGCACAAGGCGGCACAACAGGTTCGCGATCAGCACAACGGCCACTTTCCCACCGACTTTGAGCAGGTGCTGGCCTTGCCCGGTATTGGTCGTTCCACGGCCGGCGCGATCCTGGCCCAGGCGGATGACCAGCCTCACCCGATCCTCGACGGTAATGTCAAAAGAGTACTGGCCCGCCTGTATGCCGTGGAAGGCTGGCCCGGTAAAAAACCCGTCGAAAACCGGCTCTGGCAACTGGCCGAGCAACATACGCCCGCACAGCGGGTGTGTGACTATACCCAGGCCATCATGGATTTTGGCGCCACGCTGTGCCGACGTAAACCGGATTGCCCGCAGTGTCCCCTGGCCGAGTATTGCCTGGCCTGCCAGGCCGGCAACCCGACTGACTACCCGAGCCCCAGGCCACGCAAGAGCTTGCCGGTACGCCAGAGCCGCATGCTGGTTTTGCTGGATGCGCAGCAACAGGTGTTACTGATCCAGCGTCCACCCAGCGGTATCTGGGGTGGCTTGTGGAGCCTGCCGGAATGCCCGGCCAACCACGACATACACGAGTGGTGCCAGCAGGCGCTGGGGCTGCAGGTCGAACAACCTTCTCCCCAACCTGCCATCCGCCATACCTTCAGCCACTTTCACCTGGATATTACCCCGATCCGGGCAATCGTCACCGATTCCGGTCGCCTTGCCATGGAAGCCGATGGCCGAGTCTGGTATAACACCCGCCTGCCGGACGCATTAGGCTTGCCGGCACCGGTGAAAAAGCTGCTGAAAACCATCAACTGAGGACATAACACCATGAGTCGTATCGTTAAGTGTGCAAAACTGGGTAAAGAAGCTGAAGGCCTTGAGATGGCGCCCTATCCCGGTGAACTGGGGCAGCGAATTTTCGAAAATATCTCCAAGGAAGCCTGGCAAATGTGGATGGGCCAACAAACCATCCTGATCAATGAGAACCGCCTGAATGTCATCAATCCCGAGCACCGTGCCTTTATCGAAAAGGAAATGGAGAAATTCCTGTTCGGGGAAAACTGATATCCATGGGCAAATCACTTGACTCAGCGGCGCGCTCCCTGTTTAATACGCCGCTCTTGACCAAATGGCCGGATAGCTCAGTCGGTAGAGCAGAGGATTGAAAATCCTCGTGTCGGTGGTTCGATTCCACCTCCGGCCACCATTTTCCTTGCACGAGGTCATGCGTTCTGGATACCCGGGCCATCAACCACTGTATTGAACTGCTCTGCAACGATGGCTGCCGCGCGGTCAGCGATTACATCTCCCGTCTCGAAGCAGGTGAAGTCCTGCCCCAGACCCGTCAACTCAGCGCCAAAGAGTGCCAGGTCGTTCTCAGCGAACTCAAGGCCATCATGGCCGTCTATGAACGTCGCGACTAGAGATACTGCGACCAGTCAACCGACTTGTCACCGAAAACCAGGAAATGCGGGTTTAGCAGGCTGTCCTTGGTGTTATATTCCAGCCGGCTCATATCTGTACGGGTGATTCGGCCACCGGCTTCCTCGACAATACACTGCGCGGCGGCGGTGTCCCATTCCGAGGTAGGTCCCAGGCGGGCATAGATATCAGCGGCACCCTCCGCCACCAGGCACGATTTCAGTGCACTGCCCATGCTGATAATCTGGTGCTCCCCCACCTTGTCCAGGAAATCGAGAAAAGCCTGGCTGGCATGCGAACGGCTGCCCGCCACGATTAATTTGTCGCGACGGTGATTACAAACCTGGATGGGCAAGGGTGCTTCAATCCCTTCACGCTTATAGGCGCCCAGGCCTTTGGCCGCGTAGTAAAGCGCGCCCACCACTGGCGCATACACGAACCCCATTACTGCCTCGTGATCCTCAATCAACGCGATGTTGACAGTGAACTCACCATTACGCTTGATGAACTCACGCGTACCGTCCAGCGGGTCCACCAGCCAGTAACGCCTCCATGAAGAACGCTCGGCAAACGAGGTAGGCCTGGACTCTTCCGAGAGAATGGGAAATTCCGGGGTTAGCGCGGTCAGGCCTTCTTCAATGGCATGGTGTGCGGCCATATCCGCCTCGGTTAAAGGTGTACTGTCGGATTTCTCTTCCACGGAAAAACCGCGGTCATAGATATCCATAATTTTACGACCGGCTTCATAGGCAATCTGGATAACCGGATCCAGTAACTGCTTGATGTCCTGCGCCTTTTCCGTGGAATTACTCATAACAGCAGCGAATCTAACCTGGCATTTAAGAAAGGCTTATTTTGCCAGTAATCCCGTTGATTAGCTATGAGATCATGTTGCGGTCACAGGGTCGCCGGTTGAAAGCGCAACTCGGTGTTGAGCCGGCCCTCGAACCAGGCCTCGTAACCCACCTGTTCACTTTTTTGCCAAACCTGGAATCCCTGTTGCGAAACCGGTGAACTTGATGACAGCTGCAGGCCGGTACCACTGAACAACACATCCATGGTGACATGCATCGGGTAATAGCCATCAAGGAAGCGCCGCATGAAAGGACCATTGCGCAAGCTGTAACTGCCATCCTGGTTGGCTATCAATGCCTGGCTAATCGCCTGCACACAAAGTTGCGCATTCGCGGAAATATTCTTCAACTGCACGCTATTATCCTCGATCCAGGCCTGCTCGATGTTGCGGTAAGATATTATTTTCAATTGTTTAATTTTTTTCTTCCTGAACAGGATTTGTGCGCGGGCAACCTTGTCCAGGTTATTGTGGCATTGTCTGAGCTTGACCCAGCCGTTCTTCAGGCTTTGTGGCTCAATGATCATCTTGTTCTGGTGATGATGGACCTTGGCAATCGGGGTTGCCGCTAGAAAAACCAGCTCGCCTTCGTTGACCTCTGTTGCCTCGGCGACAGGCAGTTGCATATCATCACTGGCAAACCATTTTTCCAGTTCCTCGGCGGTTATTTCACGGGCACCAGGCGGACTATTCAATAACAGCATCACTATCGCTATAATTATCGAGTTACGCATAATGGCCTCCATTTATTGCTGGCTCATTTTCAAGCCTAGTCCATAAATGTATTTATTCCATACAGCATTATTAAAGTTTTCATTCAAGCGGCCTGGAGTGATAACCTGTTCACCATGATCAAATGGCAATCGATAGATACTGTATTACTGGATATGGATGGGACTTTGCTGGACTTGAATTTCGACAATCATTTCTGGCTGGAGCATGTTCCACTACGCTTTGCACAAAAACACGGCCTCCAGGTCGATGAGGCAAAAAATACCCTCTACCCGATGATGAAAGAAATCGAAGGCACCATGCAGTGGTATTGTATCGACTACTGGACCGATCGACTGGGACTGGACATTGCCGTGTTAAAAGCAGAAGTTGACCACCTGATTGATATCCATCCGCATGTTATCGAATTTCTGGAGCGACTGCATGAGCTGGATATCAAAAGAGTACTGGTGACCAATGCCCATCAGAAGAGCCTGATGCTGAAAATGGAACGCACCGCTTTACAAAACCACCTGGACGAACTGGTTTGCACCCACAGCTTCGGCATGCCCAAGGAAGATGTGCGTTTCTGGGGAAAACTTAAACATAAACTGCCTTATCACAACAAACATACCTTGCTGGTGGACGACAGTTTGCCGGTGCTACGCTCTGCGCACCAGGCCGGGATAAAAAACCTGCTTGCGGTTTATAAACCCGATACCTGTCAGCCACCACGAGATACCAAGGAGTTCCAGGGCATCAGCTATTTTTCAGAGATCATGCCGTGAAACGTTTGTGCCAGCGTTTGAAGCGCTTCTGGCAATAGGCATCCAGCGCCTCGTAAGTTTCAAAGAAATATTCAAAACCTTCCTCGGCCGGGGCGTCGTATTCACAGAAGTCATTGCTGTAGTCCCGGCATACCTGGGGACGCGTTTCGTAAATACCACAAGCTCCATCTGCCTGTAAAAAACGACAGCGGTTATTGATCAGCAAGAACCAGCCATCTTCGTCCTTGTAGACCTGTACGCCCTCATGGGCCACCTGCCATAGCAGGTGATCAAAGTCATCCATCGAGCGTGGTGTTTCAATTTCCTGGGTGGTATAGGTGCAGCATATGGTTCCACGACAAAAACTGCATTTAGTCTCCGGGGTCATCGGGATTTTCTTGTTGGTTGACACGTTGATTAGCACCTTTACGCACAAATTTTTATGGCGCATTATAACAACTCTGGAGAACAGCAGAACCTTTAACGATAAATATATGGAAAAGGCTCATTTAGTCCCCAACCTGAACCACCCGGAAATCCAGCAAAGCCTCGCCCGCTTTGGTATCTGGATTTTTTCCGCCCTGTTACTGGGTTTCGGGATGTATTCCGGCTTTTACCCGGCAAACTACCCGTTTTATTCCGTCTTTTTCACGATTTTTTTCATTTATTGTCTGCTAGTCCACGTCAGTATAATTATCAAGCCTGACTATCACGCAAGGCGCTTTCTCACCATCATTCCCGATGTTGGTTCGATTGCCATAGGCATGTATCTTACCGATGGCGGACCGTTCAGCCCTTTCTTCCTGTTTTATCCGTGGGTTTATTTTGGCTATGGGTTACGCTATGGTCGTGAACCACTGCTGGCCGTTGCCTTTGCCAATGTCATCAGTTTCATGGTAATCCTGTGGATATCGGATACCTGGTATTCACATTTCCTGGATGTTCTGGCTTACCTGATCTTTCTCTGCATCTTCCCGTTCTATGTGAACGCCATGATCCAGCGTCATACCGATGCCAAGCAGGAAGCCGAACAGGCCAATCGCGATAAAAGCGAGTTTCTTGCCACCATGAGCCATGAAATTCGTACCCCCATGAGCGGCATCGTCGGCATGGCCAGCCTGCTGAAAAAAACCTCGCTGGATGCAAAACAGAAAGACTATGTTGACTCGCTGCAGGAATCATCCTATGCACTGAGCACGCTGATCAATGACATTCTTGATCTTTCCAAGATTGAATCAGGGAAATACACGCTTGAGAACAAACCTTTCCTGTTATCAGAAACCATCCGTAGCGCGATCAATATTTTCCACACTCATGCTAAAAACAAGGGCCTGCAGCTACAGTCCTTTTTAGCCACCGATGTGCCCGACGCCTTGATCGGCGACCCAGGGCGGTTACGCCAAATATTACTTAACCTGATCAGTAATGCATTGAAGTTCACCCAGACCGGGAGTGTCACGGTTGGCGTGTCATCCTATCCTTTACCTGATAGCGACAAACATATGATTCGCTTCGAGGTTACCGATACCGGTGCCGGTATCTCCGAAGAACATCTCAAGCAGATCTTTGATCCGTTTTACCAGTGCCACGAAAATGAAGGCTTGACCCGGATCGGCACCGGGCTTGGCACAACCATTTCCAAAAACCTGGCCGAGGTCATGGGCGGGCAAATGGGCGTTGCCAGCCAGCCTGGTATGGGTAGCACCTTCTGGTTCGAAATACCTTTTGTTACCACGCAACCTGAAAACATACCGGAAACCAGCATGGCCAGCCTGGATGTATCCTCCAGCAAGGGACCCTACAAGATCCTGCTTGCCGAGGATAGCGAGATCAATGCCAAGGTGATTATTAATTTTCTGGAAGAGGAAAATCATAGTGTGACTCATGTCATAAATGGACGACAAGCCGTCACGCAGCTTGAAAAAAATGACTATGATCTGGTTATCATGGATATGCGCATGCCGGAAATCGATGGTATTGAGGCCACGCGCATCTGGCGTGAACAGGAACAGGACATCAAGCCGGGCAAACCACCGGTGCCGATCATTGCCCTGACTGCCAACGCGACCGAAGAAGATAAACAAAAATGCCTTGCTGCCGGTATGAATACATTTTTAACAAAGCCTGTCTCCAATAACGAGCTGTTACATAGCATCCAGCAATTGGTGTCGCCGCCTGACAATGAATAGTCCTAACCAGTCCTCCCGGGATTTAAGAAAAACGCTCAGGGCCTACGTGTCCACTGCCCAGCATAATGCTGAAAAGCTACAACGCTTTCATGACCAGGAACTGCAATTCATCACCGCCAACGGCTTGAACGAGTTGATCGAGTCAATCTATGTTGATTACAAGCAAAATTTTCAGCTCGATCACGTCTCGTTGTTACTGGTAGATGAGGAGTTTGAAATAAGGCACATTCTCAACACCATGCAAATCGATAGCGAAAAAAGTGGATTGTTATTTTCTGACGTTACTATCGAACAAGAACATTTTGCTGGCGGCGTACATCCCTTGCTTTGCGAAATGAACGAGCCACTCCCCGCTATCTTCTTTAGCAACCTAGCCGACCATATTAATAGTGCAGCCGTGCTTCCTTTGCTGCGCGGCAATCGCATCATTGGTACGTTGAATATCGGCAGCCGTGATAGCAAGCGATTTATTCCCGGCTCGGCAACCGACTTTCTGGAACATTTGGCAACCATACTTGCGGTGTGCATTGAAAATGCCATCAATCTTGAAAAAGTCCGCCTGCTTGGGCTTATCGATCCCCTGACCGGAGTGCATAACCGACGTTATTTCGAACAGCGCCTGCATGAAGAGGCAGGCAATGTTTTACGACATAAAAATGATCTGGCATTTCTGATTATCGACCTTGATCACTTCAAGGCGATAAATGATTGCTGTGGCCATCCGGTAGGCGACAAGGTTTTGCAGGAGGTCTCGACCCTGATTCGTATGCAGTTGCGCCTGTCTGACGTACTTGCGCGCTTTGGTGGCGAAGAGTTCGTGGTATTAATATCAGGCACTGACAAACAAACCGTGCTCGATATTGCCGAGCGTATTCGCACTTCGATAACAGCGCATGATGACTTTTGTAAAATGTCATTACCCAACCCGGTCAGTGTATCGATCGGTGTATGCATGCTGCCTAGCGAGCTGCAACAGGACGATATCGGCAGGGTTTCTCAACAGCTTTTACAACGCGCTGACGAAGCGCTTTACCATTCCAAGCAACAAGGGCGTAACCAGACCACCTGTTTCGACTACTAATGGCTGGATATTTCCAGGGGCTCTAACAGCCTTCGCATATTACGCGGCGAAACATACTGCAATAACTCCTTGCCTTCATCATCTTGAATAAGATCCAGTCCCTTTGCCGGGTAAAGATAGTGATTCAGTTTATCCGCCGAACTCACTACCTGATCAGGCTCGCCAAAACGCTTGATGATAATTGCCTTCTCCAGTTGCACGTAAGGCACGTAGGATAATCCTGCCACGACAAGCTGTTGCGCTTTTTGCTGATCCGGGTAGGAAAGCAGGTATTTTATACCACCACTGTCCTGCCGTTTCCGCTTGACGCTGTTTTGCCTGAAACTGGCCAGCAGGCTTTGCTCTGCTTCAAGCAGCACGATAATCTTGCCACTCAGGCCACCGAGCGTTACTTCACCGAAATAGGCCTCGAGACTCAACTTTTCTTCATCATTTTCAAACAGGCCAAGCTCATAACGCTTGCCGAGTATTTGTGCCGCGTTGCGCAGCGAACTGGCGTCCAGCTCGATACCAAATACCTGGCTATTACCCCTGTCGTTGATTTCGATCTGCCAGGGATAAACCTGTTCACCAACCGGCGGTCGCCGCTCGCTACACGCCCACAACACGCTCACCAGTAGCATAATCAAAAGTGGACGAAACATAGTACTCATACCTGTAACCAGAAAGTCACCGGGCCGTCATTTAACAAGGATACTTTCATGTCCGCGCCGAACCGGCCGGTTTGCACTTTCGGGTAGGTATCCTTCGCCTGGGCGACGAGATAATCAAACAAATGTTCACCCTCACCGGGTGAAGCTGCCGAGGAAAAACTGGGCCGATTACCCTTGCCTGTGTCCGCTGCCAGGGTGAACTGCGGAACCAGTAATAAACCACCATCAATATCCTGCAAGCTAAGGTTCATTTTATCATCGCTATCGGCAAAGATACGATAATTCAGGATGCGTTGTAACAGGCGTTGAGCCCTGGCTTCATCGTCATTCTTTTCAACGCCGACCAGTGCCAGGATACCTGCACCTATTTCACCTATGGTACTGTCATCAACGACGACGCTGGCATGTTGCACACGTTGAATCAGAGCAATCATTGAACTTTCTTTAACATATCCTGTGTTGCCCGCACCAATGCGTCAATAGTGCCTTCTTCTGAAGCAGCATGACCGGCATCGGCAATAACAAACAATTCCGACATGGGCCATGCCCTGTGTAGTTGCCAGGCACTTTCCATCGGACAGATGATGTCATAGCGTCCCTGAACAATAATGCCCGGAATGTCTTTCAGATGATCGATATCATCCAGGATCTGATTTTGTTCCAGGAAGGAATTATTCATGAAATAATGGGCCTCGATACGCGCCAGGCTCATTGCCACATGCGGATCACCATAATGTTCAATGGTACTTTTCCTGCCCTGCAAGGTTGCCGTGCGCCCTTCCCAGATCGACCAGGCTTTTGCTGCCGACATCCTGGCAATCTCGTCACCGCCGGTCAATCTTCGATAATAAGCCTGCAACAGGCTGTCACGCTCTTGCTCAGGGATCGGTTTAACAAAATCCTGCCAGTAATCCGGGAAGATGCGGCTTGCACCATCCTGGTAGAACCAGTCGATTTCTCGAGGCCGACACAGCAAGATACCACGCAGGATTAAACCCTTAACCCGTTGCGGATGGGTCTCGGCATACACCAGTGATAAGGTAGAGCCCCAGGAGCCACCAAATAGTACCCATGACTCTATGCCGAGATGCTCGCGGATAGCCTCGATGTCGGCCACCAGCGCCTGGGTGGTATTGCCTTCCAGCTCTGCATGGGGTGTCGATTTTCCCGCACCACGTTGATCAAACAGAATGATTCGATAATATTCCGGATCAAAAAACTGGCGATGATAAGGCTCACAACCCGAACCTGGCCCACCGTGCACGAACAACACCGGCACACCCTTCGGGTTGCCGCACTCTTCGATATGCAATACGTGCGGTTTGTCGACCGCCAGACTATGCGTTACATAAGGCTTGATTGCCGGGTATAGACTTTTCATCCTGATACGCACTTATTTATCAGACACGACTTCACCCTGGAAGCCCTTGATTGCAACAATTCCTGTGAGCAGCAATCCGGCCAGGATCATGTAGGGCCCGATCCCGCTAGCCAGTACTGTACCTGCCCATGCCATATCAAAGACACGCTCCAGGTATAACATGCCGGAATGTAACAGGGCGCCAAGAATAAATAGCCAGCTGATAACCTGCTTGAGAATCACGTTAACCGCGAGAAAACCCAGCACCACGCCGACAGCAATATTTAACAGGGCCTCGAGGTTACCGTGTGCATGTGGCCCACCCTTGATGCTGTCGATGCCGATTTCGGTATTGGTAAGCTTGTTCAGGGCGAGGATGCCATCAGTGTTAGCGCGTGCGATTTGCATGGCACTCAGCGGCTCCAGTTCTTCCTCGAAGCCACTGGTTTTCAAGGACTGCAGGCGACCCACTGAAGCCTGTTTTTCCTGGGCGGCTTTGCCATAGTCTGCGTACATATCAATCATGACACCACCCAGCGCGGCGGTAGTGGCCAGGTAGATAAATCCGAATACGATGTTCTTTTTTCCAATCATAAGAAAGCCCTCTCCTTGTCCGTTCTGATGTGGGGTAGACCAACATCATACTGACTGGTGTGAGGGCTGCCAAGGTATTCCGCTTTGCGAATACCTGATTGTTACTGAACTGACTCAGGAAGCTCTGGCGGCTTTCTTGCGCTCGTGCTCCAGCAACAGTTTCTTGCGTAAACGGATGTGGTGCGGCGTTACTTCCACCAGTTCATCATCATCGATGAATTCCAGCGCCTGTTCCAGGGTCATGCGAATGGGTGGCGTCAGGGTGATGGCTTCATCCGAACCGGAAGCACGCACGTTGGTCAGCTGTTTGCCTTTTAACGGGTTTACCACCAGATCGTTGGAGCGTGAATGGATGCCGATGATCATGCCTTCATACACTTCATCACCATGGCCAATGAACATGCGGCCGCGGTCCTGCAGGTTATACAAGGAATAACCTACCGCGGCGCCCTTACCGTTGGAGATCAATACGCCATTGTTCCGCTGGCCATAGTTTCCTTCCTTGGCCGGTCCGTAGTGATCGAACACGCTGTAGATCAAACCGGTGCCCTGGGTCGCAGTCATAAACTCGGTACGAAAACCAATCAGCCCACGTGAAGGGATAATAAAGTCCATCCGGACGCGCCCCTGGCCGTCCGGTACCATATCTTTGAGATCGGCGCCTCGCTCACCCAGTTTTTCCATCACTGAACCCTGGTGCTGTTCTTCCACATCCACCGTGAGCTGCTCGAATGGCTCTTCCCTGATGCCGTTTACTTCGCGAATAATTACCTCGGGGCGCGATACACCCAGCTCGTAACCTTCGCGGCGCATGTTTTCAATCAGGATGGACAGGTGTAGTTCACCGCGTCCGGATACCCGGAACTTGTCCGGATCGGAGCCCTGCTCCACGCGTAATGCCACGTTATGTATCAATTCCCGTTCCAGGCGCTCCTGGATGTTGCGCGAGGTGACAAACTTGCCGTCCTTACCGGCAAACGGTGAGTTGTTGACCTGGAAAGTCATGCTGATGGTCGGCTCATCCACCGACAACGCGGGCAAGGCTTCAACCTGACCGGGATCGCACAAGGTATCGGAAATGTTGAGTTTATCGATGCCGGTAAAGGCAATAATGTCACCGGCCTGCGCTTCTTCAACCTCAACCCGTTCCAGGCCGAGGAAGCCGTAAATCAATTGCACCCGGCCATTGCGTTGCTTGCCCTGGGTATCAATAAGGGTAACCGGGGTATTGGTGCTCACCTTGCCACGGGTGATACGGCCAACACCGATAACGCCCACGTAACTGTTGTAATCCAGTTGAGAGACCTGCATCTGGAACGGGCCATCCAGGTCAACATCCGGTGCCGGCACATGTTCAACGATCGCTTCAAACAGCGGTGTCATGTCGCCTTCGCGCACCTCGGGCTCCAGCCCGGCGAATCCGTTCAGCCCCGAGGCATACACCACCGGGAAATCCAGCTGTTCATCGGTCGCACCGAGCCGATCAAACAAGTCAAAGGTCTGGTCCAGGGCCCACTCAGGACGGGCGCCGGGACGGTCAATCTTGTTCACCACCACGATGGGGCGTAACCCGCGCTCCAGGGCTTTTTGCGTCACGAAGCGGGTTTGCGGCATGGGCCCCTCGACCGCGTCAACCAGCAACAGCACCGAGTCGACCATGGACAACACCCGCTCCACTTCGCCACCGAAATCCGCGTGCCCGGGGGTGTCAACGATATTGATGCGGTAGTCATTCCACTTGATGGCGGTGTTCTTGGAGAGGATAGTGATGCCACGTTCCTTTTCCAGGTCGTTGGAATCCATCACGCGCTCACCAACATCGCCGCGGCTTTGCAGGGTGCCTGACTGGGTTAACAATTTATCAACCAGGGTGGTCTTGCCATGGTCAACGTGGGCAATAATGGCTATATTACGAAGTTTCTCAATCACGGTGGGTATTTCCGGTAGACATAAAGGCGCGCATTATACGCTGATGGTTACAAATTAAGCTATCTGGCCGATAACATTTTTCCAGGATATTGACATATATGGGCACAAAAAAATAAAGGACAAGCCGTGAGCAGTGAAAAAACCGAAATAAATACCAGCAGCCTGTGCCGTATCAAGGATACCGTGCAAATGATCAACCTGGCGGTGGCGCGTATCGAGCACGCCATGCGCGAGGGCGATGACTCCATTTTCACCCTGACCGATTCCTTCACCGAGCTGGTCAAGCGTATGCAGGCCATTGAAGCCGCGGCCGAGGACCTGCAAGACAGCCCGGGCAAATCGATTATCCGGGAAAACAGTGCCGCGGTTTCCCGGAAAACCCAGGCCGCCATCATCGCGTTCCAGTTTTATGACCGCCTCAGCCAGCGGCTTAACCATGTTTCACATAGCCTCGCGGCACTGACCTCGCTGCTCGACGATCAACAACGGCTGGCTGATCCCGAAGCCTGGCTGGGATTACAGGATACGATTCGCGCCAAGTACACGCTGGACGCGGATAAAGCCATGTTTGAAGCCCTGCTACAGGGGCAGTCTATCGAGGAGATCATGCAACAGGCGAACCAACAGAATAGCGACGACGATATCGAGTTATTTTAAACTCAACGCCACCAGGCCCGGGCGAGCTAATCGTGCTCGATACGTTCCAGCCGGTAACCCTGGTGATAGATGGAATTGAGTCGCCAGCCATTTTCCGGGACAAGGTCAAGCTTTTTGCGTATACGGCTCATGTGGGTATCTACGGTACGGGTATTGATCCCGGATCCATAGCCCCATACCGCCGACAAAATCTGCTCGCGAGGTAACAGGCGCCCGATATTCTTGAACAAAAACAGGATAAGCTTGAATTCCTTTTCCGTGAGCTTTACCGGCTCACCAACCTTGCTGACAATCCGTGACTCCAGATCGATACGCAGGTTGCCGTAAGTCATTTCCTGCTGTTCGTGATGCGGGGTATGGCGTCGCGTCACGGCGGTGATTCGCGCCAGCAACTCTTTTTGTTTGACCGGTTTAACAATGTAGTCGTCCGCGCCCTGGGTGAGTATCTTGGAAATATCGTCCTCGGTATCCCTGGCAGTAATGAAAATCACCGGGATATGTAGCTCGGACTGGGTACGCACCCACTCGAGTACCTGTTCACCATCAAAGTCGGGCATCACCCAGTCAAGCAACAACAGATCAAAATTTTTGGAATTTAAAGCTTTGATGAAATCCTGTCCGCTACTGTAATAATCATTATCGTAGCCTTCCTGTGCCAGCCATAATGAAAGTAACTCGGCCATATCCGGATCATCATCAACTATCGCGATCTTCACCCGCACTCACCCTGTCCCTTGTATTCATTAATATTTTTATAACTTATTGTATATCCATAATAATATCACTGTAATATGGGCTCTTTGAAAATACAATATTTCCTTATTATTTTTGTAAATATCGGGACTGGTATACAAAATAATCAGGGAAAATCAGTAAAAATTACTGATTTTAGAATTTAAGTATTTTTCAACCAGGTAATATAATAGTCCCCGTTTTTTCCGGGAAATCAAATGGATGAGCGCATGCAGGACAAGGCCACCAAACTCCCCTCTCTCATAGTTTTATTATTGGCATTTTTCTGGTTAAGCGGTTGCAGTTCCATCATCAACTCCGCGACCAGCAAGATGGCAAAAAACCTGACAATCAGTATTCAGAACCACGACGATCCGGACACGGTTGCCAGTGCAATCCCGGCCTACCTGCTGATGATCGACAGTTTCATTCAGGGTGATCCCGAGAACCGGCAAATGTTACAAAGTGGTGCCAAGCTGTATGCCGCGTTCGCCAGTACCTTTGTCAATGATGAACAGCGAGCAAAGAAATTGAGCGAACGTGCGCTTGGTTATGCGTTGCGCGCAAGCTGTATCCAGCATAGCGATTTGTGCCAGGTTAAAACCATGCCCTTTAACGAATACCAGCAGGCCATACAGCGCCTGGATAAAGATAGTATCGATATGTTGTTCGCCCTGGGGCAAAGTTGGGCTGTCTGGTTAAAGGCGCACCGGGACGACTGGAATGCCGTTGCCGAACTGCCTCGCATCAGATTGATTGTTGAGAAAATCCTGCAACTTGATGAAAACTATCAACAGGGCAGTGCTCACCTGTACATGGGAATTCTGCATAGCCTGTTACCTGCCTCACTGGGAGGTAAACCTGAAATTGCCAAACAGCACTTTGAAAAAGCCATCGCAATATCCAACAATACCAACCTGATGGCCAAGGTCAGCTACGCAGAAAATTATGCCCGGCTGGTGTTTGACCGGCAGTTACATGATAAATTGCTTACCGAGGTGATCAATGCCAAGGCGGAACAACCCGGCATGACGTTAATGAACAGCCTTGCCCAGCAAAAAGCCAAACGCTTGCTTGAGTCTGGCAAAGATTATTTTTAACTTTCAGTTTTTTATTACATCAATCATGAAATTATCAAAACTTGTTTTTCTTGTTGGTCTCGCGCTCTGCGTGAACACCAGTTATGCAATCACCCTGAAAATAGCTACGCTCTCACCTGATGGCACCAGCTGGATGAAAAAAATGCGCGCTGGTGCCAAGGCCATCCAGCAGCAAACCGACAACCGGGTAAAAATAAAATTTTATCCGGGTGGCGTGATGGGTAATGACCAGGCGGTACTGAAAAAAATCCGTATTCGCCAGTTACACGGTGGCGCAGTAACCGGCGGTACATTGATTCCTTTTTACCCGGACAGCCAGGTTTACAACTCCGCGTTGGCCTTTGAATCGGCTGCAGAGGTTGAGTATGTCCGTAAGCAGATGGACCAGATGCTTATCGAGGGTTTCGAAAAGGGTGGCTTTGTCACCTTTGGTATTGCCGAGTCAGGTTTTAACTACATCATGTCAAAGAACCCGATTCGTAGCGTTGACGATCTGTTGCACCAGAAGGCATGGGTTCCTGCCGGGGATGACAACGCCATTGATATGGTGGAAATGTTTTCCGTGACACCTATCCCGTTACCCATCGGTGACGTACTCGCGGGTTTACAGACCGGCCTGATTGATACCGTGGCGATATCACCCATTGGTGCACTGGCGCTACAGTGGCATACCCAGATCAACTATATTACGGACATGCCGCTACTTTACGGTTATGGCTTGTTGGCAATTGATAAAAAAGCCTTCAACAAGATCAAAAAACCAGACCAGAAAATTGTTCGCCGAGTATTTGAAAAAACCTTTCGTGAAATCGATGCTCAAAACAAAAAAGACAATATCGCCGCGTTGCAGGCTCTGCGCAACCAGGGCATTGAATTCGTCAAACCAGATGTGGAACAGCTCAAGCAATGGCGTGAACATGTCGAGCGAGCTGAAAAAAAACTGGTTGAAGCAGGTAAGCTAGACAGGCGAATGGTAGAACTATTCAACAAGCATCTTTCGGACTACCGCTCAGCAAAATAATGATCATCAACTGGCTAATCAGGATAAATGCAAAGCTGCAACGAATTGAAGATGTTTTACTGCCAGCATTGTTTATCCTGACCCTGCTACTTGCTGTCCTGCAGATTGTATTGCGTAACATCTTTGGCGTTGGCCTGGTATGGATCGATCCCTTGCTGCGCATCCTGGTGCTCTGGCTGGGCATGCTCGGCGCAATGTATGCAACACGTAAAAAACGTCATATCAGCATAGATGTCATCAGGCATTACCTGGGGCCGCAACTAAAACAACAGCTGCAACGCCTGATATACTTGGCCAGTAGTATTATCTGTTTAATCTGTTTCTACTTCAGCATCCCTTACCTGATCCTCGAATACGAAGACGGCAGCAGTGCTTTTTCACAAGTACCGTTATGGCTGACTGAAAGCATTATTCCGTTTGCGCTTCTGGTTATGGCGCTACGTTTCCTGTTTTTTTCACTCGCACCCCGTAAGGAAATCGGCTGATCGGTATGGAATGGCTCATCATTGCAATCCTGGTGATACTGGCCCTGATGGGAACCCCGCTGTTCGTCATTATTCTGGGAGCGGCGGCCA
Source organism: Thioalkalispiraceae bacterium (assembly GCA_050116415.1). Taxonomy (GTDB): domain Bacteria; phylum Pseudomonadota; class Gammaproteobacteria; order UBA6429; family Thiohalophilaceae; genus JARRJY01. The sequence continues at coordinate 24,339 of JASFOS010000005.1, forward strand.
CCGGCTTTTATTTTGCCGACATCGATCTGGCGGTTATCGTGATAGAAATATACCGCATATCCGATATCCCCCTGTTAATCGCGCTACCCTTGTTCACCTTTGCTGGCTACATCCTCAGTGAAAGTAACACCTCGCACCGCCTGGTCGAACTGAGCCGTGCACTGTTTGGCTGGATACCGGATGAATTGGCCATTGTCACGCTGGTAAGCTGCGCCTTGTTTACCGCCTTCACAGGCGCTACCGGGGTCACCATCGTGGCGCTGGGTGCGCTATTACTGCCTGCGTTAAAAGAAGCCGGATATAGTGAAAAATACAGTACTGGCCTGATAACGACCTCGGGCAGCCTCGGCCTGTTATTACCACCATCCTTACCGCTGATTCTTTATGTAATCATCGTGCAACAAATGGAAATCGGGCAAAGCATTCAAATGGAAGATGCCTTCAAGGCCGGCATCCTGCCCAGCCTGTTGATGATCCTGCTACTCGCGGTCTGGTCACGCTGGGCAACGCGTCATTCTCCGGTAGATACACAGCCTTTCAGTAAACAGCGTTTGTGGAACTCAATCTATGCCGCTCGCTGGGAAATCCCCTTGCCGTTTATTGTGCTGGGCGGTATTTATGGTGGCGTGTTCGCGGTTTCCGAAGCGGCCGCCGTCACTGCTATTTATACCCTGATCATTGAAGTCTTTGTCTATAAAGAAATCAGCCTTGGCAAGGTGCCTGATATTATTCGTGAATCGATGCTGGTAGTGGGCGGTATCCTGTTGATCCTGGCCGCCTCACTGGCACTCACCAACTATATTATCGATGCCGAAATCCCCTCGCTGTTATTTGACTGGATACGAGAACATATCTCAAGCAAGCTGGTTTTCCTGATTGTGCTGAACCTGTTCTTACTGGTGCTGGGCGCTTTCCTCGATATTTTCTCGGCGCTGGTGCTGATGATCCCGCTGATCCTGCCGCTTGCCCTGGGGTATGGTATTCATCCTTTACACCTGGGGATTATCTTTCTGGCCAATATGCAGGTCGGTTACTTTACACCACCGGTTGGCATGAACCTGTTTATTGCCAGTTACCGGTTTAAAAAACCGATATCCGAAATTTATGCCGCGACCATTCCCTTCATGCTGGTATTACTGATCGCGGTACTGATTATTACCTATGTACCGCAACTGTCACTGTTGCTGGTTGATTAATAGTGCGGTGGCGGGGGCTCATCCGCCGCATCCCGCACCGCCTCTTCTGACATGCTTTTAATCCTGTCATACAGTTCCTGAATCGCCGCCTGCAGGATATCCAGCTGGTTCTGCTGTTTGGTAACAATGTTGTTCAATTCCTGGATGGTAGTTTCCTGGAATGCCAGTTTAGTTTCCATTTCTATCAATCGTTGCTCTTGCATAGTCGTCCCCAACATGAAAAACCCGGCGCATGCCGGGTTACAGTTTATTTATCAGAAAGCTTAACCACCAGGCTGCTCAATCAAGCTCATCCTGCTCGGGGGTTGTGCTTCTGCCATGCTTTGCTCTTCGCGCGCGTACGGCTTCGGCCAGCTGACGTAATACCGGCTCGCTATCCTCCCAGCCCAGACAGGCATCGGTGATACTCTGGCCATAAACCAGTTCCTTGCCTGTCTCGATATCCTGGCGCCCTTCCTTGAGGTGGCTTTCGATCATCACGCCCATGATGCCATCATTACCTGAAGTAATCTGGTTTGCCACGTCCCTGGCAACATCAATCTGGCGTCGCGGTTGTTTCTGGCTATTAGCGTGACTGAAATCGATCATTAGCTTGGCGTTCAGTTCAGCCTCTTCCAGTTTACTGAGCGCATCATCAACACTAGCCTTGTCATAATTGGGCTGTTTGCCGCCACGCAGGATGATATGGCAATCATCATTACCGGTGGTGGCAAAGATGGCGGAATGTCCTTCCTTGGTCAGCGACAGGAAATTATGCGGTCGGCTCGCAGCGTTAATCGCATCAATGGCGATTTTCAGGGTACCGTCAGTACCATTCTTGAAGCCAACCGGGCACGACAAACCGGAAGCCAGTTCACGGTGTACCTGGCTCTCTGTGGTACGCGCACCGATGGCGCCCCAGCTAATCAGGTCGGCGATATATTGCGGGGTGATCAGGTCAAGAAACTCGGTACCGGCCGGCACCCCCATGTTGTTAACGTCTACCAGTAACTGGCGCGCCAGGTGTAAGCCCTTGTTGATTTGATAACTGTCATCCAGTTCCGGATCATTGATCAGGCCCTTCCAGCCTACCGTGGTGCGTGGCTTTTCAAAATAGACACGCATCACGATCAGCAAGTCTTCCTTAAGCTCGTCGCTCATTTTTTTCAGACGCGTGGCATATTCCTTGGCGGCTTCCGGATCATGGACAGAGCACGGCCCTATCACCACCAGCAGGCGATCATCTTTGCCACGCAAGATATTATGTATCGCGGTACGTGTTTCAAAAATGACTCGACTCGCATCATCAGTAATGGGTACATCCTGGTGCAGTTGCACGGGAGATACCAGCTCCTTCATGGCCGTAATGCGAACATCATCTGTCTTGTACTTCATATTCATGGCTTTATGCCTTTAGCTTGATTAATTCCACTGTCCCGGGTTATTTAACGCCAAGATGCTTGCGTATAAATCGTGCAGCCCGTTGCACTGCATCCTTCGACGCCAGGTCATCAGCAAAAGTGCGCACATGCGGTGGACGAAAATCGAAGCCGCGTCCTACGCCCGGGTAAATGACCAGTTGCGCGTTACCACCGTTTTCATTGAGTGCTTTCAGGCCTGACTCGATGACCCGGCGACGCTGATATTGTTCTTCATCGCCGATAAACACCATCACCGGAATACTAAGCTGTTCAACTTCCGGCGCGAAGCCATAGACCTGCAAGGGTTCCGGGGCATTGGGATCCTGTAGATGTGGATAATACGAGACATAACAGGCCACATCTTTTTGCTGGCGCTTAAATGTTGTCGCCACCTTCAAGGTATAGTAACCACCGCGCGTGTGCGAATACAAACAGGCCTTTTCGGTGCTAATATCCTTGCGCTTTAATAACTCGGTGACACCGGCATTCACATCCTTTTCCAGTTCATAATCATGCTCGACAGGATGGGTCCCGAGGAAATGTGCCTTGTAAATATCCGGGGCATAAACCACGAAACCGCGTGCCGCCAGGCGTCGGGCATGGCGCTGTACCAGGTCACCCAGTCCGCGTCGGCCATGCTGGAAAAACACTGCCGGGAACTTGCCCGGCTTCGCGGGGCGCGCCACCATTACCGGTACTTCCACGTCGCGACTCTGGTAACTGGTCCACTCCGTTTTGACAGTATAATTGTTAAAGGTTTCAATCTGGCCGTTGTTCCACCAGGCCTCGTTCCACCACCAGGATTTGTCTTCCTGTTCCTGGTGCGCAGCAGCGGCAAGGGTGAAAACCGCCAGCATCATGCTGGTTAGAACTTTGAGTACTGTCATTTTCATTACGCGTTGAACCTCAAATCATTACTACTATTGCCCATTCTTTGCCGTCACGCCTGATAGCCGGGCAAAAAGAAGCGCACAATATTAATAGGAACCGTCCCACGGGTAAACCATTACGAGTGAAATGCGGTTAAAATCGCTGAAAATGCAGCAAATCAGGATGTTTTTGCTCAGTGGCTGGAATCGAAACGATTACTTTTTTCAACCACCAGCTCCTTATCAATCAGGTAACGCAGGAAATCCCGGAAACAGGAGGGATCGATATTCTCGCCATCCAGCTGGCTACAATGGTCGATAACTTTCTTGTAGATCTTCATTACCCGCGCCTTGCGCAACATGTCCAGCGCGGGGCGCTTCTCTTCGGCCGGATAGCGCGCCAGTTGATGAAACAGGAACATCACGTTTTGTGAATTCACATCGAGGACTTTTTCGCTGCCATAGACATGAAACTGGGGTGGGAAAATGGGTGCAATCACCCGCAATAACTGCGCGATGGCCCTCGCCGAAATCACCGTCTGCGCCTGGGTGGAACGAAGCGTTTCGATGACGAAGTCCAGTAATGGCAAAACCTTTTGCTTAACGCGGCCGATATAACCGGCCAGTGGCTGCTCGAACACATCCGGCGAGATTAAAAATGCGGCGGCCAACCACAGCACACGCTGGTTTTCATCGGCCAGTTTTTCCTGGTCGATCTTTTGACGTGCAATCACCAGCAGTTGCTGATGATCCGCATGAAACAAGGCCTGTTGCAGCAGGGGCTTGAATATCTTGAGACGGCAGGTCTGCCAGTTCTGCAAAACCGTCAATACCAGCTGTTTGATATATGGCTCGCGCTGATCTTCCAGCAAGTGTTTTTTCAGGCCGGGCAACAAGTGGGCATCCTGCTTGATAAGTGCGGCCCAGAAATCCGCCAGTGCCGGGATCGCGATCTGGTCATTGTCCAGTAGCGCGTCCTGCCACTGGTGCTGGTGTGGAATGTTGTTGCTATAGGTAAAACATAATGCTGATCGTAACGTCGCATCACTCACTTCGGATAACCTGTTTTGCCGATCCAGCCGGTCCATGCCGGCGAGGATCACGTAACCCTCGGCAAGTTCTTTGCCCGCTGCCAGTTCCTCACCGATCTCTGCCGGTGTTGCCGGTGCCTGGTTGATAACCGTTGTCTCGAAGCCTTGCAAAACCGCGTTGGCAATCTCCGGGCTGGCCAGTAGCTCTACCCGTTCATCACAATCCAGGTGATTATCGATTTCATAAAACATTCCCAGGTAGGCCCGCGCGAACGGCTCAAGCACAGACTGCGCTTTTGCCGAACGGATCTGCTCAACCTTGCCGGCAAGCTGTTGATTGTTTTCTCTACGTACCTGGGAAAAATCCACGTATAATACCTGTATATATTTTCTGACTCCAAGAGTCACCTATTATGTCATACCGTGACTGATACTTCAGGAACCCCCGTCCCCCATTCAGTCTGCATTCAGCTAATCATCCCTATACTTTTTTCCATGCAAAGCAGCTATCTCGAGGAGAACAACCATGAAGATGATTAAACGTATTGCCGCCCTGGCACTTATTCTGGGTGTTTCCAGCTCGGCACTGGCGCAAGGCGGTGATATCGAGGCCGGCAAGGCGCGTGCCGCCAGCTGTGCCGGTTGCCATGGTGCCAATGGCATGAGCAGCAACCCTGCCTGGCCTAACCTGGCGGGACAAAATGCCGCCTATCTGGAAAAGCAGTTGAAAATGTTTCGCGATGGACAGCGCCAGGATCCCCTGATGTCACCCATGGCCAAGCCGCTAAGTGACGCGGATATTGCAAACCTGGCAGCGTATTTCAGCTCGCTGAAATAAGCGGGGTTGTACCGATTAACCTGGAAAACAAAAAGGCCGGTAAAAACCGGCCTTTTTATATTCTGCTATCGGGGGGGGTTAGATAGCCTCAGGCAAGTTCACGGGTAACCCGCTGCCGGCCCAACCCATCATGCCACCACGCAGATTGTAAACGTTATCGTAACCTTGCTGCTGCAGGAACGCACAGGCTTGTGCGG
>JASFOS010000006.1:0-29714 GCA_050116415.1 Thioalkalispiraceae bacterium
AGCGCGCTACCATGACGCCTTGAACGAACTGGCCAGCCTGCGTGAGTCGGTTGATAGCTTCTTTGATGATGTCATGGTCATGACTGATGACGAGGCCCTGAAGAACAATCGCATTGCCCTGTTAAACCAGTTACATGGCCTGTTCATGCAGATCGCGGATATTTCACGTTTACAGGGCTAAATCATGAACGCGGATTCTTATGATGAGATGCTAAAGGCGGTGCAGGCTTTTCATGACAAGCATGATTTCAAAAACACCGGTGGTGAAGAGCTGACTTACCGGGTGGCCTTGATGTCTGAAGAGCTGGGTGAAATCGCTGCCGCCATTACCAAGGGCAAACATGTTGATGAGCTGGCAGAGGAAACCGCCGATTTATTTATCCTGTTAATCGGCACTGCTATTTCAGCAGACTTTGATCTCAAGCAGGCATTCTGGGACAAGATGGACAAGATCATGCAACGCGAGTCAAAAATGATCAACGGAAGGATTCGCGTCTCTGAATTCCGCGATTGATACGCGCGTAAAGGTCGCTACTGTTTTCCGGTTTTGCGTAAATACTATGATGAAGTTAATTATTCTGGATCGAGATGGTGTCATTAACCATGACTCCGATGATTACATCAAAACTCCGGATGAATTTATTCCTTTACCCGGTAGCCTGGAAGCCATTAGCAAGCTAAATAAAGCCGGCTACACGGTCGCTGTTGCCACTAACCAGTCCGGTATCGCGCGCGGTTATTATACGCTTGAGACCTTGCAACAAATGCACGACAAACTGAACAAGCTGCTTGCCGAACAGGGCGGGCATGTCGATTATATTGCCTACTGCCCACACGGGCCTGATAATGAGTGTGACTGTCGCAAACCCCGGCCAGGCATGTACCATGATATTGCACAGCATTTTAATGTCTCTTTAAAAAACGTGCCGGTGATCGGTGATTCACTGCGTGATTTACAGGCCGCCCGTGAAGTCGGTGCCCGTCCTTACCTGGTCCGAACCGGTAAAGGCGAGCGGACCATTGCAAAGGGGGAGGGGCTGGATGGCGTGCCAATTTTCGATAACCTGCTTGCACTGGTGGATAACCTGCTAGGAAAAAATAATGAAAACCCAGGCGATTAAATATTTTAACTCACTGATCTTCGTATGTAGCATGTTTTTATCCGCGGTGTATGTCTCGATCGTCGCCATCGTGTTCTTACCTTTTTCCTTCAATGTCCGTTACCGCTTCCTCAATTATTACTCGCGCTTCAACCTGTGGATGCTCAAGGTATTCTGCAACATCGACTACCAGGTGGAAGGCACTGAAAACATTCCTCAAGGTGAAGCCTGTATTATTCTCAGCAAACACCAGTCGGCACTGGAAACCATGATCGTGCAACGCGTGTTTCCACCACTGACCTTCGTGGTGAAACGTGAATTACTGCGCATCCCGTTCTTCGGCTGGGGACTGGCCTCCATGGACCCCATCGCCATTGATCGCAAGGCCGGGCGACGCGCTATCGTCGAGATCGTCAAGCAGGGCAAGGAGCGCCTGTCCAAAGGTATCTGGATCGTGATTTACCCCGAAGGTACCCGTTCCAAACCTGGCACCAAGGAGCGGTATAAACTGGGCGGTGCCCTCCTGGCTGAAAAGAGCGGCTATAAGGTCGTCCCCGTCGCCCATACCTGCGGTGAGTACTGGCCAAAAGGCTTCTTTGCCCGCCAATCTGGCATAATGCGTATGGTTATTGGCCCGGCCATTGAAACAAAAGGCAAAACCGCTGACCAGATCAACCGGGAATCCGAATACTGGATTGAATCAAAAATGAAGGAAATCAGTACCATAGCGGATTATCCGGCACCCGATGAGCCGGCCGCTGATAACCCGGCTGGCTAGTTGTTCATTAAATCAGCAAATACTGATATACTTATTCTACTTAAATTTTTTGGCGGCAGGCATCTGAAACCAGGTGCCTGCTTATTTTTATGCCTCATGAATCCGGAGTAAATAAGTATGCAAGACGGAAGAACATCGATTACTCAGTTCATCATCGAAGAGCAACGTCACATTGAAAACGCCACCGGCGATTTCACTTCCTTGCTTAACGATGTGGTAACTGCCTGTAAAGTTATCTCTAACCTGGTTAACCAGGGTGACCTGGTCGGTATCCTGGGTGCGGCCGGCTCTGAAAATGTTCAGGGCGAAGAACAGAAAAAAATGGACATCATCACCAATGATGTGTTCCTGGAAACCAACCAGTGGGCGGGGCACCTGGCTGCGATGGCATCCGAAGAAATGGATGACATTTACCACATTCCCAGCCAGTACCCGAAAGGCAAATACCTGCTGACCTTCGACCCGCTGGACGGCTCCTCCAACATGGACGTCAATGTCTCGGTCGGTACCATTTTTTCCATCCTGCGTTGTAAAGGTGATTGCCAGAACCCGACCGCGGACGATTTCCTGCAGGCCGGCACCGAGCAGGTTTGTGCCGGTTATGCTCTGTATGGTCCCTCGACCATGATGGTATTGACCACCGGTAACGGTGTAAACGGCTTCACCCTGGATCAGAACATCGGTGAGTTCATCCTGACGCATCCCAACATGACCATCCCTGAAGACACACGCGAGTTTGCCATCAATGCGTCCAACTCACGTTTCTGGGAAAAACCGGTTCAGCGTTATGTGGATGAGTGTTTAGAAGGATCAACCGGTGCACGTGGCGAAGACTTCAACATGCGCTGGGTTGCCTCCATGGTAGCCGAAGTGCACCGTATCCTGACCCGTGGTGGTATCTTCATGTATCCGCTGGATGAAAAAATGAAAGCCAAGGGTACAGAAGGCAAACTGCGCCTGATGTACGAAGCCAACCCCATGTCGTTCGTCGTTGAGCAGGCCGGTGGCGCAAGCTGGACTGGCCGTGAACGTATCATGGAAGTTACGCCCCACAACCTGCACCAGCGCGTGCCGGTCGTACTTGGTTCCAGGAACGAAGTGGAGCGCGTAGTAGAATATCACAAGCAGCACGATGCTGATGCCGCTGCCTGATAACCACTACTAAGACTACCCCCCACATCAACCCGGCCAATCCAGATTGTGCCGGGTTTTTTTATAATTTAAAAAAAGCTTTATATAACTGTCACTTGATTGTCATTCTGGCACACAATACTTTGCGCATGTCGGATATAGCGCCAAAAGAATTACATGTTGCGTTTGTAACGGAAACCTTTCCACCTGAAATAAATGGCGTTGCCCATACACTCAATATGCTGGTTACAGGCCTTAATAATCTTGGCTATCGTGTCAGCTTGATACGCCCACGACAAAACTCGGCTGACATCAAACGCAATGATGACTCAATTACCACTTACTTTGCCAGGGGGTTAAAAATACCTGGGTATGATGGTTTACAGTTTGGCATGCCGCATTTTTTTCGCTTATCAAAATGGTGGAAATCGGATCGACCTGACATTGCATATATTGCAACCGAAGGTCCTTTGGGCTATGCCGCGGTACATACTGCCAGGAAGCTTGGTATCCCGGCTGTAAGTGGTTTTCATACAAATTTCCACCAGTATGCCAATCACTACAAATTGGGGTTTATTACCAAACTTGTGTTCAAGTACCTTAAGCACTTTCATAATGCCACAAACACCACGCTTGTTCCCTCGCCAGATTTAGCAAATACCCTGGATGCAATGGGTATTAAACCAGTCAATATAATGGGCAGAGGCGTCGACACAAAACTTTTCACACCGAAAAAACGGACCGAGGCACTTCGAGAGCAATGGGGAGCAGGAAATGATGATCTGGTACTACTGTGTGTTGGTAGGGTAGCGGCTGAAAAAAATCTTGAATTAGCCATACGTGCCTATCGTTCTCTACAAGAATATTTTTCCAACATTAAAATGGTTATCGTGGGGAACGGTCCTTTATTAAAACCACTGTCAGATGCAAATCCCGATATTATTTTCACAGGTGAAATCACTGACACTTCTTTATCGGCACACTATGCATCTAGCGATTTATTTATCTTTCCAAGTGAATCGGAAACATTTGGTAATGTCACCCTCGAAGCAATGGCAAGCGGTTTGCCTGTCATTGCTTTTGATTATGCCGCTGCCAATATTCATATAACCCATCAATATAACGGTATTCTTGTTGAAAAGGGTAATTACGATGATTTTATCCTGAAAGTAATCACAGCTGTTAAAAATAGAGAACAGTTATCTAAGCTTGGTATCAATGCCGCACAATACTCGCAGAAAATCAGCTGGCAATCCATTGTAGAGCAGTTTCAAACCCTGCTTCTAACACAAATACAAAATTTACATCAAGCAAATAATGATGAACTCCCTGGATTTAACGAGGCTAAATAACCTGTGAATACAACCAGAGCATATCGAACAGTATGGATATCTGACGTTCATCTAGGCAGTCGAGATTGCAAAGCAGAATATTTATTTGAGTTTCTGACATCTACACAATGTGAATATCTTTTTCTTGTCGGTGACATCATTGATGTCTGGGCACTGAAAAAAAATGTTTTCTGGCCGCAGGCACATAATAATGTTCTCCGTGCAATTCTTGGTAAGGCTAAACATGGCACACGGGTAATATATGTTCCTGGCAATCATGATGAGATTTTCAAGGATCATTCCGGCAATCGGTTTGGAAACGTGCAAATTGAACGCGAGTATATTCATACTACTGTCGCAGGAAAAAAACTGCTGGTTATTCATGGTGATGAATTTGATAGCCTGGTTACCTGTAGCTGGTTTGAATCTTTAATTGGCAATATTGGTTATGATTTGCTGCTGGCCAGTAATCGCTGGTACCACCACATTCGTTGCCGGTTTGGTTACCCCTACTGGTCACTGGCGAGTTTTATAAAACGTAAACTGAAAAACGCCATGCAGCATGTGCAGCGCTATGAAAATATTGTCGCTCATGAAACCCTGCGCCATGAGGCAGATGGTGTGGTTTGTGGACATATTCATCATCCCCATATACGCCAGATTGATGGTGTGCAATATCACAATGATGGTGACTGGGTTGAACACTGCTCTGCACTGGTAGAATCACAGGATGGCGATATCTCACTGGTATACTGGTCTGATCTAAAAAATCGGCAACCTAGCTCTTTTTTTTCTGATGGCCATAAAGCTGCCTAATTTTTGTTCACAAAATCTTCATTTTTCTGCCATCCACCTGTCACATCTTCAACCTAATCTTGAACCAATGAAAATGGGTCAGGATAAATATCATGGTTGAAAAATTTATCAGCATAGAACTTGAGCTTTGCCTGTTAATTAACAGGCTGTGTGACTATCGAATATGTCGGTCATTTTTTGCTGCCATCAGTCGACTTGGTGACGGGATTTTCTGGTATACACTGATGCTGATACTTCCCTTTATATACGGCATTGCTGTATGGACTGTCAGCATCACGATGGCTATCACCAGCCTGTCTGGACTCCTGGTATACAAACTCATCAAAAGCCAAACCGAACGACCACGCCCGTATGCCGTCAACAAGCAAATCAACCTTGGTACGGCACCGCTGGATAAATACAGCTTTCCGTCCGGTCACACCCTGCATGCCGTTTCTTTCACTGTTATTGCCGTATATCACTTCCCTGAACTGGGCTGGATACTGATTCCTTTCAGTACCCTTGTCGCTATATCACGCGTACTACTTGGCCTGCACTATCCAACTGATGTTGCTGCCGGTGCATTGATTGGAAGTGTGTTAGGTGCTATCGCAGTTACCTTGCTGTAGCAAACAGGTGTATTTTTTGAAAATATTATTCGTATCTGACGTTTACTTTCCGCGTATCAATGGTGTATCCCGCTCCATCCAGATTTTAAGACAGGAACTTCACAAACAAGGTCATCAAACTATCCTGGTTTCTCCTGATTATAACGGTCTGCAGTCCGTCATTTTTGATAGCAACGAAAAAATCTTACGTATTCCTGCGAGAAAAATACTTTTTGATCCTGAAGATCGCCTGATGAAGGATCATTTCCTCAAAAATGCGCTTCAATATCTAATTGAAGAATTCCATCAATTTGATGTTATTCATGTTCATACTCCTTTCCAGGCACATCGATACGGAATCAAATGGGCCAGACAATTAAAAATACCTGTGATTGAAACCTATCACACCTATTTTGAGGAGTATTTTCATTGCTACATATCTTTTCTACCCAGGTTTTTACTGTCCTGGCTTGCCAGAAAAATAACCCAATCTCAATGCATGAAACTTAATCAGCTCATTGTTCCTTCTTTGCCAATACAGGAAGTAATCAGGTCATACGGTATCGACACTCCAATCAAAATTATACCAACTGGTTTAAACAACGACGACTTCTTCACGGGAGATGGTGAAATATTTAAAAAATATTATGAAATAGATTCTAGTCGACCGATCATCATGTATGTTGGACGTGTCGCACACGAGAAAAACATTGAATTTCTATTACAAGTAACCAGCAAACTGTTAACGTCATATCCTGAACTACTGTTTATCATTGCTGGTGAGGGCCCCGCAACTTCGCCGCTCCTTCATCGTATATCAGAGCTGCAAATCAACCATAATGTCCGGTTTGTCGGCTACCTGTCTCGCAAAAATATGTTACGTCACTGTTATGCTGCTGGCGATGTTTTCGTATTTGCTTCGCGTACTGAGACGCAGGGACTGGTATTGCTGGAAGCAATGGCCCAGGGAGTGCCAGTGGTTTCAACCGCAGAATTAGGCACGAAAGATATACTGGTTGATGGCAATGGTTGTCTGATTGCTGAAGAAAATATTAATGACTTTTCACAAAAAGTTTTCAGTCTTCTTAAAGACGATGACAGGCGTCACCAGCTTGGCTTAAATGCAAAACTCCATGCTGCTGAATACTCATCTTGCAAAATGGTTGATGATATTGTTTCCCTTTATTGCAACGTAACCGCTACACAAAACTCAGACCAGCTAGCCTATGCTCAACAAAAATCAGGCTAATTTCATAATTTTGCAATAAAAACATAACGTAATTTTCATCTTGCATAGTTATAAGTTATTTAAAACTTATAGGACAAACAATATGTATATCTCAACAGAAAACACTATTCTTTATGTTCGCGGACGTTATAGCGTTCAACTTGCCAATACTCCATCAGACATTGATGCCTGTCTTCGCTTGCGCTTCAACATATTTTCTCAGGAACTTGGTGCCGACCTTAAATCCAAACAAACAGGGCTCGATAAAGACAAGTTTGATCCATTCTGCCTGCACCTCATGGTCAAGGATCATTCCAACGACATGGTCATTGCGACCACTCGCTTACTGACCAGTGATTGCGCCCACCTTGCCGGCGGGTTTTATTCTGAATCAGAATTTAACCTGCAGGCAATTCTCAAAAATCACTTTCGTTACATGGAGGTAGGGCGTACCTGTATCCATACTGACTACCGGGCGGGACCAGCCTTGCCCCTGTTATGGCAGGGTATTGCTCGGGTTGTTCATGACTACAATATTGATCATTTGTTTGGATGTGCCAGCATTCCTTATTATGGTGATTCAAAATACATCTCCTCAATTATGGAATACCTGAAACGTCATCATTTTTCAGAACCAGATCTGCGTGTTAGCCCACATATTCCTATCAACGAACTCGAGCAGGATACAAATGATGACGTAATATTACCTACCCTGTTGAAAGGTTATTTGAAGCAGGGTGCTGTTATTTGCGGTGATCCCTACTGGGATGCACAATTCGGTGTTGCAGATGTTTTCGTCATTCTCGATTGCGATCAAATTGCTCAGCGTTACCAGCGCCATTTCGTCGATCGCGTTTCTGCTTGATTTATGAAGTCGATATATCACCTTTTATGGCGTATACCCCTTCTCGTTTTGCATATTCTTTCCGGCCTGTTACAGGAGCTTGTTTACCTGGCCCTGCTTGGTAAGAGTTGGCATCGCCGACCGTTTGGTCAACATGCTATCAAGTACTGGATGCACCTAACGACTGCCATTCTTGGTCTAAAGATTACCGTCAACGGTACCCCTGCCGCTAATCAGCAAACTATGATCGTTGCCAATCACATATCCTGGCTGGATATTATTGCTTTGCTTTCGATTCAAAACAGTGTTTTTCTCGCCAAGGATGAGGTAAAACACTGGCCGGTGATCGGTTACCTGGTACGCTCTTGTGGCACGCTGTTTATCAAGCGTGGTAATAAAACCATGCTCAAGCATGCTATCAGTGAACTGGTGGCTGCCTTGCGCAGAGGCCAGTCCGTTACCCTGTTCCCGGAAGGTACCACCACGGAGGGTTCAGAGGTAAGGAATTTTTATAGCGCGTTATTTAGCGCGGCAATTAAAAGCGAAAGCTTAATCCAGCCTGTCGCCATTGCCTACATCCGTGGCGGAAAACCTGACCTGGTCGCGCCCTATACCGAAGAAGCGTCCTTTATTCGACACCTATTGCGGTTATTACGCCAGGATAACACCCAAATCGTTATCGAGTTTCTCCCTGAACTTTGTACCCATACTCTTTCCCGTAGCGAACTGGCGAGGATTACACGTCAAAAAATTCAACAGGCAATACACGAGATCAAACTGGACCATGGCATTGTTATGGACAGGCTTCCCCTGGTGGAATCGGCATGATGTAAAAACGTCCAACAATGTGTTGGCTGCCCGGTCACCTTACCCGGAGTTTTACAACTTTTAACGTCTAAAGGTTTTGTTCTGCAGAAATGTTTCGATAAGCTCAACCAGGTGGTCCGCTCTTGGAATTATGGTTGCTTTGATAGCATCACTGATCTTGATCATCTCATCCAGATCCAGGGTTTGAGCGGCATCCAGGTTAAATACATCCATATTCCACTGTTCAAAACCGCGGCGAAGAATAGCTTCATCAAAAAGCATGGTGATGTTTTTATGGCGTTTATCAGCCTCGATGTTTGCCATCAATGTTCTCAGATCTGCTTCTTCTCCCTCTATGACCTGCAAAAACTGGCCATTTTGATAAAACAGTACCCCGGTTATATCGTGCTCGGGATTATTCTGTTTTGAGGTTCTGACGATATCCCCAATCAGGACCGGTGCTTCATCGGCTTTGCCGGTATATTCGCTCGTGTAAACTATCAGATGCATATTTACTTATGTTTCCCGGATACTGCTGATATAGGTTAAGAATGACGATGAAATTAAAGTATCAACTGCTAAGAATTTAACTGGCTGTACCTTCATAGTTATGGGTAATCTCTTCGCCGGGCGCTATATCACGAATGGCGCAGACTTCCAGGGTGTCGTAATAGCAGGCGTTAGGTTCATCACTATGATTAATGAAACGCATATTACACTGCACGTGAAAACCGGTTTGGTCATTGATCCACAAAACATGTGGCCCATCTTTATCAGTGTGTTCTCCGCATGCGATGCCAATAACATCACCGGCCGCGATATGGGTTTTTGCGAACAGGCCTTTGCCGTGGATAGCACTATCATCAACGTAAACGAGTTCTTTTGAAATTGAATTAGCCATCTTGGTGCTGATAATAGTTACTTCAGTTAGACATCCAGGTTAGAGGCATTGAGTGCATTCGTTTCGATGAAATCTCTTCGCGGTTCTACCTGGTCACCCATTAAGGTAGTAAATATTTCATCAGCGCCAATGGCATCTTCAATTTGTACCTGCAACAGTCGACGGGTATTGGCGTCCAGGGTGGTTTCCCAGAGTTGATCGGGGTTCATTTCGCCCAGACCCTTATAACGCTGGATGTGTTGACCACGTTTGGCATCTTCCAGCAACCAGGTCATCACCTGGCGGAACGAGGAAACTTCCTGTTTACGATCACCGCGTTGCACGTATGCATTTTCACTTAACAGGTTATCGAGTTCTTCGCCCAGCGTGCGAATCGCCTTGTACTCGCCAGACTCAAAAAAATCACGATCGATAATTTTTTCATTCTCGAGACCATGGCGCACCAGTTTAATTTTCGCGCACCAGTGACTGGCCTCGCCTTCAACTTTATCAACACTGATGTCATAACTGTAATCGGAAACATCGTTGGCCAGGCGCTTCGATAACTCGCTAAACCAGGCCTCCGCTTCTGCGATGTCGACATCCGCATTGATGGATTTCATGGTAATCATTTTTTCCAGCACTTCCGCGGGATATAAACGCGCCAGGCGCTTGATGCTGTCCATCACCATCATGTACTGCTGGGCCAGTGTTTCCAGGCTTTGACCACTTAACGGTGGTGCACCTTCGGTGACATAAAGCTCGGTGTTATCCAGGGCATTTTGTAGCAGGTACTGGTTTAACTCGGCATCGTCTTTAACATAACGCTCCTGTTTACCTTTCTTAATCTTGTAGAGGGGAGGCTGCGCAATATACACATAGCCATTCTCGATCAGCTCGGGCATCTGGCGGTAGAAAAAGGTCAGTAACAGGGTGCGAATGTGTGAACCGTCCACGTCCGCATCGGTCATGATAATGATGCGATGATAGCGCAGCTTGTCGAGGTTAAATTCATCCTTGCCAATCCCGCAACCCAGCGCGGTAATCAGGGTGCCCACTTCTGCGGAAGAGAGCATTTTATCAAAGCGGGCTTTTTCCACGTTGAGGATTTTACCCTTCAACGGCAGAATTGCCTGGGTGCGGCGATCGCGCCCCTGTTTGGCGGAACCGCCAGCCGAGTCACCTTCCACCAGGAACAATTCGGACAGCGCCGGGTCTTTTTCCTGGCAATCTGCCAGTTTGCCGGGCAAGCCGGCAATATCCAGTGCCCCCTTGCGGCGAGTCATTTCACGTGCTTTGCGCGCCGCTTCTCGTGCACGCGCCGCTTCAACAATTTTTCCGCCAATAGCCTTGGAGTCACCCGGGTTTTCCAGCAAAAAATCACCAAACTTTTCCCCGATGATCGACTCGACGATGCCTTTGACTTCCGAAGACACCAGCTTGTCCTTGGTCTGTGAAGAGAACTTCGGATCGGGGACCTTCACCGACAGCACAGCACACAGGCCCTCACGGGCATCGTCACCGGATGGTGTAACCTTGGATTTCTTCGCAAGTCCTTGTTTTTCAATGTAATTATTCAAGGTACGGGTCAAGGCACCGCGCAAACCGGCGAGGTGAGTTCCCCCGTCGCGCTGGGGAATATTGTTGGTAAAACAATAAATGTTTTCCTGGTAAGAATCATTCCACTGCATGGCCACTTCCACGCCGATATCGTCTTTTTCGGTGTTTACATAAAACACGTTTTCATGCAGCGCGGTTTTCTTGCGGTTCAAATGCTCAACAAACGCCTTGATACCACCCTCGTACTCGAAAGTATCGGTTTTACCATCGCGCTCATCGGTCAGGTTGATCCGTACCCCGGAATTGAGAAATGACAGCTCGCGCAAGCGTTTGGCGAGAATATCGTAATGGAACTCGGTTTGAGTAAATATTTCCGGGCTGGGTTTGAAACGTATTTCAGTACCGGTGTTATCCGTATCTTCCCCTGCCACTAACTCGCCCTGCGGTTCGCCCAGCATGTATTCCTGGGTATGGACCTTGCCGTGGCGACGAATCGTCAGTTTCAGGTGCTCGGACAAGGCATTGACCACGGAAACGCCCACGCCATGCAGCCCGCCGGAGACTTTATAGGAATTGTCATCAAACTTTCCGCCTGCGTGCAGTACGGTAAGAATAACTTCGGCCGCTGAACGGCCCTCTTCTTCGTGGTAATCAACCGGAATCCCGCGCCCATCGTCACGTACCGAGACCGAGTTATCGGTATGAATCGTGACATCTATGCTCTTGCAATGCCCGGCCAGTGCCTCGTCAATAGAGTTATCCACCACCTCGAACACCATGTGGTGTAAACCGGTACCATCGTCTGTATCACCGATATACATTCCCGGGCGCTTGCGCACCGCGTCCAGGCCTTTCAGCACCTTAATATTGGATGAATCGTAGCTTTGATCACTCATGGTGGGACAGTCTCCATAATCAGTCACCTAGTATACCACTTCTTTGATAGCGCCGTGTTCCACGTGGAACAATTTTATTTCATCCCAACCGGATACATCGACCAGGTCTGGCTCCGTCACAGTCACGAACAACTGGGCACCGGTTTCTTTCAATAAAGCTAGCATCCGCGCCCTTTTCTCCTCGTCCAGCTCAGCGGCCAGATCATCAACCAGCAACACGGTTTGCTGACCTGACTGTTGTTTCAGGTGGGTAATTTGAGCCAGTCGCATGGCGCTGACCAGCAGTTTCTGCTGGCCTCGCGAGAAACTTGCCTGGGCGGGTAAGCTCTCGTGCTTGATATGCAGATCGGCACGGTGAGGCCCGGCCCGCGTGTACCCCTGTGCCCTGTCCGTTTCGAGACTGTCTTTCAGCTTATCCGCCAGATCTTCGTCTTTTTGCCAGCCCCGACTGTAGCTAAATTGCGGTATGAAGCCGATCAATTGCTCGGAGTAATTTTCCAGGACGGGCAGCAGGTTGGCCAGATAGTTTTCGCGTAACGCGGTAATTTTCAACGCGGTATCCACTAACCCCTTATCCCAGACCTGGATATCCGGTTGTCGTGCCCCGGCACGGAGCGCGGCATTTCGTTGCTTGAGGATACGATTATATTCCCGCCACAAACCATGAAAGGATTGTTCCACGTGGAACACACCCCAGTCCATGAACTGGCGACGCTGTTTTGGCCCTTGCTCAAGCAGTTTGTGCACATCCGGGTTAATAATCTGCACAGGTAAAATACTCGCTAACGAGGAGGCATTATGGACAGGGGTGCCGGACAATCTCATTTTGACCTGCTCCCGGTCCCGTTCGATACCCATTGAGAGCTGCTGCCCGGTTTGTTCAATGACTTTGCCAAAAACCCGCAGAAAGCGTTTGTCACGCTGGATTATGTGCTGGATTTGCAGACTGCGAAAGGATCGGGAGGTGGAAAGAATATGGATAGCTTCCAGCAAGCTGGTTTTGCCACTGGCATTGGCGCCGAAGATTAAATTTACACCAGCTGATGGGGTCAGTTTTGCTTCCGCCAGGTTGCGTACCTGGCAGAGTTCCAACTGGGAAAGAATCATTGTTTAATGTTACAACCTATAAACGCATGGGCATAATGACGTAGCGGCTGTTGCTATCATCCGAACCATGAACAAGACAGCTGTGGTTGGAGTCGGTCAATAATATCGTGACCTTGTCTGACTTCACCGCGGAAAGCGCATCCAGGAAATAACTGACATTAAAACCGATCTCAAATTCCGGACCACTGTAACTGACTTCGACCTCTTCTTCGGCTTCTTCCTGCTCCGGGTTATGCACGGTGGCCTTTAACAGGTCTGGTGCCAGGTTCACCCGCATACCACGGTATTTTTCATTGGAGAGCACCGCGGCACGATGAAAGGCCTGGTGGAGTAACTCGCGATCACATTCAACCGTTTTATCGCTATTAGCAGGTATAACTTGTTGATAATCAGGGAATTTTCCGTCGATAAGTTTCGACGTGAAACTGATCGAGGGTAAATCTATGCGGATGTGGTTCTCCCCCAGCTGGATCCGTGCCATTGATTCTGAATCTTCCAGTAACCGGGCCAGTTCGGTAATGCCTTTTCTCGGCACAATGACCTGACGAGGATCTGAGATTGCGACGCTGGTTTCAATTTCGCATAATGCCAGGCGGTGACCATCGGTTGCCACTGCTTTTATCTTGTCATTGCTCAGCTCGAACATCAGGCCGTTAAGATAGTAGCGCACGTCCTGTTGAGCCATGCAGAACTGGGTCTGCTCAATCAGTTTTTTCAGATCCTGCTGGCTGATATTAAACTCGAAAGGTGAGGCAATGGGTTCAATATTGGGGAATTCTGCAGCGGCAAGGGTCGACAGGGTAAAACGGCTTCGCCCGGAACGGATTAACGCCTTGTCATCTTCAATATTGATATCGAGCTTGGCGTTTTCGGGTAAAGCGCGACAGATATCGACAAATTTTCTGGCAGGCAGGGTAATTTCACCATCACCTTCATGTTCGATATCTAGCTGGGCCACCATTTCCACTTCCAGGTCTGTGCCCGTCAGGGTGAGTTTTCCATTATTTACAGAAAGTAATACGTTTGACAGTACAGGAAGGGTCTGTCGACGTTCAACTACACTACTTACTGTCTGGAGAGGTTGCAGGATATGCTCACGTAATGTCGAAATTTTCATATTATATAATATCTTATTTATTTAAAATTATTGTTACTGTTATTAGGCCGCCGACTTTCTGTGGATAACACATTTTTTTACTTAAATATCAACATCTTATCGTTAGTAGCAAGTTAGCCGCAAACCGCTTGATGGCCTCTGATCTTCCTGTGGATAAAATGTTTATAACCTATCCTTTTACCCGTTCAGTGATTTCCTTAACAACTTATCCACAGTTTATACTTATATATATACAGAAGATATTAAGTCAATATCAGGTGCTCAAGGTTCGAAGCAGATTTGCATAGTCTTCGTGGACTTTCTGTTCGGTTTCTTTCAATTCTTCCACTTTCCGGCATGCATGTAAAACAGTTGTATGGTCGCGTCCCCCGAAAGCGTCACCGATTTCAGGAAGGCTATGGTTAGTCAGTTCCTTGCATAATGCCATGGCCACTTGCCGTGGTCGCGCAATCGAGCGATTGCGCCGTTTTGATAATAGGTCAGCAACACGGATTTTAAAATATTCCGCCACGGTCTTTTGAATATTTTCAATGGTGACCACTTTATCATGGGAAGCCAACAGGTCACGCAGTGCTTCGCGGGCAAAATCCATGGTGATGGATTGCCCGGTGAACTGGGCGTTGGCAATGACCCGCCTGAGTGCACCTTCCAGCTCGCGAATGTTTGAACGAATCCGCTTGGCAATGAAAAAAGCGACTTCATCGGGCAATGCCACGCTGGACGATTGTGCCTTGCTCATCAGGATAGCAACCCGGGTTTCCAGTTCAGGGGGCTCAATGGCAACCGGCAGGCCCCAGCCGAAACGGGACTTGAGCCGTTCATCCAGCCCGTCCACCTCTTTCGGGTAACGATCACAGGTCATGATGATTTGCTGGCCACCCTCCACCAGGGAATTGAAAGTGTGAAAAAATTCTTCCTGGGAACGTTCTTTTCCGGCAAAAAACTGAATATCGTCAATCAGCAGGGCGTCCACTGAGCGGTAATAGCGTTTGAAGTTATCGATGGTGTTGTGTTGCAGGGCTTTAACCATTTCGGCAACAAAACGTTCGGAGTGTAAATAAACCACGCTGGCGTCAGGTTTTGCCTGGCAGATGGCATTGCCGGCAGCATGCATCAAATGGGTTTTACCCAAACCAACCCCACCATAGATCAATAACGGGTTATAGGCGCCGCCGGGATTTTCACCGACCTGCATGGAAGCGGCCCGCGCCAGCTGGTTTGACTTGCCTTCGACAAAGGTCTCAAAGGTAAAGTTGGGATTGAGGCTGGAACTGGGTTTTTTGGCCGGCGCGGCGGTGTTGGCGCCCTGGTTAAATTGGCTTGGAGCGGCAACCGGATCATGGCCGCCCACCACCAGTTGAATACTGACTTTTTCACCCTTTAGCTGGTGAATAATGGTTTCGATCTTGGTTAAGAAGTGCTCACTAACCCAATCCAGAACAAACTGGTTGGGGGCCAACAGGCGGATCGAGTCATTGTCTGCTTTGACATGCAATGGACGGATCCAGGTGCTGAATTGCTGAGGAGATAATTCTCCTTGCAGTCGATCAAGGCATTGTTCCCAAAGTGACTGCGTCACCTTACCCCCCAAGCATTGTTATCGTAGTGATTAATGAAGAAATATGTCAGCGAAAGCTATCCTAGCGCGAAGTCTACTCCGGAAACAAAAAGTTATCCACAGGATCTGTCATATGCCCTGTGCACAGTGTTTTTTCGCCAATGATGGTTGACAGATAACCATTTCAACAGTATTGTTGCGACCCTTTTTTCGGATTAGTTCTTCCGGTCTGGCCATTGCCGAGCAGGCAAGCCAGGGTCAGGTGGAAACAGCTTAGAGTAACGGTTTTAAATCATGAAAAGAACATTTCAACCCAGCAACCTGAAACGCGTACGTACCCATGGTTTTCGTGCCCGCATGAGCACCAAGGCAGGTCGTAAAATTATCAACGCTCGTCGTGCCAAGGGCCGCAAGAGTCTTACCGTTTAATCGGGTCTTGCGATGAGTACCGGGCGCTTTGCTCGGCAGCAGCGGTTACTGACACCGACTGAATTCAAACATGTCTTTGCCCGGCCTCAGCGACAAGGTGATTCCATGATCACGCTGCTGGCCCGGGAAAATCATCTCAACCATGCTCGTCTCGGGCTGGCTATTTCAAAAAAACAATTACCCAGGGCTGTGGATCGAAACCGCCTGAAACGCCTGGTTCGGGAAAGTTTTCGTCAGCAACAGCTGGCGGGCCTGGATATCGTGGTGATGGTGCGAACCGCGGTGTTGACCTTGAGTAATGCATCAATATTTGAGAGGCTTGATAAGCACTGGCAAAGGTTGGCGGAAAAATGCGAAAAATCCTGATTGCGTTAATAGGCGTCTACCGTTACCTTATCAGCCCGTTAATGGGAAACCATTGCCGTTTTTATCCCAGTTGCTCAGATTACGCCCAAACCGCGATCGGCCGTTTTGGTGTATTCCGTGGTGGTTGGTTGTCGTTGCGTCGTATCGGTAAATGTCATCCATGGCACGATGGCGGCGTGGATCCTGTACCTGAAAAGAAGAAAGATTAATAAAAGTAGATTCAAATGGAACAACAACGTTTTTTTCTGTTTATTGCCTTGGCTATCGTGCTGTTTTTGCTTTGGGATGCCTGGCAACAACAATTTGGTCCACAGCCAGTACAAACGGTAGCAACCAGCCAGGCACCGACCACTACCACTAGCCCAGCGCAGCAGGCCGCCGATATTCCCCAGGGCAGTGATACCCCGGCTGCAAGCGCTGAGCCAGCCATCATCCCGCAGGCCGAGCTACAACCGGTGTTGCCAACCAGCAAGGAAATCGTGGTTGAAACGGACACCCTGCGTGTGGTGATCAATACCACCGGTGGGGATGTGCGCAAGATTGATTTACTGGAATACCCGGTTGATGTGAAAGAACCAGACAACCCGGTGAGGTTGTTTAACGACGACAACAATAATATTTTTACTGCGCAATCCGGGTTCGCCAGCAAAAAAGCACGCGACAACAGCCTCACCCAGGCGCCCAATCACTACACGATTTTTTCCGCGCAGCAGGATCATTATCAGCTGGCCAGCGATCAACAGACATTGGAAGTTCCGCTAACCTGGGTCAGCAAGGAAGGGGTTGAATTTACCAAGACCTATGTTTTCAAGCGCGGCGAGTACCTGGTTGATGTGAGACACAGCATCAATAATAAAGGCAACCTGCCCTGGTATGGCAACCTGTATCAACAATTGCAACGCAAAGTCCCCGAAAATGATGGCCAGGCCTTTATCTATACCTATACCGGTGGTGTTTATTACAGCCCGGAAGAAAAGTATCAGAAATACGATTTCGGCGACATGCAGGATGCCGCGCTCGACAAGACCATCACAGGTGGTTGGGCAGCCATGATCCAGCATTATTTCCTCGGATCGTGGATTCCTCCTGAAAAACAGTCATACACATATTACAGCCGTAGCCTGGGCAACGATCGCTACGTGCTGGGGATGAAATCAACACAGGAATACCGGGTCGATGCGGGAACGACCAGCAGCATCGAAAGCCGCCTGTTTGCCGGTCCAAAATTACAGAACAGACTCGAAGAAATTGCACCGGGACTTGAATTGACGGTTGATTATGGCGCATTAACCTTTATTGCCAAGCCGATTTTCTGGTTACTCGATCATATCCATAGTCTGGTTAACAACTGGGGCTGGGCGATTATTCTGCTGACCTTGCTGATTAAACTGGCGTTTTACAAACTTTCCGAGGCCAGCTACAAGTCCATGGCCAACATGCGCAAGGTGCAGCCACGCATGCAGGCATTAAAGGAACGTTACGGTGACGACAAGCAGAAAATGAACCAGGCGCTGATGGACCTGTACCGCAAGGAGAAGATCAACCCGCTGGGCGGTTGTTTACCAATCCTGGTACAGATCCCGGTATTTATCGCCCTTTACTGGGTATTGCTGGAAAGCGTGGAAATGCGCCAGGCCGAGTGGATACTGTGGATCAAGGATATGTCATCGGCGGATCCTTACTTTATCCTGCCGTTGCTCATGGGCGTGACCATGTTCATTCAGCAGAAGCTCAACCCGGCGCCGATCGACCCGATCCAGGCCAAGATCATGATGATGTTACCGATCGTATTTACCGTGTTCTTCGCCTTCTTCCCGGCGGGACTGGTCTTGTACTGGGTGGCAAATAACGTGCTCTCCATTGCACAGCAGTGGTATATCACCCGTATTGTTATCAAGGCGTAGTGTAAAGACATGACGGGGCAAGCGGGGTCTGACAGCGACACCATTGCTGCCCTGGCCACCCCACCCGGTCGGGGCGGGGTGGGGATAATTCGTGTCTCCGGGCCTTTGGCGAAACAGGTGGCCGAGGCAATACTCGGCAAACTGCCCGCCGCGCGCATCGCCGAGTACCTGCCCTTTTATGATGACAACCAACAGGTTATCGATTCCGGTATTGCCCTGTATTTTCCTAACCCGCATTCCTTTACTGGTGAAGACGTGCTTGAACTCCAGGCACATGGGGGCCCGGTGATCATGGACATGTTGCTCCGGGAAATCCTCAAGCAACCGGTGCGCCTGGCGCAGCCGGGTGAATTTTCACAACGCGCCTTCCTCAATGACAAGATTGACCTGGCACAGGCTGAGGCGATAGCCGATCTCATCGAGGCGGGCTCCGAACAGGCGGCACGTTCCGCAAGTCGTTCCTTGCAAGGGGTGTTTTCACAATGGGTGAATGATACGGTTGAGCAACTGATCGGCTTGCGAATGTACGTGGAAGCCGCCATCGATTTCCCGGAAGAAGAAATCGACTTCCTCGCTGACCAACGCATCACGCAGGAGCTGGACTACCTGGTTGAGGAGTTACAACGCGTGATCAGCATGGCGCACCAGGGCCAGTTACTGCGCGAGGGTATGCGCGTAGTACTGGCGGGACAGCCTAATACCGGGAAATCCAGCTTGCTAAATGCCCTGGCGGGCCGTGAATCCGCCATCGTTACCGATATCCCGGGCACCACCCGTGATGTGTTACGTGAAGAAATCAATATCGATGGTCTGCCCTTGCATATTATCGATACCGCCGGCTTGCGACAGAGTGACGATGCGGTTGAGCAGGAGGGTATGCGCCGGACCTGGAGCGAGATTGAGCAAGCTGACTGTGTATTGTTGATGCTGGATGCTCGGGCGGGATTCACCACTGATGATCAACAGATCCTGCAACAACTCCCCGCCCACCTGCCGGTGACCTATGTGTATAACAAGATTGATCTGACCGATCAAAAAGCATCGGAACTGGAACTGGAAAACCATACCGAGCTGTGGATCTCTGCCAGGCAAGGTGTCGGTATCGAGCTGGTGCGCGATCACCTTAAAAACATTGTCGGCTACCAGAGCATGGGTGAAGGCAGTTTCATGGCCAGGCGGCGTCATCTTGATGCGCTTGAAAAGGCCCTGCAACACCTGGACAAAGGTCAACAACAACTGAGTGAACATCACGCCGGTGAATTGCTGGCCGAGGATTTGCGACAGGCGCAGAGCGTACTGAATGAAATCACCGGAGAGTTCGGCAGCGATGATTTGCTGGGTAAAATCTTTTCCAGCTTCTGTATTGGAAAATAATCAAAGTTTTAACGACTCGATCTGATCAGCCAGGGCACGTAACCTGGCTTGTGAATAATATTTTCCATAGCGTAACGCCGTGTAGCTGGCTGCTATTTTCATCAGCGCGGGTCTCAGCCGGGGTATTTCGGCAGCAATGCGGCGGGAAAATTCATGGGGCGTTTCATTAACACGTTTTGTGAAACCGTGCTTTTTCATCTTGGCACAGAACCTGGCATAGACCCGGCCGAGGGGATCAGGCCGGGTCCGATGTTTGAGAATAGTGTAGCTGAAAGCCGCGACCAGCAGGGCAAGCAGTCCGAACATCACCGCGGTTAACCCTCGCCAGCTAATTTCCGGTACCCCGAAAGCTTCGAACAGGGCAATTTGTTTGCGGTTGTTATAGCCTATCACCCATTGATTCCAGCGATTGTTTATGGAATCGAGCACGTTGGCCATCGTTTTATAGGAGCGATACAACCAGGAACTGTCCTTGATGATCGAAGCGGCACGTTCGGAGCGTGGTTGGATACGCACGATATCAGATGTATTTTTAATGCGCTGTGGCGGGATAACTGAGGTTGGATCGATCCGTAGCCAGCCGCGGTCCGCCAAGTAAACCTCGGACCAGGCATGCGCATCAGACTGGCGCACGATGAGATAGTCGCCGAGCGGGTTCAGTTCACCACCAAAATATCCGGTCACCACGCGAGCCGGAATATTGGCGCTGCGCATCATGACGGTAAAAGCCGAAGCATAATGTTCACAATAGCCTTCACGGGTTTTGAACAGGAACTCATCAACCGGATCATCAAATAACAGTGGAGGGGTACGTGAATAATAAAATTCCTGTTGTGCAAAGTAGGCCAAAGCCTGTTCAACAATAGCTGAATCATTAAGGCCCTGATCCCGCCAGCTGCTTACCAGCTGGCGGGTTTTCGGTGAAGTATCAGCAGGTAATTGTAAATAGCGCGTTAGACCAAGCAGTTGATAACCTTCCAGCTGAAATTGCGTAGCACTTGTTAAGCTATAACGCTTGATCTGGGTGACCGGCTTTTGAGATAGCAACAGGTAATCTGCATTGAATTGCGCACCCGTGGGCGTGCTGACAGGAGCATCCAGTGTGAATAACCATTTTTTATTATGCGGTTGAAGCGTCACGCTATAAGCGGTTGGGGTAGTGAGTGCTTGTGCATGGTAGTCACTGGTAAGATGCGGGACTTTGCCGACCGAGCTCCAACTCGTGCCGTCGTAATGCCAGAAAACCGGTCCTCGCCAATAGCGCGTTTCGGGTGGTGGTATCTGGTTGTCGAATTGGACACGAAACGCAATGGCGCTGGATTCCGTCAAACGACTGATGCGCCCGGGTGACATTTGGCTGGATAAACCGCTGGTGGCACTGTGCGCGTCTTCCGGTAATCCCCATAAAGGACCCGATGTGCGAGGGAAGAACATGAACAGGATGATGGCCAGTGGCAAGCTGTATAACAGCATGCGAGTTGCCAGTTTTGCATGTTGAGCTTGTGATGAAAGCACCGCCGGGTGTTGAAACGCGATCAACGAGGTCGTCAATGCAAGGGTTACCAGCAACATGTACAGGGCTACCGGTATCGACTGGCTGAACAGAAAACCCGTAATAACGATAAAATAACCGAGGAAAATAATTACAAAGGCGTCGCGCTCGGTTTTAAATTCGGTGAGCTTCAGGCAGAACATCACCAGTAACACTGCACTACCCGCATAGCGCCCCACTACGGTTTGATAGCTCATTAAAATGCCGACCACGGCGATCGTGATCAATAGCAGCTTGATGAACAGGTGGGGCAAGCGTGAGCCGGTTAGCTCGACATAGAGTCGCCAGCCGATCAGGCTGATACAGAACAGGCTTAACCACAAGGGAACACGTAACAGGTGTGGAACCAGTACCAGCAGCATTGACGCCAGTAACATGAGATGAGCCGGCTTGCTTTTATTGATGCGTGATGTTGTGAATAGATTAAACATTATTCATACAGTGCCAGCAGTTTCATGCAGTGTTGTTTATGTGGTTCGCCGCTAGCCGGTGAAAGCTCGCCATTGGGCATACGCAGGCCGTACGAAATCCCCGCGCGTTCTGCCTCCAGCGCCCACAAGACCAGTTGTGATAAACGTGTTTCAGTGTCATAACCCTGGGTTTGTGACCATTCCAACCAGAGTTCCTCGCAGCGATCACCACCAAATTGCTTGGTCAGTAAAGCCTGGCTCCTGGCCAGTACCTTCCAGTTTACCTGGCGCAGTGAATCCCCCGGGTGATATTCACGTTGACCGGCAAAGTCATCGGTGCCGCGCCCCTGGTCGCCACTGAGGCTAGCCAGGTACGTTGCTTGCTGGGGAAGAATGCGCACCCCGGCGGGTTTTGGATAGACAAGATAGGACAGGTCAACCTCGACATACGACCAGGCTTTAAATAAGCCAAGTGGAAAGGTGGTAGAGAAAGTAAAGCGCGGTAGCGCATGTCTGCCGCGGGTTACAGTTGGCAGCATGTAGTCAAACTGAAAATTATGATTAACGGGAATATCGATCAGCAGGCCATCAGATCGGTTATGCGTGATAGAAACTGAAAAGCGGGACTGCCGGTTATTTGCAACATAGAAAGGTATCAACAGCTGGTTACCGGCATACACGGCATCCGGCTGGCCGATGCTTACCGTGAGGTTTAGCAGGTTCTGATAGGTAAACAGTATTGTGATGACCGATAGGCTGGCGAGCAGAAAGGTGAGCATGTAGCCCAGGCTATTACTGTAGTTGATGGAGCCGACCAGCATGAACAGCAATAAAATGGCAAACGTGAGGCCATGGCGAGTCGGTAAAATATATACCTTACGATGATGGAGCTGGAGGGGTTGTTGTTGCGGGCCTTCGCCACTAAAAAAACGCCGTAAGTTCAACCGATCAATCGTGATGCTGAGGATATTCATCAGATCGATGGGAATGGCTCAAGGAACAGGGACAGCGAGCAGCTTGTCGATGACCACCTGATCATTTTGGGTGTCAGTGGTCGCACTGCGAAGACGGTGCGCGACGACCGCGGGGAGAATGGTCTGTATATCATCAGGCAATACGTGTTCCCTGCCCTCCATCAACGCCCAGGCCCGCGCAGCTTTTAATATCGCCAGGCCGGCACGCGGGGATAAGCCGGTGACGAAGTTGCCTGATTGGCGGGAAACCGCAATGATGTCCTGCAGGTAATCAAGCAGCGCCTCAGAAACATGGACTTGATCAACGGCCACCTGTAATTGTACCAGTTGCTTGCCAGGGATCACCGTGGCCAGGTTTGGCACCAGTTCACGCCGATCCCGACTGGCCAGCAAGGCACGCTCAGCTTGCTGATCAGGGTAACCCAGCTCAACACGCATCAGGAAGCGATCCAGCTGTGATTCCGGTAGCGGGAAAGTTCCTATCTGGTAAGTCGGGTTTTGTGTGGCGATGACAAAAAAAGGAGAAGGTAAAGCATGGGTCTGCCCTTCAACGGTGATCTGACCTTCCTCCATGGCCTCAAGCAAGGCACTCTGTGTCTTTGGTGTGGCGCGGTTTATTTCATCTGCCAGTACCAGCTGGGAGAAGATGGGGCCGGGATGAAAATGAAACGTGCCACTATCGCGTTCGTAAATCGAAATACCGAGTATGTCAGCGGGCAACATGTCGCTGGTGAATTGAATTCGGCTGAATTCAAGGCCTAACAGCCGGGCCAGTACATGGGCCAGTGTCGTTTTGCCAACACCAGGCAAATCTTCTATCAGTAAATGGCCACGAGCCAGCAGGCAGGCAAAGGCCAGGCGTAATGCGTGGTCCTTGCCCAGGATTATGCTGGAAGCTTCAGTTACCAGTTTGTCTATAATATCTTTAATAGCGTTGCTGTTCATGATGCTTCATTATCAACAGTCAAAGCATGATTATTAGTCATTCACGTGCGTATTGAAAGCGGGAGTAGCCAATTTTGCGGTGTATTTTGTCCTTTATCGTCGCGGGACTGTTGAGTGGTTGCGCAAACTTTACTTATTACGTCGATACCATTAACGGCCACTATGCATTGTTGGAAAAAAGCCAACCAATCGATGCATTGTTAGCGGATGAGGTACCGGCGGAGTTGAGAGAGAAACTGGAAAACCTTCGTCAAGCACGGGAATTTGCAAGCAGGGAGTTATTATTACCGGATAACGATAGTTATAAAAGCTATGCTGATATTGGTCGACCTTATGCAACCTGGAATGTCATTGCTACACCGCGATTATCGGTAAAACCCAGGCAATGGTGCTTCCTGGTGGTTGGGTGCATCAGTTATCGCGGTTACTTTTCAAAACAGAAAGCCGAAGCGTATGCGTATCAGTTACAGCAACAGGGCTATGATACCTACGTAACGGGTTCGCGCGCTTACTCAACGCTAGGCTGGTTTGATGATCCCCTGTTGAATACCATGATGTATCAAAGTGAAGCCCGCAGGGTAGGTATCTTGTTTCACGAACTGGCGCATCAGAAACTGTATATCGAAGGCGACTCGGCATTTAACGAGGCCTTTGCCACCGCCATCGAACAGGAAG
Source organism: Thioalkalispiraceae bacterium (assembly GCA_050116415.1). GTDB lineage: Bacteria > Pseudomonadota > Gammaproteobacteria > UBA6429 > Thiohalophilaceae > JARRJY01. The sequence continues at coordinate 24,370 of JASFOS010000006.1, forward strand.
GGATAAGGCGCTGGTTTGTCTCCACAAATAAGGAAAACCTGGTTCAGCAATATTTACATGACCATCGACGAAGAGAACAGTTCAATGCTTTACTAAAGACAACCCGTGCCCGGTTATCTGATTTGTTCAAGAGCGATAAGCCTGAGAGCGAAAAACTGGAGTTAAAAAAGAAGCTGTTTGCAGATTTAAAAAACAATTACTGGGAACTGAAGAAGACATGGTCTGGTTACAGCGGTTATGACCAATGGATGTCGCAGGATCTAAATAACGCCCATCTGGCGATTGTTGCTACTTATCATGACCTGGTTCCTGGCTTTAAAAGGATATTGGAGGAAAGTAATTATGAGCTAAATGCATTTTATAAAAAAATTGAAATGCTTATCACTGATCATGAATCGGATCATCGCGATATCACGCAAACACTGCTTGCTCACGAATAACTGCGCAGCTGACCGACCAGGATGCCCTGTATACGGACCCGGCCTGGTTCATAGACCATGGCTTTCATATCTGGGTTTTCGGGTGCCAGTTCGATGCGGCCATCGGCATAGCGGCGGTAGCGTTTCAGGGTGGCTTCCTGTTCATCAATTAACGCCACAACAATGTCGCCATACTGGGCGCTATCACGCGATTCAATAATGACAATATCACCATCGAGAATACCGGCGGCGATCATGGAGTCGCCTTTTACCTGCAGTGCATAGCGGTTATCACCGACGAACATGTCATGCAGGTTGATCTCATCCTGGTCCTCGATAGCTTCAATGGGGTGGCCCGCGGCTATCCGGCCCACCAGACGGAGGGTTGTGGATTGGGGTTGAGGGTTGTCAGCAAGTCGAATGCCGCGCCAGCCACGTTCAGTTTGTTCCAGGGCGCCTTTTTGTTTCAGCGACTGTATGTATCGGTGGACGGTGCCCTTGGAACGAATTTCCATCGCATTGCCGATTTCCACCAGTGTTGGGCTGTGCCCATGTTGCAGAATGAAGGCGCGAATAAAATTCAGAATACGTTTTTCCAGTAAAGTAAGCATAACACCAAGAAATGTTCTCTATTTGTTCGCAACTATAGAGAACAAATAGAGAACAATCAAGTAGATTTTTATGCTGAATTTGCAAAGTACCCTATCCGGTGTCGGTGACACCCGACACGAAATGGGGAGTTATGCCCTACATACATGCCCGGGATGGCGAGCTAGACTCGGGTAAATCGTTTAAACAAGGTTTTAGTGCGATGGATAATTTCTTCATGAACCGAAAGGGAGAAACCGGGAATATCCCGTTTCGTTCCGGCCGCTTTTACTCGGTGGGCAATGAGTGGTATTTCGCAGTCCGTCGAGGCATGGACCAGGGTCCATATAACTCCCGCCAGGAAGCACGTACTGCACTGGCTGAATTTATTAATGACCAGCTGAGTTTTGAAAATCATCTTGAAGAAGACAAAAAGGATCTGCGCCTGCAAAATGCACAATTGCACAGGTAAGGTCTTGTTTCCAAGAGTGATTCATTCAATAAAGTTGCTTCGGCCCGGTGCAGCAAAGTCAGCCAATAGGATACAGGCTGTCCTGTTGTGGTGAACCTGTTGGCCTGAAATTGGCCTCCTATTTGAAACTTTCCTACCCACCTCCAGTCAGATTTCTTTCAGGAATCTAGCTTTTGATTATTGGCTATTAAGTGAGCAGAACGTACAATAGGCCACTTTTTTTAACTGAGCCAGATTTTTACAGCGAAGCCCATGTTTTACCAGGATAAATTTGATGTCATTGTTGTCGGTGGTGGTCATGCCGGTACCGAGGCGGCGTTGGCGGCTGCGCGCATGGGCGTGAAGACCCTGTTGTTGACCCACAATATTGAAACCCTTGGGCAAATGAGCTGTAACCCGGCCATTGGCGGCATTGGCAAAGGTCACCTGGTCAAGGAAATTGATGCCCTGGGTGGACTAATGGCGAGAGCTATTGACCAGGCAGGGATCCAGTTTCGTATTCTTAACGCCAGCAAGGGGCCGGCAGTACGCGCCACGCGCGCCCAGGCTGACCGGGTGTTGTATAAAAATGCGGTCCGCAAGGTACTGGAAAACACCCCTAACCTTACCCTGTTTCAGCAGGCGGTGGATGACCTGATCGTTGAAAAGGACCAGGTGACCGGGGTGGTTACCCAGATGGGGCTGAAATTTCAGGCCCGGGCCGTGGTGTTAACCGTGGGTACGTTCCTGGGTGGTCGCATCCATATCGGGCTGGAAAATTTTCAGGGTGGCCGCGCCGGAGATCCCCCGGCCAATGCCCTGGCGCAACGGCTGCGCGATTTACCGTTTAACGTGGATCGCCTGAAAACCGGAACGCCGCCGCGTATCGATGGCAAGACCATTGACTACACAGTATTGCAGCCACAGCCGGGTGATGATCCGATGCCGGTATTTTCGTTCATGGGTAACCCCGGGCAGCATCCGCAGCAAGTCGCCTGCCATATTACCCATACCAACGCGCAGACCCATGACATTATCCGGGATGGACTGGACCGCTCACCCATGTATACCGGGGTGATCGAAGGCGTCGGCCCGCGTTACTGTCCCTCCATCGAGGACAAGGTGCAGCGCTTTGCGGACAAGGATTCTCACCAGATTTTTGTCGAGCCCGAGGGCCTGACCACCACGGAAGTTTACCCGAACGGCATTTCCACCTCCCTGCCCTTTGATGTGCAATACAAACTGGTGCGCTCCATGAAAGGCTTTGAGCAGGCGCAGATTACCCGACCCGGTTATGCTATCGAGTATGATTTTTTTGACCCGCGTGATCTGAAGCCTTCCCTGGAAACCAGGCACATGCACGGCCTGTTTTTTGCCGGGCAAATTAACGGCACCACGGGTTATGAGGAAGCAGCGGCACAAGGGCTGCTAGCGGGCCTGAACGCGGCTCGCCAGGTACAGGAGCAGGAATCATGGACCCCGGCACGTGATGAAGCCTACCTGGGCGTGCTGGTGGATGACCTGATAACCAGTGGCACCCAGGAGCCCTATCGCATGTTTACCTCGCGCGCCGAGTATCGTTTGATGCTGCGAGAAGACAATGCCGATTTGCGTTTGACGGAAAAAGGCCGCGAACTGGGCCTGGTCGACGACCAGCGTTGGGCGGCATTCGATCGCAAGCGTGAGATGATCGAACAGGAACAACAACGTTTGCAGAGTACCTGGTTACACCCGGAGAAGATCAGCAAGCAGGAACAGCAGCGCGTACTGAAAAAACCGTTATCACGTGAAGCCAACCTGATGGACTTGCTACGACGACCGGATGTTAACTACCAGGACCTGACCAGCCTGTCGGGATTACCCGATGGCGTTACTGATGCGGTGGTTGCCGAGCAGGTGGAAATCCAGGCCAAGTACTCCGGTTATATTGATCGTCAGCGTGACGAGATTGCGCGCCACAAACGCCACGAACAAACTCGGTTGCCGGAGGACCTGGATTATGACCAGGTCAAGGGTTTGTCACTTGAGGTGGCTGAAAAATTAAAACGTATACGCCCGGCCACACTTGGCCAGGCGGGGCGCATTTCCGGTGTGACACCGGCAGCCGTTTCATTGTTACTGATTCATATGAAGAAGCGCACTAACAAGGCGGCGCGCGAGCTATCCGACAAGGCCGGTTAAGCTAAAAACTGTTCAACCTGTTTATAAAAATCCGAAATGTTGATCGGTTTAGTGATATAGGCATTAAAGCCTGCCGCCATGCCTTTCTCCAGGTCTGAAGGCATGGCATTGGCACTTACCGCGATCACCGGGATAGCTGCCGTGTTATCTTGATTTCGCAGGATCTCGAGAATTTCAAAACCATTCATATCAGGCAGGTTAATATCCAGCAGAATCAGGTCAGGTAGATGCTCCGTGATCAGCTCGATACCCCTATGAGGCTCGGTCGCTGACAAAAAATCCAGGTCACCTTTACGCTTGATGAGTTGCTCAACCAGCTTCAGGTTGGTCGGGTTGTCCTCGATGTAAATAATTGTTTTTTTATCTGGCATCAATGTTGTTTTGTTGGTTGAAAATTTCCAGTTTTAGGCCGTGGCTAGCGTAAAGGCGAATGTCGAGCCTTCACCGGGTATGCTTTCCACGCTTATTTCACCACCCATATGTTCGACCAGGGTCTTGGTGATGACAAGGCCTATTCCGGTACCTTCGATACTTGAGCTTTCCGCACCCAGCCGTTCAAACGGTGCAAAGAGTTTGAGTTGTTGTGCTTCTGAAATACCCTTGCCGGTGTCCCGGATCAGCACCTTGACGCGCTTTTCATCAATATTATCATAACTGACGAATACTGAACCGTTTTGCTGGTTATATTTTATGGCATTGGATAACAGGTTGATAATGACCTGCTTGAGCCGGGTTTTGTCAGCGATCACCCGCAGTGCATTCTGCTCGTCGGCTGGCTCGGCATTCAAGCTGACACCATGCCGGTTTGCCGCCGATTGATTGATGCGTATCGATTCGTTAATGATCTCCAGCAAATTCACCGCTTGCATGTCCATTTCGATACGCCCGGACTCAATCTTGGAAAGATCCAGAATATCATTGATCAGATCAAGTAAATGTTCACCCGCGTGGCGAATTTCAATGATGCTTTCAACGTGGTCTGCGGTTAACGACTCATCGAGTTCCAGTAATTGCGAGAAACCCAGGATCGCATTGAGTGGTGTTCGTAGTTCATGGCTCATGCTGGACAGGAATTGTGACTTGGCCTGGTTGGCGCGTTCGGCCTCGTCCCTGGCTTCGATGAGCGCCTGTTCAGCCTGCTTGCTGTCGGTGATGTCCTCGACGATTGACCAGATTTGTTGTTGGCCATGTTTGCCCTTGATCAGGATACCATTCAGGCGAACAGGCACCAGGCTGCCGTTTTTCTGGTGATAAACTTTTTCATAGGGGCCGTACTTTCCGGTGGTGTCCAATGATTGCAGTTGCTGCTGTTCCTGTGGCGCAAATTCACTGGGAGTTAATGCCCAGTAATCAAGCTTGATGAGTTCCTCGGTGGAATATCCGGTGATTTTCCGGAAAGCTTCATTGAAGTCAAGAAAGCGGCCCTGCATGTCGGTTAACGCGATACCCAGTGGGGAAAGGTTAAACAGGCCGCTTAACTTGGCCTGGCTTTCCAACAATGCCTGCTCAGCCTGTTTACGTTCGGTTATATCCTGTACCACGCCGAGCATGTGTTGTGGAGTGCCCGCTTTATCACGCGTTACATCGCCTTTCTCCAGCAGCCAGCGTACGGTGCCATCAGGCCACACGGTACGATGCTCAATGTTGTAATCAGTGCCGTGTTCGACACAGTTGTTCACCGCATCGATGACAGCCTGTCGATCATC
>JASFOS010000007.1:0-29643 GCA_050116415.1 Thioalkalispiraceae bacterium
ACCCGGTAACTCGATATACGGTATAATTTTACTATTATCCTTAAATATATAAGGAATTTACTATGTTATTCAAAATTCTCGTAATCGGCCTGCTTGGCGTCATACTGCTCAGCCTCAGCACTGCTCTGTTTTCCATGATAAAGGATAAAGGCCAATCTGAACGTACCGTGAAAGCCCTAACAGTACGTATCGTATTATCCATTGGCCTGATAATTTTATTGGGCGTCGGGGCACAACTTGGACTTATTCAACCACACGGGGTTTATTAATTCCATTTAAAGTTTTCTATCCCCCTAATAATTTTCCAGCCAATAAAAAAGGCGCTGCAAACGCAGCGCCTTTTACTTTGGGGGTTTTCGTCACTTATAACCAGTATACGAAAATAAACAGGCCTAACCAGACCACGTCCACAAAGTGCCAGTACCAGGCGGCTGCTTCGAACGCGAAATGGTTTTTCGGCGTGAAATGGCCCTTGGCTGAACGTATCATCATGACAAATAGCATGATGGCACCGATACTAACATGCAAACCATGGAAACCGGTCAGCATGAAGAAGGTTGAACCGTAGATCCCTGAACCCAGTGTAAGGTTTAACTCATTGTAAGCCAGACCATATTCCTCTGCCTGCAGGAACACGAACAGTGCACCCAGAGCAACTGTCGCGGCCAGCCACATGGTAGTACCACCCTGGTTACCTTTTTTCAGTGCCCAGTGGGCAAAGGTCACCGTGACACCCGAGGACAGCAGGATCAGCGTATTGTAGAAAGGTACATGCCAGGTTTCGATAATACCATCAGGTTCAGGGTACTTGGCTATATCAGGGTTTTTCAGCAACGGCCAGTCCTTGGTAAATTCAGGCCATAACAGTTGTCCGGTCATGGCATTATTGCCCGCACCATCCAACCAGGGCACTGCAAACTGACGAACATAAAATAACGCCCCAAAGAAAGCGGCAAAGAACATCACTTCCGAAAAGATGAACCAGACCATGCCCATGCGGAACGAGGTATCTACCTGGGCATCATATTTACCCGCCTGGCTCTCGGAAATGACCTGACCAAACCAGCCAAACATCATGATTGCAATGACTACTGCGCCTGCAATCATAAACATTTCATCACCACCATGCAGGAATGAAGCAAACCCTCCCAGCAATAGAGTGATACCAACTGAACCTACCACTGGCCAATGACTTGGCGCCGGCAGATAGTAGCTACCTTGTGCGTGTGACATGACTACCCCTCTTCTTCTTTTATATATTTAGTATTTTGTTTGTTAATTAACCTTAACCTGGATCTGCTGCTTTATCTGGGCATATTTATTAACTTGCCCGTTAGTTGCCGAACGATTTTCAGTATCAAAGAAAGTATAGGCCAAACTAATGGTCGAAATATTCTTTGGTAAATCCGGATCAACAACAAATATTAATGGCATTTCTTTTTCTTCACCTGGTTTAAAGGTTTGCTGTGAAAAACAAAAGCATTCCATTTTTGTAAAATATTTATTGGCAGGTCCCGGGGATATGCTTGGGATTGCCTGTGCTACCACCTCGCGTCCTGTTTTATTTTTTGCGTAATATTTTACGGTTTTCACCTCACCAGGATGAAGCTTGATTTTTCTTGTCATGGGCCTGAATTCCCACTGCAGGTTTTGATTCAAGCTTGAAAAGAATTCCACAGTGACTTTACGAGACAGGTCCTGGCGCTTTTGAATTTTTTCAGCGCGCTTTGCCTGTTGAGCGACATCAACGGTGCCCTGCTCGATCTCTGTGAATTTGCCATTTAACCCGAAGGTATCGCAAATCAGGTTATATAAAGGGACAAGTGCAAACCCAAAACCAAACATACCAATTGCAACCAGGCTAAGCAGGCCGACAACCTTGTTATTGGATTTATTTTTTCCCATCGTTATTCAGTTACCCGTATTTAGCTAATGAAGCTGCATAAAAAATTGCCGCAATCGCTACCAGTACAACTATTGTGATGATTGTGCCTTTTTTGTTTTTCACTGTTTTTTCCGCTTCAATACCTTGTAATACGTGCCTCCGGTATTCACCGGAGGCATCTCGAGTTTTACTTCACTTCTGGTGGAGTTTCAAAAGTGTGGTATGGCGCCGGTGATGGAACAGTCCATTCCAGGCCTTCTGGATTATCTTCCCACACCTGGTCGGTTGCTTTCTCACCGCCCTTGATACATTTAATCACAATGTACAGGAACAATATTTGCGAGGCACCGAACACGAAGCCACCAATCGATGACATGAAGTTGAACTCCGCAAACTGGGTTGCATAGTCAGGTATACGACGTGGCATACCCGCCAGACCCAGGAAGTGTTGCGGGAAGAACAATACGTTGACGGAAATCGCTGATACCCAGAAATGAATCTTGGCCAGCTTTTCGTCAAACATGTTACCCGTCCATTTCGGTAACCAGTAGTAAACACCACCAATAATGGCAAATACCGCGCCAGTTACCAGTACGTAATGGAAGTGCGCCACGACGAAGTAAGTATCGTGATACTGGAAGTCAGCCGGAGCAACACCCAGCATCAGGCCGGTGAACCCGCCGATGGTGAACAGGAATACAAAGGCGACTGCCCACAGCATGGGTACTTCAAAGGTCATGGAGCCTTTCCACATAGTGGCTGTCCAGTTGAAGACCTTGACCGCTGTTGGCACTGCGATCATGACGGTGGCATACATGAAGTACAACTCACCCGCTACCGGCATACCTACTGTGAACATGTGGTGCGCCCATACGATGAATGACAGGAACGCAATCGCGGCTGTCGCATATACCATCGAGGCATAACCAAACAGTGGCTTACGTGCAAAGGTCGGAATGATCTGCGACACGATACCGAAGGCCGGCAGGATCATGATGTATACCTCTGGGTGACCGAAGAACCAGAACACGTGCTGGAACAGTACCGGGTCACCACCACCGGCCGCATCAAAGAACGAGGTGCCAAAGTTACGATCCGTCAGCATCATGGTGACTGCACCGGCCAGTACCGGCATTACGGCGATCAGCAGGAAGGCGGTAATCAACCAGGTCCAGGCAAACATCGGCATCTTCATTAATGTCATGCCAGGAGCACGCATATTAAGGATAGTTGCGATGATGTTAATTGCACCCATGATGGACGAGAAACCCAGCATGTGTACCGCGAAGATAAAGAAGTCGGTACTCTTCGGTGCAAAGGTTGTGGAAAGTGGCGCATAGAATGTCCAGCCAAATGCGGGACCGCCGCCTTCCATGAACAGGGTGCTAACCAGCATGGCACCTGCAAAAGGCAATATCCAGAAAGACCAGTTGTTCATACGCGGCAAAGCCATATCCGGGGCACCAATCATCATGGGTACCATCCAGTTGGCAAAGCCCACCATGGCCGGCATGACGGCACCGAATACCATGATCAGGCCATGCATGGTGGTCATGGTATTAAAGAACAATGGATCAACATATTGCATACCCGGGTTCATCAGCTCGGCACGGATAACCATGGCCATAGAGCCGCCCAGCAGGAACATGATGAAAGCAAACCACAGGTACAGGGTACCTATGTCTTTGTGGTTCGTTGTAAACAACCAGCGTTTGATGCCAGTTGGATGATCGTGATTACTCATTCTTATATCCTCCTTACAAGGCCACGCTTAGCGTGCAGCCTTAACATCAGCAGGTTGAACAACAGATGCGCTATTACCCCAGCTGTTACGCTCGTAGGTAATAACCGCGGCTAAATCAACATCGTTAAGTTGTGGGCCGTAGGCTGCCATGGCAGTACCCGCCTTACCGTGTACCACGATATCGATATGTCCTTTGGCATCGCCAGTGGCGATTGCACTACCCGCCAGGCCCGGGAATACACCTGGAATACCGGCACCATTGGCCTGGTGACAAGCGGCACAGTTAGCAGCGTATACTGCTTCACCTTTCTTCATCAGCTCATCTTTAGTAAAGGTTTTATCGGAACCTGCGGCAGCGGCGGCAGCGGCAGTTTTCTGTGCGCTAACCCACTGGGCATATTCAGCTTCTTCAACCACTTTTACCACGATAGGCATGAAGCCATGGTCTTTACCACATAGCTCGGCACACTGACCACGGTAAGTACCCGTCTTTTCAGCCTGGAACCAGCTTTCGTTGATATAACCAGGAATCGCATCACGCTTGACCGCCAATTCAGGAACCCACCAGGCGTGGATTACATCATTTGATGTAGTCAGGATACGAACCTTTTTGTTAACAGGTACTACGATGGGTTTGTCAACATTTAACAGGTAGTGTTCAACATCATTGACGTTTGCACCTGAATCTTTCTGGCGAGCCTCATTACTTGCCTTGTCCAGGTTACTGAAGAAACTCACGCCCTCATCTAAGTATTCATACTGCCATTTCCACTGCCAACCGGTCACTTTGATGGTGACATCAGAGTCAGAAGTATCTTCATACGCAATCAGGGTTTTGGTAGCAGGTATGGCAATCAGCACAAGAATAATTAGTGGTATCACTGTCCAGACAATTTCTACCGTGGTGCTTTCATGGAACTGGGCAGCAACCGCACCTTTGGATTTACGGTGGTTGATCAGTGAATAAATGATTACACCGAATACGCCGATTCCAGCAATGGTACAAATCCACATGACAAGCTGATGGATATCATACATATCCTTACCAACGGACGTTACACTTTGCGTCATATTCAAATCATAGTCCGCAAGAGCAATGCCCGGCCCCAAAAGCATGACAGCCAACAACCCGCTGCTTAGCTTTCTCATTATTTTTATTGCCGACATACCTCTACCTCTTTATGTTGGATTTTTTTAAAGATGTATATAGTTATTGTTTTTAAAACTGTTTCTGCCCGTCGTTATTGTTAACTTCGATTTGTAACGAACAGATACGAATCCTTGTACTTTAATTTAATAATTGTTTTTATCACTCACCAGATATGCACTTTCTACGCAGTGTTACTCGCTGGTGCTTTATAAATATTTACCGCCCTTTACCGGGATCCTGTCTGATATCAGACAAGCTGCATGTTAATCACGCATCATGAGAACGGCAAATAAAAAGATAAAAAGCCCTTATAACTAATTGATATACAAGTAATTGCTAATATTATTATTTTATTAAGTATTGTTATTGTTTTATTTGTGAAAGTCCGTTTTAACCTTGATACTTCCACATATTCCGTTGCGGAACGAGGCATTTAATAACCTTACAGATTTTAAGATACTTTGCCAAGCAATAAATTTTATTTAGTCTTTACTAATAAGCTAATACTTTTTTCGTACTTTTCAGCGAAGTCAGTCTGGTTTTCATTTAAGCGCGCAACCAGGGGCGCATCAATTCGCTGTTCCAGGGTCGAAATGTTTTCTTCCAGGTAAGGAAAATTGTTATCAAGACAATTGGCGATCCAGCCTGCCAGTTTCAAGCCGGCCTGCTGAATACGCTGCGCGGTTAACAAGGCATGGTTTAAGCAACCCAGGTGCATCCCGACCACCAGCAAAACGGGAATATCCAGGGCCAGTGCCATGTGCTCTACCGTTTGTTGCTCATTCAATGGTGCCAGCCAGCCACCGACTCCCTCAACAACAACAAAATCAGCCTGTTTTTCGATGGCTCGATAACAAGCCACGATCCTGTCCAGGCTGACTTGCTGCTGTTCAAGCGCGGCGGCGATATGTGGTGATGCCGCGACTTTAAACAGGTACGGATTGACCTGTTCATAAGTTAATTGTAACGAGGCAGCCGCCATCAGTTTTAACGCATCTTCATTCTGCAGCTGGCCCACGTCACTCGTAGCACCACTGGCAACTGGTTTCATGCCCCCTGTTTTGAGCTGCTGCCGGTTCAAGGCCTGAAGCAGCGCGCAACTGACCCGGGTTTTGCCAATTTCTGTATCTGTGCCTGTAATAAAGATACCTGGCATGAGCTGGCTCAGAATTTTTCCAGCGTATTTTTCAGTTCATCCAGTGAGACCTGCTGTACGCCACACTGCTCGGAAATTAACTGCTTGTTCTCGGGCACCCAGGCATGGCCATAGATCACTTCATGGCTCACTGGCAATACGTTTTCAGTTCGATATGCTTCATAGGCGCCGGTAAGTTGCTGCAGTCTTTGCTTGCCAGTAAGCCCCCTGGCACGCGTATCATTGACGTTGTGCGCGCCAATCTGTTTCAGGTCGCGCATAATGCTTTTTATATCCGGATAGGTAACGGTGATCATTTCCATGTCCATCACCGGATCGGAAAAACCGCTTTTCATCAATGCATCACCCACCACGTGTAAATCTACAAACTGGTTTACATGCGTATAGTCATCGACTTTTTGCCAGCATTCTCTAAGCTCTTTCAAAGTATCCGGGCCAAAGGTGGAAAACAGCAGCATACCGTTTGGCTTTAACACTCTTCTGAATTCGAGGAAAACCTGTGATAAATCCGTGCACCATTGCAAGGCAAGATTGGAAAAAATCATGTCAACGCTGTCATCTGCCAGGGGTATCTGGTTAGCGTCGGCAGCAATAAACTTGAATCGTGAAGAGATTTTCTGTTTCCAGCTACGTTTCTGTTTGGCCTGTTGTAACATGGCGGTTGCGAAATCGAGCGCGAGCACTTCACTCTTACCATATGTGCTGGCCAGCTGAAACGTACAGGTACCTGTTCCAGCACCCACATCAAGAACCCGCTGCGGCTGAAAGCGAATATAATCCAGACGCTCCAGTAACCGGTTACCAATTTCACGCTGCAGTACCGCCGCCTCATCATAGGATGGTGCCGCTTTTTCAAAAGAAAGGCGTGCCTGTTTTCTGTTAATCATATCGTGAATTCTTTTATTACCTGCGCACATTGCTCGGGGTGTGATAAAAAAGGAGCATGACCGGCCTTCCTGATAATGCTGGCTCTCATATTTCGATTGTCGTTTGCCAGATGCCGTAATGCCTGTTGTGGTACCAGGGTGTCGCGTTCGCCGCCAAGTAGTAAAACTGATTTATCCAGCTCGGCTAGCGTGTCACGCATATCAGCCTGCTGCAGTATTTTTAAACCAGCCTGCAATACTTGACGGCTTGCCAGCTCTTTACTGAATAACAGCTTGCGTAATTGTTTCAGGGTTTGCCGGCTATCTTCTCCACCCCTGACCTGTAATGACAAAAAACGTGATACGGTTGCCGGCAAATCATTTTCCAGTTCATTAGCAAAACCCTCAAAGACCTCGGCATCAACTGCACAGGGCCAGTCATGCTGCTTGATAAAGGCAGGCGATGAAGAAAGCAGGATTAATTGACGAACCACATGCGGATATAATTCAGCGACCCGGGTCGCGACCAAACCACCCAGTGACCACCCCAGCCATACGGCATCTGTATTGATTTTCTTTTCAAGCGCAGCATAAATTTCATGCGCAATATCGGTAAGATTAAAAGCAGACACATCATTCTGAGACAACAGCTGGCTTGAGCCATGACCGGGCAAATCAACCAGGTGTACCCGGTATCGATCGGTTAACTGGTTCGCCAACACTTTGAATAACGCACCATGCATGGCCCAACCATGTAGCATCACCATGTCGACAGGCTGATCTGCTGTCGACGCCAGTGTTTCTATATAGACAGGATCACTCATGGCCAAGCTCATCCAGTTTACAATCTTGCAGGGCTTCCAATAAGCGCTCCACATGTTGCGCGTTATGACTGGCAGAAAAGGTTATCCGTAGTCGTGCCGTACCTGCCGGTACGGTTGGCGGACGTATCGCGCTGATTAACAATCCCTTCGCGCGCAACTGCCCGCTTAGCTGTATCGCTTTTTCCGAGCTGCCGATCAACAAGGGCTGTATCGCTGTTTCCGATGGCATCAATTTCAATCCAAGCTGTCTTGCTCCTGACTTGAATTGCTGAATAAGGCTGGTTAACTGCTCGCGCCGCCAACGATCTTGAACCACGCATTTAAGGCTGGCACGTGTGGCTTCGGCAACAGCCGGCGGCAAGGCTGTGGTATAGACGTAACTGCGGGCGTCCTGGATCAGGGTTTCAATCAATTCTTCACTCCCGGCGACAAAGGCCCCGAAGGTACCGAACGCTTTACCCAGGGTTCCGACCAGAATGGGAACATCGCTGATCCCCAGGCCCAGATGTTCCAGCGTACCGCGCCCATTGTCACCCAGCACACCCAGGCCATGCGCATCATCGATCAACAAACCTGCTTGGTGGCTCTGGCACAAGCTGGCCATCTGTTGCAGGGGGGCAATGTCACCGTCCATGCTGAACACCCCGTCACTGGCAACCAGTTTGTGTCCTTGCGATTGCTTAACCAGCATTGACTGCAGTGCGCCCATGTCAGCGTGTGCAAAACGCTCCAGCCTGGCACGCGATAACTGCGCCGCGTCAATCAGTGAGGCATGATTCAATTTATCTTCGATTACGCTATCGTGACGGTCCGTCAAGGCACTTACCACGCCAAGATTTGCCATGTAACCGGTGGAAAACAATAACGCGTGTGGCCGTTGCACAAATTCAGCCAGTTCTTCTTCCAGCGCATGATGGGCATTACTGTGCCCTGTTACCAGGTGGGCCGCACCGCTACCGGTACCATATTTATCGATAGCTTTTTTAAAAGCCGTATTTACCGCTGACTCATTGGCTAACCCAAGATAATCATTGCTACAGAAATTGATATACGCCTTGCCATCTACCACCACTTCCACACCCTGCGGTGTTTCCAGTACACGGCGTTGACGATACAAGTGATTTAACCTGCGCTCGTCGAGTTTTTGTTGAAGTCTCTTTTCCAGGCTCATGATTTAAACGCTAAGTTCGCAAGGACGCAGAGGATGCGAAGTTTCTATAATAAAAGCCTCATAAAATAATCTTTGCGTCTCAGCGTCCTCAGCGTTAATTTCGAAATTAAATAGCTGTTATACCCAGACGCTCGAACAGTTGCGCGTCGTGATCTGCACTGGGGTTAGGCGTGGTTAACAATTTTTCGCCGTAAAAAATCGAGTTGGCACCAGCAAAGAAGCACAGCGCCTGCATCTCATCACTCATCGCTTCGCGTCCGGCTGATAAACGCACATGGGATTTGGGCATCATGATACGTGCAACCGCGATGCTGCGCACGAACTCGATAGGATCAAGCTCTTCGCTATCCGACAACGGGGTGCCTTCCACTTTGACCAGCATGTTGATCGGTACGCTTTCCGGGTGTTGAGGCTGGTTGGCCAGTTCTCTCAATAAACCGATACGATCCTTGCGCTCCTCTCCCATGCCGACGATGCCGCCACAACAGGTTTTCATACCGGCGTCACGCACACGTTGCAGGGTATCGAGACGATCCTGGTAGGTGCGCGTGGTAATAATATCTCCGTAGAAATCCGGCGAGGTATCCAGGTTGTGGTTGTAATAGTCCAGACCTGCTTCTTTTAACTGCTGGGTTTGTTTATCGGTTAACATACCCAGGGTTAAACAGGTTTCCATGCCCAGTTCTTTAACCGCCTTGACCATTTCGATCACGGCTGTCATGTCACGATCCTTGGGACTACGCCACGCGGCCCCCATGCAGAAACGACTGGAGCCTTTTTCCCTGGCGGCCTGGGCAGCTTCGATGACCTGTTCCAGTGGCATCAGTGGCTCATCTTCCACCTCGGTATCGTAGCGCACGCTTTGTGGACAGTAGCCGCAGTCTTCCGGGCACTTGCCGGTTTTGATACTTAACAGGGTACTGACCTGCACCTGGTTGGGGTTGAAATGCTGACGATGTACTTGCTGAGCTTCAAACAGCAAATCATTTAGAGGCATATCAAACAAGTTACTGATATCTTCATCACGCCAGTCATGACGCAACTCGGTGTTCATATTTTCCAGACTGGCATTCACGATGCGTCTCCTTTTACTTCAAAATCAACCCACTGTTCTTTTTTAATCAGGTACAAGTCGCGAACCGATAACGGCACCAGGATCAATGCTGAAATTAACCAGGTCCATATCCACAGCTTCACATCGGTACCATAGAATGTTCCTAACACCACGATAAAACCGACAACGGCATAATAGCGATAGGCCGCTTGCTGGGTGTAATGCCCTACCCGTTCGTTGGGATTATGTTTGGCGATAATGTAAATGGCGATAGAAATACCAAACCACAGAATCATCGGGACCAGCATGACTATGAACATGAAGATCATGGCCATTTTTTCCGGCGAACCAAACAGCAACACGGGCACAATGAACAGGCCTGGCAGCATCGCGATAATATTGCCCCAGCTAAACATACCGGCAGCGCGTTTGGCCCGGCCTGCCGACACGGTGAAATTGCCCGCGGCTGGCGGGAGATGAGATTGGTTCATACTACTCCTGGTTCCATGCTGGTTAAGGTATGATGATGGAAACGCAATGATACGATGGTCAGGATGGCTGTCAACTGGAATGGAATCCAATGGTTAACAAATGGTTAAAATATATACAGTCTTTGGCTGTCCCGGCCAATTGCCTGTATTGCGGTGATGAGCTGGATGAGCGGTTAGCGCTATGCAGGTTATGTCAGCAGCATCTTCCCTGGCTTGAATCAGCCTGCCGCTGCTGTGCTCAACCGGTCCCGGAGCCTGAAAACGGTGCCCGCTGTGGCAACTGCCTGAATAAACCGCCCGCCTTTGACAGGGTATTAAGCCCGTTTATTTACCGAGATCCGGTAAGCCAGCTGATTACCCGTTTCAAGTTCCAGGCGGATCTCGCTGCCGGGCAACTGCTGGCCACCCTGCTGGCGGACTACCTTCAGGCGCAGCGGCCACAACAAGTTACCGGCCTGGTCCCGGTACCGCTACATACCGCGCGCCTGCGCCGACGGGGCTTTAACCAGTCCCTGGAACTGGCCCGGGTTGTCGGCAAACGCCTCGGGATACCGGTGCTGGCTGATGCTTGCGTGCGCCAGCGCAACACCCTGACGCAGACGGGACTCAATGAGAAACAACGCATACACAATGTACGAGGGGCTTTTTCCCTGCGACAAACACTAACCTGCCAGGACCTCGCCATCATCGATGACGTGATTACCACCGGCAACACCGCCAACGAACTGGCGAAAACCTTGCGCAAGGCGGGCGCTCGCAGCGTACAGGTATGGAGTGTAAGCCGGGCCGGTAACCTGGGAAGCTAGGCCCTGATTAGAAACGCAGATAGAGATCCAGGAAAGGACCTTTTTGCTCGAAGTTTGTGGAGGTTTCATCGGCATGATCCAGCGAGAACTGCTGATGCTGCCAGCCGCCTTGTAGACCGAAGCTTTTATCCCACTCATAGCGGAGCTTGTAGCGATAATCGAAACCCTTGCGATTATCATTTTCCAGTTCCATGTAGCGCTTGCCTTCGAAACCGGCGGTTAGACCTTTAAAAGGTAAATCAAATAGCGCAGAGGCTGACAACATGGGCAGTGCGGCACTGAAATTTCTGACGCGACGCTCTCCATCCTCAAGATAGCTGGTCTGGCCGCTGATGTAGCGCATATTGATACCCAGGTCAAAACTCATGCCTTCACTACCCAGCGGATAGTAAAAAGTTGCGTCATACTGATCTATCAGGGGCTGGTCACGGAACAACTGACCATGTGGCAACGATTCATAGCCCAGTGAATAGCGTTGCTCCGGGCGATCGGCCAGATAATTCTGCTCGGCATGGGTTTTGTCCAGCTCGACGTCGAAACGCATCTTGGGAAACAGCGAGTAATCCGGCTGTTTTTTCAGCAGCGAGTCAGCCGAGGCACTGAAAGGAACCAGCAACAACAATGTAAACAACGCCAGCAACAGCATGGCGTGCAGATCGTTGTTTTGTGCCATTCGTGTGAACATGTGACTCACCGTGTTTCAGTATATTGTAGTGTACGCCGATGCGCTTTTCCGGAAAAGAGACGACGTTCACATTATAGCTTAATTACTCTGTTGCTTGCGGTAACTTGTAACCACTTTGTTTCAGTATGGACAAGCGGTTATTGGCATAACGCAGCAACCCGGTGGTCAGGTTGCCGTTATTTTTTGCCTGCAGGTAAGCCTGCATCGCCTCAGGCTGCTGCCCCGCCGCTTCCAGTGAAATCGCCAGGCCAATGCGCCAAACACCGGCAGCCGGCTTGGCGTCCAGCAGCTTGCGGTACTTTTCAATGGCCTGTGCATGTTGCTTGTTGCGCTGGTACAGGGCCGCCATGAAGGCATGATAGTCCAGTGGCATTAACGAGGCCGGCTGATGTTTTTCAAGCACCCTGACAGCCTGTTGTAACTGGTTCTGCTCGAGCAGCAGACGTGCCTCAAGTTTGGCAAACGCTAAATGCCCTGGCACCAGCACCAGACCCTGCTGTAACAAATCACTCGCTTCGATAACCCTGCCACTCTTCATATAGAGTCCAGCCAGAATTTCACGCGCCTTGAGATGTTTGGGGTAAAGTTGAAGTGCTTCAAGTAAACGCTGTTCCCCGGCCTGCGACTGGCCCTTTGCCAGTAACCGGTAACCCTGTTGGTAGTTCAGTTCGCTTTGTTGTTGCGGGTTAAGCGGTTTAATCACCTTGTTGACCGTGGCACTTTTTGGCGAGGCCGCTGCAATTACTTCGAACTCATATTTTTCCGACTGGCCGTGCACCGGATCATGCGCTTCGACTGTCCAGCTGTCCGCATTGTTGCCCACCACGATATGCATACGTAAATGATTGGCATCCAGGTAAGTGACCCGGGAACCGGGCAGGGTTTTGCGGTGACCAGTCCAGCTAACCGTGACCTGGGTCTGCTCACTAAAACCTTCGCCAATGATATCGATGGCTTGCCGCTGGTTACCGGCCTCGACAGGACTGGGTTCGATAGCCTCGATACGCGTGACAATAGCCGGCCCAGGGCGTGGTTGAGGCCGAGATAAAGCTGGCGTTTTTACTGTTTCAGTTTTTGGCGGGCTAGCTTGTATGCTGGCAGGTTTTGAATTGACGCTGAGCGGTTCAGGTCGCTGGCTCGCCAAAGCCGGCTTTTGCGTATCAGGCGGTTGCGGTGTGGCAATCGCGACTGTCTCAACCGCGCTACCCCGCTGGCTACGCTCCCATAACAGGTAGCCGACAATTAACAACAAAATCAGGCTGATCACTATAAAAATAACCGGCCATGGAAAACCACGCCGGTTTGCCGCCGCATAGCGGGGCACCGAGGCCACCAGCCCTTCGCTTTTGCTATCCTGGGAGCGACGCTGCTCCAGGTCTTTGAGCATTTGGTTGATCAAACTCATGATGCTAGATAATTTCCGCTATACACTTCTATTGTTGATATAAATACCCGCCGAGCAGGGCTAACGCCACCAACAAGATAACACTGCCCGCCAGCCAGTATCCCCATTTGGTTTTAGGTTTTAACTGCGCGTCATCGGTGTCTTTCACCGCCATCTTGATGTGACTATGATCGATGGTCTTGTCACCGCGCCCGTACGCCACCATCATTGCCTTGTGGGACAGGATATTGATGAGTCGCGGCACCCCTCGACTGGCCTTGTACAGGGTATTGAGCGCGACCGGTTCAAACAGCGCCCCCCCCTGGTAGCCGGCAACAATCAGTCGATGCGACACATAGGAGTGCATACCATCGGGATCGATGGGTTGCAGATCATAGGAAAAGGTAATGCGCTGTTTCAATTGCCTGATTTCTTTGCGATTCAAATGCTCGTTGAGTTCAGGCTGTCCAAACAACACCACCTGTAACAACTTGTATTTTTCCGTTTCCAGGTTGGTTAACAGGCGCACTGCTTCCAGGGTTTCAATCGGCATGGCCTGGGCCTCGTCGATACATAACACCACGCGCTTGCCTTCCGCAGTCAGTTCCAGCAGGCGTTCGGTGAGCATTTTTTGTAACTGGTGATGGCCATAGTGCCGGTCAACATTGATGCCCAGCTCATCGGCCACGGCCAATACCAGGCCATGCGGGGTAACCAGGGGGTTTGGGATATAAGCGGTGACGAACTCGCTCTCATCAAGTGCATTGAGTAACTTGCGACATAACAGGGTCTTGCCGGTACCGACTTCCCCGCTGACCTTGATGAAACCTTCACCGCTACGCAGGGCAACCAGCAAGGTATTCAAGGCATCGGCATAATGCCCATAGGAAAAGAAGTAACCGGTATCCGGCGTAATCGAGAATGGCAGTTCGCGTAACCCAAAATGTTCCTGATACATCACGATCCGTTACTTGCTCTTGAAGCCCGAGATACGCTCACGCGTCTGGCGCAGGGTATCTGACCACTGCCGGCTACCGTTGACCACGATCGGCTTTAACAGGATTACCAGTTCACTCTTGGTCTTAACCTGCTGGGTATGGCCAAACAAACCGCCCACTACCGGGACATCACCCAGCCCCGGTACCGAGGCATTGTCATCCTGTAATACATCCTGCATCAGGCCGCCGATAACCACCACCTGGCCGTTGGTTGCGCGAATGATGCTGTCCGATTCACGAATCGAGCTGACCGCCAGTGGCACACTCAGCGCCTCGGTGGTTGAAACACTGATGTTCTTGATTTTTTCAATCACGGTACTCACGGTCGGGTGGATATGCAGAATGATTTCTCCCTGTTCACTAATCTGCGGAATAACATCCAGTGCCACCCCGGAGAAGAACGGGGTCAACTCGACATCATTCTGGGTAGTGGTGGTTGCTGTGCCAGTATTGGTATTGGAAGACACGTCCGTGATAAAGAATTCATCCTGGCCAACCTTGATAACCGCTTTCTGGTTATTGATGGTCGAAACCTTGGGGCTGGACAACACCTTGACATCGCCCTGCGACTTGAGGAGTTCGATGAATGCGCTGAAATCATTGCTGGCCTGTAATGCCAGGGTAAACACCCCGCCAAACGCCGAAGTGGATGAGCCGTCGACCGGGTTAAGTGCGGCCGGGTTTAAATTACCGGTATTGCCGGCAATCCCGGTTATGCCCGTGCCGGAAAAAATACTACCGCCACCAATCACGCTGGCAAGGCCCGTGTTGTTGCCGTTATCCCCCGTGCCCAGTGCAGACCAGTTGATCCCCGACTGGAACTTCTCGTTAAGCTCCACCTCGATGATCTTGGCTTCAATAATGACCTGGCGCTGAATACTGGTTTGTGTCTGGTTTATAAATTTTTCGACATTGCGTAATTCAAACGGCATGGCACGTACTACCACGATACCCGCCTGCGGGCTGACCACCACGCTCCGCCCATCCTTGTTACCGATGATGGTTTCCAGCGAGGTTTTTAACTCTTGCCAGAAACTGGATTGCGAATCTGTCTTGACCTGGCTTCCGGTTACCATGCCACGGCTGCGCGAAGAACTGCTGTCTGAAGTGGATGACTGGCCATTATTTTGCGTGACCTGACCTGAACTGACGCTCATCTGTGAGCCGCCCCGGCGTTGCACATCCAGGTAGTTGACCTTGAAAATACGGCTGCTCATTTCATTGGGGTAGACATGAAAATTATTGGCGCTCTGTTCGTAATCATAACCAAACACATCGCGGGTAATTTTCATCACTTCGGCAACGCTGACATTTTTCAGGTCAAGCGTGATGCGTCCTTTAACATCCGGGTGAATCACCATGTTATAAGGCGTGCCTTCAACCAGCCCCATGAAGAACTGTCTGGCTGGCGCGCGGTTTACCTTGAGATCAAAACGTAGCTCTACATCAATATCGGTACGACCGGGTAGTTCCAGGTTGATACCCGGGATCAACGCAGCGCTGATATCCTCCGGTGGCGCGGCCTGTGCCGGCTCAGTGATCCCTTCCTGTAATGCGGCATCAATTTTGTCATCGATGGCTTGCTGCGAAGGTGTCGCACACGACGATAATAATATTGTCGATATGGCAAACACAGCGATAGGCACAATTTTCATCATAATTTTTCTCTATTTATTCTGGTTCACCGAACCCGCGTAATTTTTTTTACACTATGGTTAAACAGGCGTACTGTAAATTCTTTACCCTCTTTTCTGAACCTGACTTCAGTCGGCTCGATATCGATCACCGTGGCGCCATTGACCCTGTTCCCGACTGCCACTGTGCGCCCATTGACCACTGCGGTTTTATGCTGCGATGCAATCCGAATTGAATTTACCTGCCATACCGGTCCGCTGGCACGCGCTGCCGTGGAGCCATAGCCGGGTGGCCGGGTTGGATCTTGCAGAGCAACAACAGTGCTCGGGACTGCAAATAGCAGACACCATATTGAAACTAGCGAATACACACGCAGCATCATTACACTCCGATCCAGTCTTTATCGAGGCTGAGGGTATACACTTTTATAATCACCCGTGACCTGGGATACTGCTCCACATTCAGTTCCAGGCCATCCCAGTAAAAATTCCACGGCAAGGCTTCCAGTGCTTGCAGGTATTCCAGCGTACTCAGGTAGCCGCCACTGAACTCGATTTGCAAGCCATGCTTGTAGATACCCACCTGTGGCTGTTCAGCGCTGGTCTCGACATCTGTCTGGTTATCTCGTGGGGCAACGAATAATGGCTCTGCCTTGATGCTTTGCACTTTCAGCAAGCGCAGTTCAGTTTGCTGCACCAGCACCGCTTCCAGTGCCCTGGCCATATCCGTTGGGCTGATCATGCCGTGCAGCTTTTCTCTTAGTGCCGTATCCAGTTCAGACAGTTTTTGTTGCAAACGATCCAGTTTAATGCGGTCAGTTTTATTGGGATCCACGGTTGCCGCCTGGATCACCGCTTCGGCCTGCTTGTTGAGGTTATCGATTTGCGAGCGGGTGCTGTTGATATTCTGATTGATAATCAACCGCTCACTCTCCAGGCTACGCATCAACAATTCGTTCCAGATAACAAACAGCACCACCACGACTAACAAGGCGATAATCGCCCGTTCACGCAAGCTCAAGGCGTCGTATTTAAGCGCGAGGTTTTGCCATGCCTGTTTCATGAAGCATCGCCCCCTTCATCATCGACACTGCGCAACTGGAAATCCACCTGCTGGTCTTTTTCTTTCTCTCTGCTCATCACCAGGCTGTGAAAACGTGTACCGGTAAACACGCTTTCCCCTGATAAACGCTGCAAGAACCGGGGTACCAGCTCTGGTTTCAGGGCACTACCTTGCAGACCCAGTTGACGACCACCCTCCGCAAATGACAAACCGGTCAGCCACAAGCCATCGATTTTTTGCCGTGCCAGGCCGCTGAAGTACTCTGCAAAACCCTGGGTGTTACCAAAACTTTTGGCTGACAATATGTTCAGCGCCTGCTGGCGCGTATCCACCCAGGATTGATAGCGTTTGATATCTTCTGCCAGACGAGGATTCTTCAATAACGGTTGATGGGTCTTTTTCAATTCAACCAGCTGTTGTTCAGCGCTGGTCTTTTGCTGATGCAACTGGCCTAATTGCTGGCGTGCCTGCAACAAGCTCCAGTAATTAAAGCCATACACCATAACCAGCAAAACACTCACCACGATAACCACGTTGATCAGCAACTTCGCATCCAGTGGTTGCTTCTGCTTGCGAAACTCGGCCTGGTAAAGGTTGATTTGCTGCATCGTCATAACGCTAAGCCGTTTCCCTGAGCGCCGCGCCAATTGCCAGGAAACTATTGGATTGTTCCTGCTGGCTAATGGGAGCACTGCAATCCAGCAGGTTATTCAAATCCAGCATCTGTACCTGTACGCCCAGGTTGCCGGCCAGATGCGAAATCAGGCCCGGGATATCCTTGGCCAATGGTGCGATATATAAATGATTAATGGGAGGTTGGGCAAAATGACTTTCGTAATAATCCAGCGAACGCTGGATCTCCAGGGTAATACTGTCGAGCAAGGCATGGCTCATCCCGCCTGGCTCCAGTTCCATACCACCCGGCTGTTCTTCCACCCAGGACTTTTCGCCTGGCAGCAAGTCCTCGAAACCGACCTCCAGGTCGCGCGCCAGGTAGAGGACTGATTGCTGGGTCAGGGTAATCAGGCCGCTGTGCGCATCAAGGTGTAGCAGCGCCACACCCTGGCTATCTTCAGGCAACAAAGCAGCGATATTGCGCTGTACCAGTTCGGGAATGTCAATGTACTCCAGGGCCAGCTCCGCCTGTTCAATGTCACTGATGCATTGTTGGACTTTATTTTTGTTCGCCGCCACCGCGTAAACCATCGGGGTTCTGCCACGTTCCTTCTGGCCGGGCACACTGAACACATCAACCACCGCCTCATCAATGCTGAAATCAAGCATATCCTTGATTTTCCAGCGCGTGGCCTGGCGCAGTTCCGACTCGGGGACCGCCGGTTCTTCAACCATCAACAATTCAAAATCACCCGGCATCAGCACACTGGAAACCGGACTTTGTTTACATGGTGTTGTTTTAACCAGGGAACGTAAGGTGACCTGGGACTGGCTGTGATCACTGATCGCCGTATAACCGTGCATCAACAGGCGCGGCGTCTGTCCCGCATCGCGCTGTATACAGGCTACCGCCACACCCTCATCTCGCACCAGCATACCCATCAACTGCCCGGTTTTTGTTTTTTTATTGAGAAAGGAAAACAGTGTTCAGCCCTCGTTATTCCGCCGGAATTTACCGGCTTGCGTATACATAACAAAAGTGTGAACTCTATCACACTTTACACGCCAGCCTATCTTTTCAGACTTAACTGCAACTTTTAAGCATAAGTTACTGTTGTATTTGAAATATTATAGATTATTTATACGAAAATAGTATAGTGTAATGTCGAAAAATAACCCCACCATCTATGTAAAGTATTTGTTAATTATAAGTCGCGTAATCAATCAACAGGCCGAGGAACACCGCGGCACCCAGCCAATTATTATGTAAAAAAGCCCGAAAACAGGCTTTTTCCTCGCGGTGTCGAATCAGGTACTGGTGATACACGGCCAGGCCCAGCGCCACCAGCAGGCCCAGATAATAGGGTTGATGCAGGCCCTGTTGCTGACCCAGGGAATACAGGCCAAAAAACATCATCGCCTGCAAAATCCCGATAATCAGCCGATCCGCCTCACCAAACAGCACCGCGGTCGATTTGACTCCGGCTTTCAGATCATCCCTGCGATCCACCATCGCGTACATGGTGTCGTAAATCACTGCCCACAACACGGTGATCACGTAAATCAGCCAGGCCACCTTGGGCAGTGATTCAGTCTGGGCGGCAAACGCCATCGGCACCGCCCAGCCAAACGCCATGCCCAGCACCACCTGCGGCAGATGGGTATAACGTTTCATGAACGGATAGATCGCCGCTAAGGCCGCGCCACCCAACGACAGCAGGATGGTCATGCGGTTCATGGTCAGCACCAGGGCAAAGGCCAGCAGGCACAGCAACACGAACAGGATCAGCGCCTCGCGTGGCTTCACCTTGCCGGTTGCCAGCGGACGCTCGCGGGTACGGCTCACCAGCGGATCAACCTTACGATCGGCAAAATCATTGATCACACAACCCGCTGCGCGCATCAGGAACACGCCCAGCACAAATACCAGCAGCACATGCAGATCCGGCACGCCTTCCGCCGCCACCCACAACGCCCACAGGGTTGGCCACAGTAACAGGAAAATACCGATGGGTTTATGCAGCCGGGTCAGCAGGAAATACTGGTAAGCACGATCTTTGATATAGGGCCAGTTGATTTGCATAAGGTTGAATTGTTACTGGGTTTATTTTTCAGGGAATTGTAACAACTCATGCTGGCATGGAATAGCTACTTCGAATAATTCCTGTCCAGGCGTTTGTATTTCAGAATTTTTCGAAACGGTCGATATACCAAACTGTCAGCATTACCGTGAAACATTTGCCACCAGCCTGGCGCAGATTTATTGGATAGGAAGACATGTTCAGATTCAAACGCAACATGGGCACACTGGACCGCAGTATTCGGGTCCTGGTAGGAATTAGCCTGTTACTCATTGGCCCGACCTTCAACTTCTTCGAACTTCCCACGATACTGGTTATCATTTGTGGTGTACTGGGCACGCTTGCCATCGTTTCGGCCGTGTTTGCTTATTGTTTTCTCTACGAATTGACCGACTCCAACACGCTTCGCTAGGCATCGTGTCCTGCGAGCTATGACCTGGTCGAGAAAGGCTCATTCACTCCTGGTCATGATATTACCAGTGGCATTTCCGGATCGCCGGTAGAAACACCTCGTTCACCAGTAAGCGTTTTTTCTTTAGATAAAACACCGAACGTCGTCCCCAGATCGACTGCGGTTTTTGTTCCAGGCTTTGCGTTGCCACGTTAAACATGCGTTGTTTATGGGTAATGCGCGCAACTTCGACTTCATCGCGCTGCATATTGGGATCGGCAAACAATACCGCACCCAGCGGCTTATTACCCAGGTGCGCAAGAAAACGTTGTTCGCCGGTTAAGGTGCGACGTGGAATCACGGTGCGCGCATAGACCCAGGGCGTATCACCGCAATATAAATAGACTTCCCTGATCAACGCGGTTTCCGTGTTGGCCATCCCCAGTCGAATCGCCTCGTTTAACATCGGACGTGCCCAGCCCTGGGAAATCACTTCAACACGAAATGTGTTGTTACATGCCTGTATCACGCGCTTTGTTAACGACCCCTGGTCGAACAACCAGCACGCTACGTCCCCTGGCACCTGGTTATTCAACAGGTAACGGCGCTGCTTCCAGACCGGTTCCGCGATATGGCTTCCGAAGCGGGTTAATTGTGTGCGGATTGTTTTCATTTACTTATTACTTACACGTCACCATAACGGGTTGCCAGCCCCAGCCAGCGCGTGATCAAGGGTTCGACATATTCCGGGTATTGCTTTAACAGCTTGTCCGCAATCGAGGTAACTTGAGGCATCAAGGCCTGGTCGCGTTGCAAATCAGCAATGCGTAATTGCAACATACCGGTTTGCCGGGTGCCAAGCACTTCACCAGGGCCGCGAATTTCCAGGTCCTTGCGCGCTATGGCAAAACCATCATCGGTTTCGCGCATGATCGCCAGGCGTTGGCGCGCATTTTCCGACAACGAGCCATGATACATTAACACGCAGGCACTGGCTGCCTCGCCACGGCCAACCCGGCCGCGTAACTGGTGTAACTGCGCCAGCCCCAGGCGTTCTGCATTCTCGATCACCATCAGGCTGGCATTGGGCACATCAACGCCGACCTCGATAACCGTAGTCGCCACCAGCAAGTCCACTTCGGCGTTTTTAAAGGCCTGCATGACCCGTTCTTTTTGTTCCGCTTTCATCCGCCCATGCACCAGCGCAATACGTAAGTCCGGCAACGCCTCGGCAAGCAGGCTGGCCGTGTCTTCGGCCGCTTCGCACTGCAAGGCCTCGGACTCCTCGATCAAGGTGCATACCCAGTAAACCTGGCGCCCTTCCTGGCAGGCTGTATGGACACGTTGCACCACTTCATCACGTCGCACATCAGGAATCACCACGGTTTCCACCGGCTTGCGGCCCGGTGGGCGTTCATCGATCACCGAACAATCCAGGTCCGCATAAACCGCCATACTTAATGTTCTGGGTATAGGGGTCGCGGTCATGATCAGCTGGTGCGGATGCAAATCCTTTGTTACCCCTTTTTCCCTTAACGCCAGACGCTGATGCACACCAAAGCGATGCTGTTCATCAATGACGACCAACGCCAGGTTGCTGAATACTACATCCTCCTGGAACAGGGCATGGGTACCTACCACGATCTGGGCTTCACCCAGTTCAATTTCAGCCAGTGCCTTGCGTTTATCCGCTGCTTTCAACTTGCCGGACAACCAGGTCACTTTTAAACCCAGCGACTCAAACCATTGCTTAAAATTGCGGTAATGTTGTTCGGCCAGGATCTCGGTGGGTGCCATGATCGCGGCCTGGTAACCGTTTTCCACCGCGTGCAAGGCGGCCAGTACCGCCACCACGGTTTTACCCGAGCCCACATCGCCCTGCACCAGGCGCTGCATCGGCTCCGGGTTATGCAAGTCATGCTCGATTTCCTTAACCACCCGTTGTTGTGCAGCCGTTAATTGGAAAGGTAACTGTTGAAGGAACTGTCGACTCAGGCGACCTTCGACATTCAGCGAGTGCGCCTGGTACTTCCTCGCCTTGCTGCGTAACTGGCGCAAACTTAACACGTGCGCCAGCAATTCCTCGAACACCAGGCGATACTGGGCATCGCTTTCCCCGGCAATAATTTTCGACACGTCAGCCGATGGCGGTGGTTGATGTAGATACAATAACGATTCTTTCAACGAACCCAGCGAATGCTGTTTAATGATTTCACCTGGTAGAAGCTCCTGCAACGCCAGTTTGTCCTGTCGCAACATCTCCACTGCCTGGCTTAACAGGTTACGCATGGATAGTTGATGCAGGCCCTCGGTAACCGGGTAAACCGGGGTCAGTGATTCGCTGGCCGAGGTTTCATCCAGCGACTGGATATATTCATATTCCGGGTGGATGACTTCCAGCCCAGCCTTGCCGCGACGTACTTCACCATAACAGCGGATCTTCTTGCCGCGTGACAGTGCTTCTTTCTGTGCATTACTGAAATGAAAAAACCGCAGCGTAATAAAACCGGTACCATCACTGATACGTGATAACAGCATGCGCTTACGTGCAAACTTGATTTCGCTCAGCTGCACCTCACCCTGGATAACCACCTCGTCGCCCGGGCGCACACTGCCAATCGGTACAATGCGTGTTCTATCTTCGTATCGAAACGGCAAATGGAATAACAACTCTTCCACGTATTCAATGCCCAGCTTTTCCAGCTTTTCGGCAATACGTGGCCCGACACCTTTTAACAAGGTGACAGCATGCAAGGGGTGAGCAGAAATATTTTGTCCTGGCTGGGACATGTGCAGTTACCTGGATAACCGGACTTCCCTGCCCGGTTCGCATGTATTTTTAAATGATTGTGTTATGCAAGCACCAATACTGCATCCATTTCCACTTCGGCCGCCTTGGGTAGCGCAGCAACACCAATGGCCGCACGCGCCGGATATGGCTCGCTAAAGTATTCCGCCATGATTTCATTGACTACCGGGAAGTTGGCCAGGTCGGTAAGAAAAATATTCAGCTTGGCAACGTCCTTGAGTTCACCGCCGGCAGCCTGCGCAACTGCCTGCAGATTATCAAACACACGGCGAATCTGCGCGGCGATGTCACCGTCTACCAGTTCCATGGTTTCCGGAACCAGCGGAATCTGTCCTGATAAATAGACCGTGTTATCAATTTTAACCGCCTGCGAATAAGTACCAATGGCCTGCGGGGCTTTATCAGTGTGAATAATCTCACGCGCCATGCTTGAATCTCCTGAGCTTGCTTTTTAATTTATTGGTTATTTCTTGATGCGATAAATACGTTCCACCATTTCCAGGGAACGTAGTCTTTTTATTATCCTTGCCAGGTGTTTACGATTTTTCACCATCACCGTGAAGTTCAAGGTTGAATGCAGGCCATCACGTTCCTCGATATAGACGTTATCAATATTGGCATCCATATCGGCAATTGCCGCAGCAACCGTTGCCAGGGTACCACGCTGACTGATGGCAAGGATCTTGATATCAACCGCGAACTCGCTTTCAATGGCCGATTCCCATTCAACATCGATCCATTTTTCAGGTTTACTGCGGTACTCGGCCACGTTCTTGCAGTCTTCCCTGTGAATCACGATACCCCGCCCGGAGCTGACAAAACCGATGATCGGATCACCCGGGATCGGCCGACAACATTTAGCATAAGTGACCACGGCACCCTCGGTGCCCTTGATCGCCAGCGGCGCAAACATTTCCTGTTTCTCTTCCGGGCTCTTGTTTTCTTCGTCATGCTGTAACAGCATGTGCGCAATCACCATCGGCATATTGTTACCCAGGCCGATAGAGGCCAGCAGATCTTCCTGGGTTTCGTAGTTGAATTCGTTGATCACATGCAGCACCTGGTCATCGGAAAGTTCATCGAAGGTCGTGCCGTAAGCACCCAGGCTCTTGTCCAGCAAGCGTAAGCCCAGCGTTATGGCTTCATCTTCCTGCAGGTTTTTCAGGTAGACCCGGATACTGGAACGGGCCTTGGCGGTGTGTACGAAATCCAGCCAGGCCGGGTTGGGGCGTGCCCCTGGTGCGGTAATGATTTCCACCGTCTGGCCATTGAATAGCTCGGTACGTAATGGCATCAGGCGTCGATCAATTTTTACTGCCACGCACTGGTTGCCGATATCCGAGTGGACCGCGTAGGCAAAATCAACCGCGGTCGCGCCACGCGGTAACTCGAAGATGTCACCGCGTGGCGTGAACACGTACACCTCGTCCGGGAACAGGTCGATCTTGACGTTTTCCAGGAACTCGATGGAACTGCCGGTGTTCTGTTGCATTTCCAGCAGGCTATGTAGCCACTCACGGGCCCGCACCTGGGCATTATTACTGGAACTGCCTTCTTCCTTGTAGAACCAGTGTGCGGCAATACCCGCTTCGGCCACGCGGTGCATTTCCTCGGTACGGATCTGGATTTCAATCGCCACCCCGTAGGGGCTGAATAACACGGTATGCAAGGACTGGTAACCGTTGGCCTTGGGGATGGCAATATAATCTTTAAACTTGCCCGGCATCGGCGTGTAGAGATTATGCATGGCACCCAGCACCCGGTAACAGGTATCGACCTTGTCCACGGTAATACGAAACGCGTACACATCCATCACTTCACTGAAGGACAGATGCTTGTTCTTCATTTTTTTATAAATACTGTATAAATGTTTTTCGCGGCCGCTGACTTCACCCACCAGGCCTTCCTGTTCCAGGCGCGCCTTGATGGATTCCTCGACCTTGCTGACGATTTCCTTGCGATTACCGCGTGCTTTTAACAGGCCCTCTTCAAGGATCTTGCTTCGCATGGGATACATGGCCTTGAAGCCCAGGTCTTCCAGCTCGATACGCAGGCTGTTCATACCCAGCCGGTTGGCAATCGGCGCATAAATTTCCAGGGTTTCACGGGCAATGCGGCGACGTTTATCGGGGCGCATCACGCCGAGCGTGCGCATGTTGTGCAGGCGATCGGCAAGCTTGACCAGGATCACGCGAATATCGCGCACCATCGCCAGCATCATTTTGCGAAAGTTTTCTGCCTGCGCCTCGGCCTTGCTTTCAAACTCGATGTGGGTCAGCTTGCTGACCCCGTCCACCAGCTCGGCGATCTCCTCGCCGAAGCGGGCCACGATCTGATCCTTGGCGGTCTGGGTATCTTCGATCACATCGTGCAGGATCGCGGCGACAATACTCTTGTGATCCATGCTCATTTCGGCAAGGATCTTCGCCACGTTAAGCGGGTGATAGATATAGGGTTCGCCGCTCATGCGCCGTTGCCCGTCATGGGCTTCGGCGCCAAACAGGTAGGCCTGGTAGACTTCGGCGATTTGTTCAGGCTCGAGGTATTCCTCGAGCATTTCGCACAAGTGACTTATGCGAAATGCGGTGGCATCGGTTTGCTGTTGGAGTTCAGCAGCCAAGTGGGCGATTACTCGTCTCCGGATTCACTGGACTCTGCCGCTTCACCCAGTTCAGCTTTCAATGCCGCCTGGATAGCGGCGGCAACGTCATCACTGACCGGTGCCGCAGCAGGTGCCTGGGTTTGCTCGGCGACAGCTTCATCAACCGGTGAGGTCGACATCTCGGCCGCGGCGGCTTCCATGTCTTCCGCCAGCATTTCGGTTTCAGCTTCTTCTTCGGATTCTTCGAGGATGTCCGCAGTTACCAGGCCTTCGGCGATTTCGCGCAGCGCGATAACAGTTGGCTTGTCATTTTCTTCCTCGACCAGGGGCTCTTTGCCCTGGGCAATCTGGCGGGCGCGTTTCGAGGAAACCAGTACCAGTTCAAAACGGTTAGCTACATTTTCGAGACAGTCTTCAACAGTGACTCGGGCCATGTCATTTCTCCGGGAGTAAGTGTTTCTCTGGAACCAAGGGCACACCGCTTCGGGTGGCCGCTATTCAGTGAAAACAATAAAAAATTCAGACTAATATTAAATTATACCTGCCAGTCCGCTGTTATGCCAGAAGATCACCCAACATACCGGCCAGGCGCTGGCTCTGTGCCTGATAACGCATACGCCTGGCCAGGATCACCGACTGCAGCTCAACCAGCGCCGTGTCGAAGTCATCATTCACGATCAGGTACTCAAATTCCGGGTAATGGGAAATTTCGTTGACCGCATCCTGCATGCGCCGCGCGATGATTTCATCGCTGTCCTGGCCACGCCCCTTGAGGCGTTTCTCCAGCTCGTCCCTGGATGGGGGCAGGATAAAGATGGTCACGCAAGGCATAACCTTGCGTACCTGCTCGGCGCCCTGCCAGTCGATTTCCAGGATCACATCGTGGCCCGCCCTGAGCTGGTCCTCGATGTTGGCCTGCGCGGTACCGTAGAAATTGTCAAAGACCTGGGCGTGCTCAAGAAACGCATCCTCGGCAATCATGCGTTTGAAGGTTTCCACATCGGTAAAATGATAATCCTTGCCGTCTTGTTCGCCCGGACGCATGGCACGGGTGGTATGGGAGACCGAAACGCTGATGTCATCGGTGACTTCCAGCAAGGCCTTGACCAGGCTGGTCTTGCCTGCGCCCGAAGGCGCGGAAATGATGTATAAAGTCCCCAAGTAGTCGGTTTTCTTGTTGTTACTTGTCATAGTGTTGATTTTCCTGGCCTGAGTTTTACCTTATTCGATGTTCTGAACCTGTTCGCGCATTTGCTCGATCAACACTTTCAGTTCTACCGAGGCCTGGGTAGTGGCAGTATCGATGGACTTGGAACCCAGCGTGTTGGCCTCGCGGTTCAGTTCCTGCATCAGGAAATCCAGGCGTCGACCGATGGGCTTATCCTGTTCCAGGACCCGTTGCACTTCCTCGATATGGACGCGCAGCCGGTCCAGCTCTTCGTCGATATCGGTTTTTTGCGCCAGTAACACGATTTCCTGTTCCAGCCGGTTCTCATCCAGCTCCAGCTGGGCTTCCTGCAGGCGTTGTCTGAGTTTTTCCCGCCATTTTTCCAGGATTTCCGGCATTTTCTGCCTGACTTCGGCCACCACCTTCTCCAATGCCTCGCAGCGCTGGCGCATTAGCTGGGCAAGCTTTTCGCCCTCGCGCTCGCGTGCCTCGATAAAATCATCCAGTGCCGCACCCAGGGTACTCATCAATGATTTTCCCAGTTGTTCCTTGTCCAGCTCCTGCATCTGCAGCACACCGGGCCAGCGCAATACCTCGATGGAGCTGACCGGGGCCGGGTTATACAGCAGCCCATCCACCTTGCGGCTGGCTTTGGCTATCTTCTCGGCCAGCTCGGTATTCACTTCCAGTTCGTCCTCCGCGGCAACGGCACGTTGAAATCGCAGGTTGATATCCACCTTGCCACGCGCCACGCGCTTGCTGACTGTTTCACGGATCGCCTGTTCCTGGGCGCGTAATTCTTCCGGCATCCTCAGCGACAGGTCCAGAAAGCGATGGTTCACTGAGCGTATTTCCAGCGTCAATGCCCCGATATCATCAGTATGTTCGATACGGGTGAATGCGGTCATGCTTTTAACCATGGCAAGCGGTTCCTTCGGTTATACGGGTGGTTGAATAGCAAAATACTGGTGGCATGGTAAACCATGGCGAAGCCTGAGGCTATCCAACCGACCGTTGGTCTATGATAATCTTGTGGAATAATTACAACATCGCAGTGTGGAAACCATCATGCCCAACACCGCCCATGAGCTGGCCACCGGCACCAAGCTGGATAATTACACTATCGTACGTACCCTCGGTGGCGGCGGATTCAGCATTGTCTATCTGGCCACCAGTAATGACACTGGTACCGAAGTGGTTATCAAGGAATACATGCCCAGCAAGCTGGCGGCGCGCGACGACAGCCAGCAAGTGGTCGCTCTTAAGGACAGTTACGTGGAGCGTTTTGCCCATGGGCGGCGCCTGTTTTTCCAGGAAGCCGGCACCCTCACCACCCTCAAGCATCCCAACATCGTCAACGTTATTAATTTCTTTCGCGCCAATGGCACCGTGTACATGGTGATGGACTACGAAGAAGGCGTGAACCTGCAAAGTTATATCCAGAAATACAAAGGCAAGCTGACCGAAGCCTTTATTTACGCGGTGTTTATTCCCTTGCTGGAAGGCCTGGCGGAAATTCACCGTAACGGCTTGCTACACCTGGATATCAAGCCCGGTAATATTCACCTGCGCCACGGTGCCAACCCGCTGTTACTGGATTTCGGCGCCGTGCATGAAATGATGCATACCCGCCAGTTCCAGCCCAACCAGGTGGTAACCCCCGGCTATTCACCGATTGAACAACTGGACCCGGGCGGTTACGTCGGGCCATGGACGGACATCTATGCCATTGGCGCGACCATGCGCACCTGCATGGAAGGCAAACCGCCGATGCCTTCACCCAAACGACGTGAAAGAGACACCATGCGCCCGGCGGCAAATGCTTTCAGGAAACGTTACAGCCAGGGACTGCTGGAAGCGGTGGACTGGGCGATGGAAGTGGATCCCATGTTGCGCCCGCAATCCGTGGAACAGTTACTGGAACCATTACGTGAGCACTTTGCGCGGTTCCAGGCAGAGTCCCAAGAGGCCTAGGTAGACTTAACATGCAATACGAACTTGGCCGTACCAGCCGCCTTGGTAACCGCAAAATCAACCAGGATCGCCTGGCCTCCATCGAGACCGAAGGCGGCGTGATGCTGGTGCTGGGAGATGGCCTGGGTGGTTCAACCGGTGGTGAACTGGCCTCGCAAATGCTGATCGATACGGTCAACCAGGAGCTTGAGCGACACCCTCTGCCCATTGCCCATCCCGAATCTTTTCTTGAAGCCATTATCCTGCAGTCACATTACGCCATCCAGGAAATGGGCAAATCACAGGAGCCACCTATCGAGGCGGGAACCACCGCGGTGTTATGCCTGGTTCAAGAAGGTATGGCATGGTGGGCCCATGCTGGTGACAGCCGCTTTTACCTGTTCCGCAATGGGCTGCCGCTGTATCGCACCAAGGATGATTCTTATGTCGAGCAACTTTATCAGCAAGGCCAGCTGAGCATGGAGAAACGCGACGGCCACCCGATGCGCAACCTGGTCACCCAGTGTATCGGCCTGCATAATATTTCCCCGGAAGTCACGGTCAGCAAGGGCGTCGAACTGGTGGAAAACGATATCCTGCTGCTGTGTTCAGACGGGTTCTGGGAACCGCTGGATGATGCGCAGATGGGCGCCATGATTGAGCAAGGTTCTTTGAATGATGCCCTGGCTAAACTGGCCGAACGCGCTGAACAGGCCAGCTACCCGAAAAGTGACAATACCTCGGCGCTGGCGATTAAAGTCTTCTCGTTGCAGCTAATCGACAAGCCTGAAAAGCCACCCATCGAAGCTATACACCCAAGGGATGAAGATTCACTGACAGGTGCCATCAGTGAAATCGAGCGCGCCATTGAGCAGTATGAAGATGAAATGAAAGAATAAGCTATCGCGCCCCTTTACCCGGGCCGTTATACTCATGCCCTTAGTTAACAGTTTAATGAAAAAAGGTTTTACCTATGCGACCCAGCGGACGAACTCCTGAACAACTTCGAGATGTCAAAATCACCCGTCACTATACCAAGCATGCGGAAGGTTCCGTGCTGATCGAGTTTGGTGAAACCAAGGTGCTGTGCAATGCCACTGTCGAAGCCAGGGT
>JASFOS010000008.1:0-29344 GCA_050116415.1 Thioalkalispiraceae bacterium
CTTGCAAAGCCTGGGGTACACCGACGAGTTGTAAATCCTGATCATGTCTAAAGTAGAGCTTCAGCATGGCTATGTTTTACATGCCCGGCCTTATCGGGACACCAGCAGCTTGCTGGAGATTTTCAGCCGTGATTATGGCCGGCAAAGCCTGGTGGCACGTGGTGTGCGTACCAGTAAATCAAAGTTACAGGGTATACTTCAGCCGTTTGTTCCGCTGCTCATCAGTTGGAGTGGCAGGGGTGAGTTGCATACCCTGACCCATGCCGAGCAATCCGGGCGGGCCTTTCACCTGAAAGCAAATAACCTGATGATTGGCTTTTATCTCAATGAATTGCTCATCCAGTTCATGCATAAAGATGATCCGCACGCGGATCTGTTCCAGCGTTACCAGGAGACGCTGGCCGCGCTGGATGCGGAAAATGATGCAGAGCCATTACTGAGGCTGTTTGAACGGGACTTGCTGGAACAAACCGGCTACGGTTTGATACTTGATTGTGACGTGGAAAGCGGCGAGGCACTTGAAGCGGACAAGCTCTACGCTTATTACCCGGAACGTGGCCCGGTTGCACACACGCTACCCGATGAAAACCTGCTACAAGTACATGGTAAAACCCTGATGTCGCTGGCCGGGCAGCGTATTGAGGACAAAACCGTTCTGCCAGAAGCCAAGCGGCTAATGCGTTACCTGATTGCCTGGCATATGGGCGGGAAACCGCTTAAAACCCGTGAACTCTTCAAACAACAACTCTGATAGTGTTACTGTTATAATGATTTTCGCAACTAGCTAGCTGATAATAGAGCGATGACAAAAGATAATACAATTCTACTAGGTGTTAATATCGATCACGTTGCCACATTACGTCAGGCGCGTGGCACTCTCTATCCTGAACCTGTACAGGCGGCATTACTGGCCGAACAGGCCGGGGCCGATGCGATTACGCTTCATTTACGCGAAGATCGTCGTCATATCCAGGACCGTGATGTCGAAATGTTAATTGGCATGTTGCAGAGCCGCATGAACCTGGAAATGGCGGTGACCGACGAAATGCTGGCGATTGCCGAACGCATCAAGCCGGCCGATTGCTGCCTGGTGCCCGAGCGTCGTGAAGAGCTGACCACTGAAGGTGGACTCGACGTGCTATCACAACAGGCACGGATCAAGGAAGCCTGCCAGCGACTGGCCGAGGCCGGGGTGCGGGTTTCCCTGTTTATCGATGCCGACCCGGCACAAATCGAAGCTGCCGCCGATTGTGGCGCACCGGTGATCGAGATCCATACCGGGCATTTTGCCGATGCCGACTCCCCCCGGGCACGCCAGCAGGAATTGCAGAAAGTGAGTACGGCAGTCGATGCCGGCGTGCAGGCGGGTCTGCAGGTCAATGCGGGACATGGTTTGCATTACCATAACGTGACGGATATAGCGGTGATGCCTTCGGTTCGCGAGTTAAATATTGGTCATGCCATTATCGCACGCAGTATTTTCACCGGCCTGGAAGAAGCGGTAAGAGAAATGAAACGCCTGATGTTATCGGTACGCGGATAATGATCTTTGGTATTGGTACCGATATCGTTCGTATTAAACGCATGGCCGATTCGTTGCAACGCCATGGCGACAAGTTTGCCGAGCGTATCCTGTCTGCCGAGGAAATGGCAGTATTCCAGAAGTCTGAAAATCGCGCCCATTACCTGGCCAAGCGTTTTGCCGCCAAGGAAGCGACCTCGAAAGCCATGGGTACCGGGTTTCGCAACGGCCTCTCCCTCAGGCATATTTCGGTGAGCAATGATGATAAGGGCAAGCCGGTATTGCGCTTTTCAGAGCAAGCCGCGCAGTTTATGCAAGAGCATAATATCGTCGAAAGCCATGTTAGTCTGGCCGATGAAAACGAGTACGCTGTGGCTTTCGTCACGCTGGTTAAAAAGTGAAACGCCTTGCGCCGAGATAAGGTTATGGCCAGTCGGTATTCAGGGCGCTGTCGCCGATTTCCAGTAATTGATCTATAGAGTGGTTAAGTTCAGCGAGTTCCTGTTGCATGTCTGCAAAGGCTTTATTCTGTTTAATCGCATCCTCAAGATTCTTCGCGCTGAGGCGTAATGCGGGCACCCCACAATAGGCGGTGGCGCCATGTATTTTATGCGCGTGGTCCCAGAAATCCTGGGCGTTGTTGGCCTGGTAAGCCGTGTTCATCAATTCTTTCAGCTTGGGGAGCTCGTTGATTAACATGCCAAACAGTTCCCTGGCCAGATCCGCTTTACCCCCGGCTTTTTCGAGGGCTTCTGTCTTGTCGAGGATGTCTTCCATTTGTTTATTATGTGTATCGTAACTTGTCGTGGTTAAAATATGAACAGCAAAATAGGCTTTAGCTGCATGCTCCGAATGAATTAAACTAGCGTTATTATGACATCAAAATACAAAACAATTGAAGAATTTGTCGGCAACACTCCACTTGTCAGGTTGCAGCGCCTGCCGGGTGAAACCAGCAACACCATCCTGGTAAAACTGGAAGGCAATAACCCGGCAGGTTCGGTCAAGGATCGCCCCGCCTTGAGCATGATCAAGCATGCCGAAGCTCGTGGTGAAATCAAACCCGGTGACACCCTGATCGAGGCGACCAGTGGTAACACCGGCATTGCACTTGCCATGGCTGCCGCCATCAAGGGATACCGCATGGTCCTGATCATGCCAGAACACATGAGCATTGAACGCCGCGCCATGATGAAAGCCTTCGGTGCAGAAATCATCCTGGTCACCCAGGAGCAAAGTATGGAAGGCGCGCGCGATCTGGCCAAGGAAATGGAAGCCCGGGGAGAGGGTATCGTGCTGGATCAGTTCTCCAACCAGGACAATCCTGATGCCCATTATGAAACCACCGGTCCCGAGATATGGCGTGATACGCATGGTGAAATTACCCACTTTGTCAGTGCCATGGGAACCACCGGTACCATCATGGGGACCTCGCATTATTTAAAAGAACAGAATCCTGCGGTGCAAATCGTTGGTGTGCAGCCCGCGGAAAATGCCCAGATACCGGGCATTCGTCGCTGGCCAAAAGAGTATTTGCCAGCGATTTTCGATGCCTCGCGGGTTGATATGACCCTGGATGTCACCCAGCAGGCGGCGGAAGAAACCACGCGCCAACTGGCGGCGCGGGAAGGTATTTTCTGTGGAATCTCCTCAGGCGGAGCCGTATCTGCTGCGCTGGAATTGAGCAAGCAAGTTGAGCATGCCGTGATCGTGGCGATTATTTGCGATCGCGGTGATCGTTACTTATCAACGGATGTATTCCCGGCATGAATCTATTTGTTTTTGATATTGAAACCATTCCCGACGTGGATGGTGGACGCCGTTTATATAACCTTGACGGGCTGACCGACAAGGAAGTCGCCAACGTCATGTTCCACAAACGTCGCCAGGAAACCGGCAGCGAGTTTTTAAGGTTACACCTGCAGCGTATTGTTGCCATCTCGGTGGTGTTACGTTCAGCGGATCGTTTCGCGGTCTGGTCACTGGGCGATGAAGACGCCGCTGAAGCAGAGATCATCAAGCAGTTTTTCAAAAGCATCGAACAACATGTTCCGACTATCGTGTCCTGGAACGGTAAAGGTTTTGACTTGCCGGTGTTGCATTACCGTTCATTGATTCATGGTATCCAGGCTCCCCGCTACTGGGAGACCGGTGATAATGACCAGAGTTTCAAAGGGAATAATTACCTGAGTCGCTATCACCGGCGCCATACTGATCTGATGGATGTGCTGGCCGGCTATGAAATGCGTGCCAACGCGCCGCTGAATGAAGTGGCCAGCTTGCTGGGTTTTCCCGGGAAAATGGGCATGAGTGGTGCCAGGGTGTGGGACCATTACCTGGCCGGTGACATCAAGGCAATTCGTCACTACTGTGAAACGGATGTATTGAATACCTACCTGGTTTACCTGCGTTTCGAGTTGATCAATGGCAACCTGACACCTGAAGAATACCAGACCGAATGTCAACGCGTCAGAACCAGCCTGGCTGCAGAGGATAAACCGCACTTGAATGAATTTCTCAACGCCTGGCAGCGTTAAATAATCTATTATGGCAAGACGTAAGAAAAAACTACCGACCGAGCCGGTCACGGTGACTATTGATTCGCTGAGCCCTGAAGGGCGTGGTGTGGCGCGTGTCGAAGGTAAAACGACGTTTATCGAAGGTGCTCTACCTGGTGAAGAAGTCCGTTTTGTGTATGACAACATGCGCGCCAAGTTCGGTGAAGGCCATGTGGTCGAGGTGTTAAAGCCCTCGGCTGATCGTGTTGAGCCTAAATGTGAACACGCGCATATCTGTGGCGGCTGCAGCCTGCAACACATGGAACCACGGGCACAGATACAACATAAACAGT
Source organism: Thioalkalispiraceae bacterium (assembly GCA_050116415.1). Lineage (GTDB taxonomy): Bacteria > Pseudomonadota > Gammaproteobacteria > UBA6429 > Thiohalophilaceae > JARRJY01. The sequence goes on from JASFOS010000008.1 coordinate 4,374, forward strand.
CTATTTTACTTGATCATTTTCAACATATGGCCGGTGTAACCCCCGAAGAGATTCTGCCGCCATTAACCGGGCCGCTGTGGGGCTACCGTAAAAAGGCACGGCTCGGTGTGCGCTACGTACGAAAAAAACAACGGGTGCTGGTCGGTTTCCGGGAAAAAGGCAAGTCCTACCTGGCTGATCTGAAACAATGTGAAGTCCTGCATCCCTCGGTAGGTTACTGTCTACAGGATCTTTCCCACCTGATTGCCAGTCTCGATTGTTACGAGTCGATTGCACAGATCGAAGTGGCAGTGGATGATAGCCATACCGCGATGATTTTCAGGAACCTGGTCGAGCTCAATGAGCAGGATAAAAACACGTTGATCGCGTTTGCCAGCAGCAAGCAGCTTGATCTTTACTTGCAGCCCAAGGGCCCGGACAGCATAACCCTGTTGTACCCTGAGCAATCGGATCTCTGTTATAGCGTCGAGCCCGGGCTCGAAGTGCACTTCAAACCGGCTGATTTCACCCAGGTGAACAGTGAAATCAATATTAAAATGATTAAACGTGCTATCGAGTTGCTGGAACTCGAGGAAAGTGACCAGCTACTCGAGTTGTTCTGTGGCCTGGGTAATTTTACCTTGCCATTGGCAAAACGCGTTGCTTCAGTCGTTGGTGTTGAAGGGGACAAGTCCCTTATCGAGCGTGCCAACCACAACGCCACGTTGAACAATATCAGTAACGTGTCATACCATGTAGCCAACCTGATGGAAGACGTGGCCGGCATGCCATGGTTAAAAGGAAACTATAATAAAATACTGATCGATCCACCTCGCAGTGGAGCGATTGACGTGTTACCGCACATCGCAAAGCTGGGTGCACAACGGTTGCTGTATATCTCCTGTAACCCGGCCACCCTGGCGCGTGATGCAGCTTACCTGGTCAATGAAACGGATTACAGGTTGGTTAAAGCCGGGGTAATGGACATGTTTCCACACACCGCGCATGTCGAATCCATTGCACTGTTTACCAGGAAGTCGTAGCGCAACATGGCAGTCGAAATAGAGCGAAAATTTTTATTGAAAGATGATAGCTGGCGCAGCCAAGCCTCCGCACCGGTGCGCTACCGACAGGGCTATTTAACTGGTACTGATAAATCATCGGTACGTGTGCGTATCCAGGGCGAACAGGCCTTCCTGAATATCAAGAGTGCCACGCTGGGTATTCAACGCCAGGAATATGAATATGCTATCCCTTTACAGGATGCCGAGAAAATACTGGATGAACTGTGTAACAAGCCGTTGATCGAGAAAGACCGTTACTTCGTTGAGCATGGTCATCATACCTGGGAGATCGATGAGTTTCATGGTGATAACCAGGGCCTGATCGTTGCAGAAGTTGAACTACTGTCCGAGGATGAAAAAATCGACAAACCGAGCTGGGTAGGGCAGGACGTTTCACATGATACACGCTATTATAATGTTTGCCTGGTAACCCATCCCTACAAGGACTGGTAATGAGCGATAAGGCGATCCATTTGCATGTCAATATCGGTCAACAGACCTTATCTGTCTGGCAGGGTGACCGTTGTATCAAAACCTATGCAATTTCCACGGCCAAAAATGGTCCCGGTGAACGTGTTCATAGCGAACGCACTCCGCGCGGCCAGCATATCATCCGTGCCAAAATCGGTGAAGGTGCGGATATCAATACCGTGTTTGTCGGCCGCCGTGATACCGGTGAGCGTTACTCGCCGGCATTAAGGCAGCAATTCCCGGACAGGGACTGGATTCTCACCCGCATCCTCTGGTTAAGCGGCAGCGAAGTGGGTAAAAACCGCCTTGGCGCAGTAGACACCATGCGGCGCTATATTTATATTCATGGTTGCCCGGATGAGGATGAAATGGGTGTGCCTGGTTCACATGGTTGTATCAAGATGCGAAACCGTGATGTCATCGAGCTGTTTGAGCTGGTGGCGCCGGCCACTCCGGTATATATAGAAGAATAACGCAACATGGTTGGTTTATGTCATTAGGTCCACTGATGCTTGACCTGGAAGGGGTTGAGCTTTTGGCAGAAGAAAAAGACATGCTACGGCATCCGCTGGTCGGTGGTGTGATCCTGTTCAGCCGTAATTTTTCATCTGTCGAACAGCTCGCCAGGCTGGTAAAGGATATCCACGCCGTACGTGAACCACGCCTGTTGATTAGCGTTGACCATGAAGGTGGTCGGGTGCAACGCTTTCGTGATGGCTTCAGCCCGCTGCCTGCAGCAGGCCAGTTTGGCAGGATCCATGACAAGGATCCACACAAGGCGCTGATGCTGGCTGAAAAAGCCGGCTGGTTGATGGCGGCCGAACTGCGCGCTGTTGATATCGATTTCAGCTTTGCACCGGTGCTCGATGTCGATGCGGGTATCAGCGAAGTGATTGGGGATCGTGCCTTCCACCGGGACGAGAAAATCATCGTTGAACTGGCGCATGCCTATATGAAAGGGATGAACCACGCCGGCATGTCTGCCACCGGCAAGCACTTTCCCGGCCACGGCCATGTGGCTGCCGATTCTCACGTGGCCATCCCGGTTGATGAGCGTGACTATAACGACATCTACGCCCACGACATCATTCCCTTCAAACGTATGATTCATCATGGTTTGGCGGCAATCATGCCGGCGCACGTGATTTATTCGCATGTGGACAAGCGGCCTGCCGGTTTCTCGAAAATCTGGTTGCAGGATATTCTACGCCAGCGGCTGGGGTTCCAGGGAGTGATTTTCAGTGATGACCTGGATATGAAAGGCGCAAGCGTGGCAGGGGACAGTTACAGCGAACGCGCTGTTGCTGCGCTGGAGGCCGGGTGTGATATGGTGCTGGTATGCAATAATCGCCAGGCGGCTCTCGAGGTGCTGGAGAACCTGCCAGATAGCAACGACCCGGTGGCACATTTGCGCCTGGCCCGCATGCACGGTCGTAATCATTTTAACATGCAGGAACTGCATGCCACGCGAGAATGGAAACAGGCTACCGAATTATTACGCAAGTACCAGGACGATCCCACCCTGGAACTGGAATTATAGGATTCAGGTGAACAATGTTTGATTCAATGCAGGAATTAATCAACGCGATTGGCAAGGATGATATCTGGATTTTCCAGATATTCGGTATCATCTTCTCGGCCTTGCTGCTCGATTTCATCCAGAAAAAAATCCTCAGGCGTGTACAGGCCAGGCTGGAAACAACGGAAAGCATCTGGGATGACGCGTTCATACACGCGGTGAGAAAGCCGCTGTCGTTATTGATCTGGATGCTGGGTATCTCGTTCGCGGCCGATGTAATTGACTTTGAATTTGCCAACAAGATTCGCGAGGTCGCGGTAATTATCGTTATCGGCTGGGTTCTCACCCGGTTTATTCGATTCGTTGAAGAAAGCATTATTTACAGGCATGAGATCAATGGCCGGCCGGTCGACAAAACCACCACCAGTGCCGTCACGCAGTTACTCAGGGTCTCCGTGGCCATCACGGCAACACTGGTGTTGTTGCAAACACTGGGCTTTAATATTTCCGCGGTACTGGCTTTCGGCGGGATTGGTGGTATCGCGGTGGGTTTCGCGGCCAAAGACTTGTTGGCCAATTTCTTTGGCGGCATGATGATCTACCTGGATCGGCCGTTTTCCATTGGTGACTGGGTGCGCTCCCCGGACAAGGACATCGAGGGCACGGTGGAAAAAATCGGCTGGCGCCTGACCGTGATCCGCACCTTTGACAAGCGACCACTTTATGTACCCAATTCCGTGTTCAATAACATTTCGGTTGAAAACCCCTCGCGCATGAGCAACCGGCGAATCTACGAAACCATCGGGGTGCGCTATGATGACGTGGATAAGTTGCCCACTATTGTCAGTGAAGTAAAACAGATGTTGCAACAACACCCGGAAATCGATCAAGACCAGACCATGATCATCAATTTCAACAAGTTTGGTGCATCATCCCTGGACTTCTTTGTGTACACGTTTACCAAGACTACCGAGTGGATAAAGTATCACGAGATCAAGCAGGATGTATTGTTTAAAATCAGCGAGATCATCGCTAAACACGGTGCCGAGATTGCCTTCCCGACCTCGACCATTCACGTTCCCGAAGAAGTCAAAATAAACCATGCTGAATCCTGAGCAAGTCAGAAAAGTCCATAGCGAAGCTGAATGCCTTTATTCAGCCGAACAGGTCCAGTCGGCCATACGACGCATGGCCGGCGAGATAGAGCGTGACTTCGCGGAAAAGAACCCGTTGATCCTGGTGGTGATGACCGGTGCGGTCATCGTCTCCGGACAGTTGCTTCCGCATTTATCTTTTCCCCTGGAAATGGATTATATCCATGCCACGCGCTATGAAAAAAACACCAGCGGCGGCAAGATTAAATGGTTGGCGGAACCTGCCACTGGTCTGAAAGGACGCGCGGTACTGATTATTGATGATATCCTTGATGAGGGCGTGACCCTGGCGGCAATCAAGCACCATTGTGAACAGGCCGGTGCCAGCGAGGTAAGCTGTGCGGTTCTGGTTGATAAACATCATGATCGAAAAAATGGGCTCAAGGCGGAGTATGTCGGGCTGGAGATCGAGGACCGTTATATTTTTGGTTTCGGCATGGATTACAAGGGCTACCTGCGCAACGTCAATGGTATTTACGCAGTAAAGGGATTATAAATCGATGGCAAAACTGGCAATAATCGGCGGCACCGGTCTTACCAATATCAGTGACCTTGAGATCACCCGGCGTGAAATGATCACCACCCCGTATGGTGAACCATCCGGGCCACTGGTGCACGGCGAGCTGTATGGCCAGCAGGTGATGTTCCTGCCGCGTCATGGCTCCGCGCACAACATTCCCCCGCATAAAGTAAATTACCGGGCCAACATCTGGGGACTACAGGAAGCAGGGGCGGAAAATATCATCGCGGTCAACGCGGTCGGTGCCATTGAATCCACGATGATGCCGGCCAGCCTGGTCATTCCGGATCAAATCATTGACTACACCTGGGGCAGAACCAACACCTTTTTTGAAGAAGGCCTGAGCAACGTGGTGCACATTGATTTTACCGAACCGTATTGCGACGCGTTAAGACAGACCCTGCTGGCGTCGGCGCAGTCCGCTGAACTGGAACTGTTCAGGCAGGGCACCTATGCCGCCACGCAAGGGCCGCGCCTGGAAACCAGCGCGGAAATCAACCGGCTGGAAAAGGATGGTTGTCATATCGTGGGTATGACCGGTATGCCCGAGGCTGCCCTGGCACGTGAACTGGAACTCTGTTACGCCTGTATCGCGGTGGTGGCCAACATGGCGGCCGGGCGTGGCGATGGCGAGATTACCATGGAAGAAATCGAGGTCAACCTCAAAACGGGAATGGAAAAAGTCAAAAAACTACTGCGCCAGGTCATCGCTGCTATTGGCTGAAAATAACAAGGCTTGAAGCCGCAGCACATTGCAGCCATTTATCGGTTATTAATACAGAGGCGTGCTTATCACCCGAATGACAGTAAACATCACAAGTTGCACAAACACGACCCTTGGCGAACACGTTAGATGATAAAAGAAGGATAAGATGGAACAGAAAGATATCGAGATAAACTCGGAAAAAATGAGTGCCCCCAGCTATAAACTCCTGGTGACAACACCGATGGCGGCAATAACGTTGAGTGGAAAAGAAAATAGTGAATGGTCGGGCTTATTGGAATCGATTGGGCCAGTCTATGCGGCCGCTGCTGAAGACACACACGGCGAAGTCAAGGAAGCGCTTTTGACTGTGTCAGTCATGTTACAAGATGGTGATGCGTCAATTGGACAGTATTTTGCAAATGAAACTTTGAGCTTCGACCGAATGATGGAAATTTCCGCTACCGGCGCCGATGTCTGGATGTGTAAATTAAGTGACGGTGAAATAAAAAAACCTGATGTCATCAAGTTATTCAAAGCGATACAGGCTGGCTTGATTGAAGCCGTTGGTGATCTGCGTGAAGAAAATGAAATGATCGATCAACTTATTCAAGTCCAGGATAAAGTCATTGAACATATATCATCATTAAACTAGTGCGGGTGAAATCACCGTGCAAACCACGCCGGCCGACTGCAAAAAGTAGCGCTTTGCCTGCTTTGGGAGCAACCGGGTTTAAACGTTATCTGTATCGCCGCTGCGGCTGGACCTGTTCATGAAGTTCGTATGCTACTCCGACTGGAAGCAACTACCAGATAGTGCTGATGCGCTTTTTGAACAGGGAGAGCGAGACAGTATCTTTTCCTCGCGCCCATGGTTTGAGAACCTGGCCGTCGCAGCACTTGATGATGATGAAGCGATGGTGCTGGCCTGCGTGCTGGCAGGCAACCGGGTGGTGGCAATCCTGCCGCTGGTGAAGAGTACCGGCAATAGCTGGCATTCCCTCAAGCACCGATACACCACGCATTATAGTCTGCTGCTTGCGGATGACGAGCAACAGCGGATTCTCGCTTGCCTGGGCCAGGGTTTGAGCCAGTTACCGCTACGTTCTTTGCTTTTGGAACCGGTTGCTGACGATGATAGCAAATTAGCCGGCTTGCAACGGATCATGGCAACGGCCGGGTTTAGCTGTGAACAAATATTTCGGTTGTATAACTGGATTTATCGCGTGCAGGGGCAGTCATACGCGGACTATATGGCGGCACGCCCGGCCTGGCTGCGTAACACGATATCCCGAAAGAAGCGTAAACTGGGTCGCGAACATGGTTACGAATTGCGTCTTTTTACGGGAGACGAAGTGCCGCAGGCAATGTGCGATTACTATACGGTCTACAACGCGAGCTGGAAGGCGAATGAACAGTATGTCGGTTTCCTGGATGGTATGGTGGCGGGTTTTTCGCGACCAGGCTGGTCACGACTCGGGATTCTTTACGTCAAGGGGCAACCTGTTGCTGCACAACTCTGGTTTGTACTTCACGGCAAAGCAAGTATATTCAGGCTGGCGTATGACGAGGCCTGGAAGAAGTATTCACCGGGTTCAATATTGACCGGTTTCATGATGGAATACGTGCTCGATACTGACAAGGTGGACGAGATCGACTTTTTGACGGGTAACGATGCTTACAAGCAGGACTGGATGTCTGAGCGCAGGGAACGTTTCGCGTTGAGTTGTGTGAAGAATGTAAAGCCCGCCAGTAAATATCAACGGGTTATCGAACTGCTGAAGGGCAGGCTGATCAAAAAACGAGGAAAAGTTTCATGAAACTGGTACAAAAAACCTTGCTTAACGGTACGAGAGAATTCGAGATAGAAGGCGATGTTGTTAATGTGCGAATAAAGAAACTGTTCAAGGAAGAGAAACTGACGGTTGGACTATCCACGTTAAATCCTGAGCCCGTTGTTAATACGCCATACCTGGAATTTTATGGCCGTGTTAAATCCGCACCGCTGCTATCGCTGTTTTTAAATAAACCCGATACTGAACAATTTAACGCCTTTGTCGATACGTTAAAACAACGAGTGCTGCAGAAGGGCCATGTTACGGGAGATGAAACGGCCTCTCGACCTCGCGCGCAAGCCAGTGGGCTGGACGCGAACGTTTATGATGAGCCACCGGAATTCGGGGAGTTTGGCCACAACCGGAAGAAAAACAAGGGACAAAACGTCAATGTGGCGAGAATCGGGGAAACGATCGAGCTGCTGGAAAGGTACCTGGTGAGCGACGATATTAAACCGTTACTATCCGCCCTTGAAGCACTAAAACTTGAGCCTCAAAATGAATCGTATTTTGCACAAATGGAGCGCGCGTTCAATGACCTGGGGATCATGCAAGGCGCTGTCTTAACTTACGCGCCGTATCTCAGCGTCCTGCTTGCGGATGATCCGTTCGCTGATAATTGATGCTTCAGCCGGCAATTCAAGCGTTCGAACTGTCGCTTTGGTTTCCCGGTTAGGGTGTTTTAGTCTCTACCTCAGGTTCCTGGGGTAATTCGTGCGGGGTAATGTAAACCAGCATCCCAATCACCGGATGGTCAAGGTAGTGCAATTCACTGCTGCGCATGCGACGACGCAATTGATTCATCTGGTAGACCGTGTAACGGGCGCTGTCTTCAATGTATTCGTTGGCCGGGTTAGCGGGTTCGCTTTCAGGTGAGATAACCTGTATCGCGGGTAGTTGCTTGTGATAAAGGATATTGGCATCAACATGCAGGTAGCGCGATAACATGACCTTGATCCCGCCTTCCAGGTAAGGGGGCTGCTGGAGTGCGGGGGAGCCTGGTGTGGCAAGCGTCGCTGGCGGGTTACTGGTCGCAGTTGCGGCTGTCTGCGCGTCGCCAAGCGGTTTTTTAAACAGGACCCGGATCGCCTGCTGCCTGGAAAGGCCCGGTTGACGCCAGGCGGTATGCATCAGCACGCGCCTGCTGGATGATTCATCGATTTTCCTGGCTTGTTCAGTGAGCTGGTATTCCTGTTCCGGGACCGGGGTGAACATCAACTCGGGTTTGTAGGGGGATTCGGCTTCCATCACGTAGGACTGGCCCAGTTCATGGGTCAGTTCGGCCTGCTCGCTGTCCTCCTCCAGCCGCGGGGCAGTCCAGTCCTCTTCATGTTGCTTGTCGGCATTTTCATGTTCGAATATCACGATTTCGACATTGTAATAGCGGATTTCTTCTGTTGCGTTCAGGGTAAAGGCAAGGGAGAAGAAAAGCAGGGAAAAACTAATTTGTCGCAACATTATCCAAAAACCATTATTCTTGTTTAGAATTGTCATTATGCCTTAAATTGCCAGGTGAAAATTGTTATGGCGGTCAAAGAAACACTAAAAATGGGACATCCGCTGCTGTTGCAAGTGGCTGAACCGGTACGTGATTTTAACACGCCCGCGCTGGATATGCTCATCCAGGATATGTATGACACCATGGAGGCGCAAAACGGCGCGGGCCTGGCGGCCCCGCAAATCGGGGTCAGCCAGCGGGTGGTGATTTTCTGGGTCGAGGCCAACCCGCGCTATCCACAGGTGGAAGCGGTACCGAATACCGTGTTGATTAACCCGGTTATCGAGGTGCTGGATAAAAAAACCGAGGATGGTTGGGAAGGCTGCCTGAGTGTTCCCGGCATGCGCGGACTGGTACCACGACACAAGCATATCCGCTATTCCGGTTTCGACCAGCATGGTGAGCCCATTCAACGTGAGGCCAATGATTTTCATGCCCGCGTGGTCCAGCATGAAGTGGATCATCTTGACGGGATCCTGTATCCGCAACGCATCACCGATCTGCGCTTTTTCGGCTACGAGGACACGCTGTTTCCGGAGCTGGAACTGAGCCGCAACGAGTAGCTTGTTGCCATTGCATGCTTAAAACACTCCATCTCGCCAGCGTTACTATCACGATTACACTGTTCCTGGTGAGAGGCGGCTGGCTTTACCTGCTGAAAAGGCCGTTGCAGGCGCGATGGATCAAGATCCTGCCGCATATCAACGATAGCGTGTTGCTGGTGAGCGGGGTGCTGCTGGCGGTGCAGCTGGGTTATCATCCGTTGAATTCGTCCTGGTTGATGGTAAAGCTGGTCTGCCTGCTGGCGTATATCCTGCTGGGGATGCAGGCGATGAAATGGGGCCGGGGTCGGCGTTCCGGGTTGATGGCGTGGCTGGCCGCGCTCCTGGTGTTTGCTTTCATGGTCTCGGTCGCGATGACGCGCAACCCGCTTGGTGTTTTCTACTGAGCCGTAAACATCGCCAGCAAGTTGCTGATTTCTTCGAAACGTTTTTCCTTGCTGTCCAGGGGCTTGCTGATCCTCAGCTTCTCGCTGCCATCCAGCTTGTAAAAGTTGGCCTGGGTCTGGATAAGCTGAATGATCTTCATCGGGTCGATGTCAGGCTCCTTGTTAAAAACGATTCGCCCACCGCTATCAGCCAGTTCGATTTTTTCAATACCTAGCGGGGTGGCGCGCAGTTTGAGGCGGGTAATTTCAACCAGGTTCTTGGTTTGTTCCGGTAACAGGCCGAAGCGATCAATCATCTCAACCTGTAATTCTTTCAGTTCATCATCATTGGACGCGTTGGCGATGCGCTTGTACATGATCAACCGTTCGTGCACATCGGGCAGGTAGTCATCGGGGATCAGGGCCGGGATATTCAGATCGATCTCGGTGCCCTGGTGTAACGGCTTGTCCAGTTCCGGTTCCTTGCCTTGCTTCAGGGCATTCACGGCGCGTTCCAGCAGTTCGGTATACATGCTGTAACCGATTTCGATCATCTGGCCACTTTGCTCATCACCCAGCAATTCACCGGCACCGCGAATTTCCAGGTCATGGGTGGCGAGGGTAAAGCCGGTCCCCAGTGACTCGATGGATTCAATCGCTTCGAGGCGCTTGCGGGCATCGGCGGTAATGGCTTTTTGCGATTGCACCAGCAGGTAGGCATAAGCACGGTGATGGGAGCGTCCGACCCGACCACGCAACTGGTAAAGCTGGGCGAGGCCAAACCGGTCTGCCTTGTTGATGATGATGGTATTGGCAGTGGGGATGTCGATGCCGGTTTCAATAATGGTGGTACAGACCAGGATATTAAAGCGTTGATGGTAGAAGTCTGACATCACTCGTTCCAGGTCACGTTCACGCATCTGACCGTGGGCAAAATGCACGGTGGCCTCGGGAATCAGCTCGATGAGCTTGTTGGCCATCTTTTCAATGGTCTCGACCTCGTTATGCACGAAGTAGACCTGGCCTCCACGACGAATCTCACGCAGGCAGGCTTCCTTTATTTGCGCGTTGTTCCATTCGGACACAAAAGTTTTGATCGCCAGGCGCTTGGCAGGCGGCGTGGCAATGATCGACAGGTCACGCATGCCGGACATCGCCATGTTCAGGGTGCGGGGTATCGGGGTGGCAGTCAGGGTCAGGATATCCACTTCCGAGCGCAATGCCTTGAAGGTTTCTTTCTGGCGCACACCGAAGCGGTGTTCTTCGTCGATGATCACCAGTCCCAGGTTTCTGTACTTGACGTCTTTTTGCAATAGCTTGTGGGTGCCGATGATGATGTCGATTTTACCTTGCTGCAAATCATGCAGTATTTTTTCCTGTTCCTTTTTACTGCCAAAGCGCGAAATCGATTCGACACGTACCGGCCAGTCAGAAAAACGATCACGGAAGTTCTCGGCATGCTGCTGGGTCAACAAGGTGGTGGGGGCCAGCACCGCGACCTGTTTACCATCCTGCACGGCGATGAACGCGGCACGCATGGCGACCTCGGTCTTACCAAAACCGACATCACCACAAACCAGGTGATCCATCGGCTTGTCGGAGCGCATGTTGGCAATCACGTTCTCAATGGCGGTTTGCTGATCCGGGGTCTCCTCAAACGGGAACCCGGCGGCAAAGGCACGGTAGGCGGCATCATCAATGTGATAGGTATAACCGCTACGCGCTTCACGCCTGGCATAGATATCCAGCAACTCGGCGGCAACGTCGCGCACGCGTTCGCTGGCCTTGCGCCGGGCCTTTTCCCATTGTCCGCTTCCGAGTTTATGCAATGGCGCAGTTTCGGGAGCGGAACCGGTATAGCGGCTGATTAAATGTAATGAGCTGACCGGTACGTAAAGCTTGTCACCACCGGCATACTCCAGCGTTAAAAACTCGGCGGGGTTCTCGCCTACATCAAGGGTTTGCAAGCCCAGGTAACGGCCGACCCCAAACTCTTCATGCACTACCGGCGCGTTGATGGTCAGTTCGGCAAGGTTGCGAATGATGCTGTCGGTATCTCGCTGCGCGGCCCGTCGGCGTCGCCGCTGCATGACCTGGGCGCCAAACAGTTGCGGTTCGGCAATAACCGCGATATCCGGCTGGTGAATCAACAAACCCTGTTCAAGTGGTGCCGTGGTAATGGCCATGGCAATGTCACTATTGAAAAAGGCCTGCCAGTTATCTACCGGGCTGGGATAAATGTCATGATCACGTAACAGGTCAATCAGGTATTCGCGTCGTCCTGAACTTTCTGCCGCAAACAGGATGCGACCCTTGAATTCACTGATGAACTTTTCGAGTACCGCGGTGGGGCGCTCCGCACGAACATCAAGATTTAATAAAGGCGGCGCCGAGGTCGAGAAGTTACAGGCGTTGCTAGCTTCATGCTCAAAATGTTGCAGCTCGACGCGTCGGTATTGTTTTGCCGAGGCAAAAACTTCCTGTGGTTGCAGGGCAAGCTCGGCCGGGTTTAACAGGGGTCTGTCACGATCATGGCGGCGCTGTTCGTAACGTTCCTTGATTTCCTCCCATTGTTTATCAACCGCATGCGCGACATCATCGGTGAGCATCAGCAGGCTATTTTCGGGCAGATAATCAAACAGGGTTTCCGTCTGTTCGAAAAACAGCGGTAGATAATACTCGATGCCAGGTGGGGCTATGCCGTTGCTGACATCACGATAGACGACGGAATTTTTTGCCTCGCCTTCGAAATGTGAACGGTAAGCCTTGCGAAACCGACTGACAGCATCCTTGTTTAATGGAAACTCGCGCGCCGGCAGTAGACGTACCTTGTCGATCTTTTCAATGGAACGCTGGGTCTCGGGATCAAAACTGCGAATGCTTTCGATTTCATCATCAAACAGCTCGATACGTAACGGTTTATTGCTGCCCATCGGGAACAGGTCTAGCAGGCTGCCCCGTACCGCAAACTCACCATGTTCAACCACGGAGGACACGCAGTGGTAGCCGCTGTTCTCCAGTTGCAGGCGCATCTCGTCGAGGTTTAATTGCTGGCCAATATCCAGGAGCAGGCTGTTGGCCTGCAAATAGGAGCGTGGACATATGCGTTGCATCAAGGTTTGTGCGGACACGATCAGGATGCCTTTTTGCAGGCCGGGCAGCCGGTACAACGCGGTCAGTCGTTCAGAAACAATATCCTGGTGCGGTGAAAAAATATCGTAAGGCAGGGTTTCCCAGTCCGGGAAGGTGATGATCGGTAAGCTGTCCTCGTCGGTATAGAAATGTAAGGCGTATTCAAGGCGTTGAGCGGCGGCCGTATCCGGGGTCACCACCAGCAGGGGCGCATCGTGATGGCTCGCCGCGGCGCTGATAATCAGTCCGTAACTGCTGCCGTACAGGCGCCCCCATTGCAGACGCTCACCGGTTTTTTCAGGCAAGACAGGAAGAAGGGGGCTATGTACCGCAAGCCCGGTTTCAGGGGCACTACTCATGGACAGTCAGAAAATCGTTGATCGAAAGAACAAACGCGTATTGTAGCGAATTCCAGTGCAGGATGGGGAGTATGTTTAGCGAATTTCTTCCACGGATTGCTCGCGGGTCATGATTTTCGGGGTGATCAGCGCATAGCCCTGCATTTGCCAGTGTGCCAGTTCGGCAAACGCCGACGGTACCACCTCGATGAACTCGTAAAAGTCATCGACAGTGTAGTCATAATCGTGGGCGGCCAGGTTGCAGACTTTAAATTCCACGCCGAGTGCATGGTAATAGCGCATGCGTTCCACGGCTTCTTTATATTTTGTATAGTTTTTCCTGGCAATGGTGACGATCTCGGTGCCATGAATCACCACCTTGATATTCATGAACTCCGGCGCCTGGTTATAAGGCGCTTCGGTGAGCGGATTGATGAGCGAGCGTATCCAGAACAGCGCGGAATTGATTTTCTCGGGCTTATCAAAATAAAAATCATAGACGGCATTGACCGGCTGGTAGGGCGTTTGCGTGAAAGTGGCTTTACCTTCCTCGGCAGACAGCGATGAAAGCGAAAGCATGAGCAGCAGGCTTGACAGTAGTTTATTCATAATCCGTTCCAGAATGATTACTGCACGACTACCCGTAAGTATAGACACTATATAAATAGCTAGCGAAAAAAAAGCCGGGTAATAAACCCGGCTTTTATAGTAGTAAAAAAATTATTGAAACTAGAACTTGACGGATACGCCAACAAAGCTTCCGGAAAATTCCATGTCTGCAAAGTTATCATCCAGGTCATCCAGTTCCAGTGACATGGTACGTACCCCTGCCTCGATACCCAGCATGAAGCTGGTGTGGTAACTGACTTTGGCGATCGTATCAGTATAAGAACTATCGCCTGCACCAATATAGTTGGCTTCGAAGCTGAAACGAAGATTATCAATCGGGCTAACAGCCAGGCCTGCGTATAGCATCGGGATAGTACCATCAACGGTAGTCGTGGTACGGGTGGTTCCATCATCTACAGTGGCTTCACCATCCAGTTGACGTGCCGTCAGTCCCAGGTCGAAGGTCACGCCGGTATCGAGAAGGTTCCAGAATGCGGTCACATCGGTATGATCAAGCACCAGCTTGGTATCAACCGCGCCGGTATACGTTTGATCACCGAAATCAAAGTTAAAATTATTATTACTACCTTCATGGCTTAATGAGGTGGTCATGACCTTGACGTTGGGAATCACAGGTACCGCATGGCGTATGACGGCATAGGTATAGCCTTCTTTTTCGTCTTCCAGACCAAAGTCACGATCCAGGTCCAGTTCGTCACCGCTGCCGTTAACGATGTACTGGAATTGACCACTGGCTTCATGATCCCATTGACCGGTAGCGACTTCCAGTGAGAGGAGGTCGGCATGTGCTGACATGGCGCCAGTGGCAAGAATCGTCGATAAAAGTAGTTTTGATTTCATATTAACCTGCTCGTTTTCTGTTAAATACTATTTATTTAAGTATATCGACTGCAGGAGGGGATTCTTGAAAAATTTAGCAGGGCAGGTGGCGAAACTGTGAAACGGTTCCCTGTTCAGTTATTTTTTTGCGCTATCGGCATCACGATAACGCAACAGCAGGTCATGGTAGGCATCGATGCGGCGATCACGCAGGTATGGCCAGATGCGGCGTACCTGTTCACTGCGTTGCAGATCGATTTCAGCAATCAGCAGGCTTTCCTGTTCATTGGCCTGTGCCAGGATTTCTCCCTGTGGCCCGCAGATGAAACTGTTGCCCCAGAAGAGGATGTGTTGCTGCTGATCCGGTGAATATTCGACGCCGGTACGGTTGCAGCTCAGTACCGGTAAGCCGTTGGCAATCGCGTGCGAACGTTGAATGGTCAGCCAGGCATCCAGCTGACGTTGTTGCTCATCATCCGTATCGTTTTCATCCCAGCCAATGGCGGTAGGGTAAAGAAGTAAATCTGCACCGGCCATGGCCATTAAACGCGCAGCTTCCGGAAACCACTGGTCCCAGCATACCAGTACCCCCAGTTTACCGATCTGTGTTTGTATCGGCTGAAAGCCCTGGTCGCCCGGCGTGAAATAAAATTTCTCGTAATAACCGGGATCATCCGGGATATGCATTTTACGGTATTGGCCGGCAATGCTGCCATCCGCATCGAAGACGACAGCGGTGTTATGGTACAGGCCGGCGGCGCGCTTCTCGAACAACGAGCTGACGATCACCATGTTGAACTTGCTGGCCAGGCCGCAAAGGTACTGGGTAGTCGGGCCCGGTATGGTTTCGGCGAGTTCGAACTGTTCGGTGTCCTCGGTCTGGCAAAAATACAGGCTGTTATGTAATTCCTGTAACAGGATAAGTTGCACACCTTCCGAGGCGGCTTGTTCGATGGCATGATTGATTTTATCCAGGTTTTGAACACGGTTTGCCGAGCAGCTATGCTGGAACAGGGCGGTTTTAATTTTATTATCAGGCATATATCGACTCGTCTGGTAGGATGAACGATGGCATTGCTGGCCAGGACACTCGTGCATATCACGGGTAGACCTGATATATTTTACTGCAAGTTCAAGGAGACAGCGATGAATAAAACTATAATAACCTCCATTATTTTCGTACTGGTCACTGCTATCTCGGGTTGTGCCACCAAGTCCAAGGAACAGGTTTTACAATCCACACTCCGGGCTTATGAACGGGTTTTGCGCTGGGGAGACATCACCCAGGTTAACCGGTTTCGAAAAGAGCCTGCGCCGTTTTCTTCTATTGAAAAAAGAAAGCTTGGTTTTATCAAGGTCACCGGTTATACCACGCGCCAGGTTATTCAGCCTGACGCCTCAACGGTGATTGTCGATGTCAAGCTACGTTACTACAACGAGCAGTTTGCACGCGAAAAAACCCTCGATGATCGCCAGCGCTGGGAATACGACGAGAGTCGTAACCTCTGGTTTATCACTTCACCGCTTCCCAGGTTCTAGAGCACGCCAGCGGGCAGTTGCATGGTCAGGCAATGAATGCTGCCGTATTGCTGGATCAGGGCACGGGCATTGACCGGGATGATTTGCCGATCGGTGAAGGTGGCTTTAAATATTTCAATCACGCGTTCATCAACCGGGTCAGCGTAGACGGGGAGCAAGACCGCCTGGTTGAGGATCAGGAAATTGGCATAGCTGGCTGGCAGGCGCTGACCCTGCGCATCATGGATCGCGCCAGGTAACGGCAATTCAACGAGCTGGTAAGGTTCCCCTTGCGCGGTTTTAAACCGGCGTAATTCACCAAGCATGGCCTGTAGTGAAGGGTAATGCGAATCTTCAGGATCATCGCAGGTTTGCACCATGATAGTTTGTGCATCACAGAACCTTGCCAGGGTATCAATATGGCTATCGGTATCATCTCCCTCAAGCGCGCCATGTTCCAGCCACAGGATACGCTCAAAACCCAACAACCGTTTGAGTTTGTCTTCGATGTCCGAACGTGACAGCGCCGGGTTACGATGTGGGGACAGCAAGCAGGTCGTGGTCGTTAACAGCGTACCCTGGCCATCCGATTCAATACTGCCGCCTTCAAGCACGAAGTCCGTTGCGTCGAGCTGTTGGGTTTGAAAAGTACCCTGTTCAAACAGGCAACGGTTAATCGCGTTATCCAGATCAGCCGGGTGCTTGTTACCCCAGCCATTAAAGCGGAAATCAACCAGCTGCAGAGTATCATCGTGGTACAGGGTAACTGGTCCATGATCACGTGCCCAGCTGTCATTGCTTTTACAGGTACGTAACAGTACCCGTGACATGTCAGTGTCCGATTGTTCCAGCAGTTGCTGCACGTGGGCCAGGTGTGGTTGATCGAAACAGACGATCAACAGTTTTTCAAAACGCGTGATGTGGACACCCAGTTCAACAAAAACGCGTTCAACCTCGGCGAGTATCGGTTGCCAGTCGGTTGCCTGGTGCGGCCAGGTTAACATGATGCCGCTTTGAGGCTCCCATTCGGCAGGAAGGCGTGTTGGCATAAGTGGTTAAGAGCGAAGAAACGCTCAACGGGTTATCAACAGGGGTGATTACATCTTGTGAACAACAGTATGCAACACGTACTGGTATTCAAAGTAGACTGAAAACTCCGGGTAATCCCAGCGGGTAATCGGGGGATCGCCCACTTCGTCATACTTGGTGACAGGGGTGCCGAACTTTTCTTCGACCGCGGTCATGGTCATACCCCGGCCGGGAACCTGGATGGTCATTTCCTGGGGAACTGCATCTGGCATATTCAGGGTTTCTGCCTGAAGAACGGCGGCGCTCAGCAAGCCGAGGCTGAAAAGCAGTGATTTCATCAAACTGTGCATGGCATGACTCCTTGCCAGAATTTAAGTGTTATTTTCAGGTAAAATATACTCTATCAATGGCTTACAGGCAAAACCTAATCCACTTTTATGTAAAGATTATAGTAACTGGTTGTAAATTAACAAATTATGAATTTTGAATCGCCCTTGCTCCCTGGCACCCTCATCAAGCGTTACAAGCGCTTCCTGGCGGATATCCGCCTGGCAGATGGCCAGCTGATCACGGCGCACAGCCCCAATACCGGCGCGATGACAGGCTGTGCAGAGCCGGGCAGTCCAGTCTGGGTGCGCGATACGCAAAACCCAAAACGCAAATACCCTTATGCGTGGGAAGTCACCACCTCCACGGAAGGTAGCCTGGTGGGCATCAATACCGGTCTGGTGAATCGGCTGGTGAGTGAAGCGATTGAAAGCGGGCTGGTGGGCGAATTGCAGGGCTATCAACAGTTACGCAGCGAGGTGAAATATGGCCAGGAAAACAGTCGTATTGACCTGTTGCTGCAGGACGGGCAACAGGCGGATTGCTACGTGGAAATCAAGAACGTCACGGCCATCGACGAAGCCGGTGTCGCGATATTTCCCGATGCGGTCAGCCAGCGGGCGACCAGGCATCTGCGCGAACTGATGCACGTGGTGGCGCAGGGACAACGCGGCGTGATTTTCTTCTGCATTCAACGTGATGATATCGAACAGTTCAGCCCGGCGGACAACATCGACCCGGAATATGGTCAAATGTTGCGCAAGGCCATGAATTGTGGCGTCGAGGTCCTGGCCTACAAGGCCAGCGTTAACCCCGAGCAGATTCGCTTGTATGAAGCGGTTACGGTGAGTTGCGCATAACGCGTACACATCCAGATAGACTTTTATGGTTTAATGTCACCCCATGTATCAGCCATTTGAACTCTTTGTCGGTCTTCGTTATACCCGCGCCAAGCGACGTAACCATTTTATCTCGTTTATCTCCATGTCCTCGATGCTGGGTATCACGCTGGGTGTTACCGCCCTGATTACCGTGATGTCGGTGATGAACGGTTTTGAAAAGGAAGTGCGGGACCGCATTCTCGACATGGTCTCCCACCTGACCATCACCCATTACGACAATCGCATGGAAAACTGGCAAAAGGCGGCCCGAGTGGTGGAAGGCCATGAACAGGTCACGGGTGTCGCCCCTTACGTGGAAGGCCAGGGCATGTTGATCAACGGGCGTAATGTCAATGGCAGCCTGGTGCGTGGCGTGTTGCCCGACATGGAAGCCCGGGTTTCCAACATTGCCGCCCATATCGACCAGGGCAGTTGGCAGGATCTCAAGCCCGGTGAATACGGCATTGTGCTGGGGCGGGACCTGGCCCGCATCCTTGGCGTCGAAGTGGGGGAAAAAGTCACCCTGGTGACACCTTCGGCGAATGTCACCCCGGCCGGCGTGATGCCGCGTCTCAAACGTTTCACGGTGGTGGCAACCTTCTACATCGGCATGTACGAGTACGACAGCAGTCTTGCCGTGATGCACATGCAGGATGCGCAAAAGCTGTTTCGTCTCGGCGACAAGGTCACCGGGGTACGCGTGCAGTTGAAAGATCTATTCATGGCCCAGCAGCTGCGTCGCCAATGGCAGGATGATGAACGCTTGCTGGGCTACTGGTTGCGTGACTGGAGTTCCTACCATGCCAACTGGTTTCGCGCGGTCAAAATTGAAAAGCGCATGATCTTCCTGTTGTTGACCCTGATTATCGCGGTCGCCGCGTTCAATATCGTATCGACCCTGGTGATGCTGGTGACCGATAAACAAAGTGATATCGCGATACTGCGTACCCTGGGTGCTTCACCGCGCAGTGTACTGGCGATTTTCATGATCCAGGGCACCTTCATCGGCATCATCGGCACCACCCTCGGGGTACTGGGCGGGATTGCGCTGGCCACCAACCTGGACGTGGTGGTGCCGTTCATTGAAAACCTGTTTGGCTTCCGGGTGCTGGATCCTTCCGTGTATTACATCAGCGAGATGCCCTCCGAGTTGCACTGGTCGGATGTGTGGGGCATTACCCTGGTGTCGTTATTGCTGGGCGTGGTCTCGACGCTTTACCCGGCCTGGCGCGCCAGTCGCACCCAACCGGCTGAGGCGTTGCGCTATGAGTAACGTGGTCATTACCTGTAAAGCACTGGCCAAAACCTTCACCGAGGGGCCCGAGCCGGTGGAAGTCCTCAAGGGGATCGATTTGAGCATCGGGCAGGGTGAGCGTGTGGCGATCGTCGGGGCTTCCGGTTCCGGCAAGAGTACCTTGTTACAGTTACTGGGTGGACTGGACATTCCCTCCGCCGGTGAAGTGCAAATCCTGGGTCAGGTGATTTCCAGCATGGACGAGGCCGCACGCGGCCGGTTACGCAA
The DNA here is from genome assembly GCA_050116415.1 of Thioalkalispiraceae bacterium. Lineage (GTDB taxonomy): Bacteria > Pseudomonadota > Gammaproteobacteria > UBA6429 > Thiohalophilaceae > JARRJY01. The sequence continues at coordinate 24,241 of JASFOS010000008.1, forward strand.
CCAGTCGCTGGGTTTTGTCTACCAGTTTCATCACCTGCTGCCCGAGTTCAGCGCGCTGGAAAACGTCAGCATGCCGCTACTGATCCGGGGTGTGTCCACAGCCCAGGCCAAAGCCAGGGCGGCAGAGATGCTGGAACGGGTGGGGCTCGGGCCGCGCCTGAAGCACAAACCCGGTGAATTGTCGGGGGGCGAGCGACAGCGTGCGGCCATCGCCCGCGCACTGGTGACCGAACCGCAATGCGTGCTGGCCGACGAGCCGACCGGCAACCTGGATAGTCGTACCGCAGAGAAAATCTTTGATTTGATGCTGGAGTTAAACCAGCAATTGTCGACCAGCTTTATCATCGTCACACACGACGAACGTTTATCATCAAGACTGGATAGAACGCTTCATCTTGAAGACGGTCATTTTGTCGAATTCGTATGACAAACGTTTCAGAATTATTATAAAAATCGCTTTTGTTCATCTTTAAACTCTCCAGATCCAGCTGATTTCAATCGGCTGTCATACCGTTGTCATAAACTCCAGTTAAATTGGCACACGATTAGTCGTAATATTTCACTATCTGGTAGTATCAATATGAAGTTGACAACAGTATCGCGTTTGTCGAGCGCAATTATAACTCTCCTGGTTTTTCTTATGATCCTTGTTGGGATATGGGGCTGGCTACAGATGGAAAAGCCTTATCGTTATAACCGGGATTATCAACACATGCAAAATATCGCCAATGTTGATGTGCGCCTTACACTCGAGCGATATTTACGAACCGGTGATGCTACCCTGTTACTGGAAGCTGAGAACCATTTGAAAAATTTGCTGCTCCAGGATATGAGCTGGTTATCCGTGAAGGCACGCAAGGATATAAAAAAATCAACCGCGCTGGTTATAGATGAACTCAATAAAGTACGTGCAGCCGGAAAATTGTCAGCCAATCCTCAGGCATTATTAATCAACAATGAACGGGACAGGACTGCTGACGTGGTCATGTTGCAAGATTATGTGGCACAGGGTGCCCAAAATAACCAAATACTAAAAGTAAACTATCTTGAAAAACTTGCCGGGATTGCCTCGTCCTTACAGCATATCTCCTATTTGCGCCAACGCTTTATTGAAAACAGGGATAGCAGTCTAAAACAGGACTTGTTAAAAGAAAACCAACATCTAATCACTGTTCTTGAGGCGTTGAATAGCCTGCCCCGATTAGGCGTCTATTCTGATGTGGATGAAGATGTTCTGATCCAGGAGGAGAAGACTGAAAAAGGGCAGGATGCTATTGATGACCTTGTCTCGCTAACTTCCCGTTATGAAAAAGAACTGGCGAATACCCTGAAAATCTATAACCGTATTGAAGAAAGCCAGCGGGATATGAGTGAAGCACTTGAGTTTCTCAATAACGACATCAATACCTATGCGCTGGAAGTTGATGTGATTAAAAACCGTATTTCGAAGCAGGTCAGAAACCTGGTTTTAATTTTTATGATACTAACCATCACGGCAATCATTATTTCCTTTTTTATTCAGAACAGGACAATTGATTTTATGCAGCAACTGGTCCCGTTTTTGAAAGGTATGACAGAAGGTAATTACAATAACCCGTTAAATAGCCATTCTCGTTTTGCAGAAATCAGTACAGTCAATAACTCCGCAAACCAGTTGCAAAATTATTTACTGGAAATCATTTCAAAATTACAGCAGGAATCTGAGCAGGTTATGATTTCGTCAAAGAACGTAGACAAAGTGTCTGAGCAGGCCACCATGCTGGCAGAAAAACAAACTGATGCAACAGACTCGGTGAGCGAGTCGATCAGCCAGATATCTGCATCATTCAACGAAGTGGCCGGTCATGCCGCAAATGCCTCAGATGCTGCTAATCAGGCTAATTATGCGGTGCAGGATGCCAATATCAAATTGCAGGTCTCAAATGAGCACATTGAGCAACTCTCGGATGATATTTTACAGATGGTCAATCTTATGTTGCGACTAGAGGAGGGCAGCAACGATATTCGCACGGTTCTTGATGTCATTCAGGGAGTGGCAGAGCAGACCAATTTGCTGGCACTCAATGCCGCCATTGAAGCGGCTCGGGCTGGAGAACAGGGCCGGGGATTTGCCGTGGTCGCAGATGAAGTTAGGCAACTGGCACAACGCACATCTGATTCAACCCTGGAAATCAGAACCATCATTGAGAGCCTGTCTGCAATTGCTGAGGAGGCTGGTAGTACTGTCAGGCAACATAGCCAGTCTGCCGAGGTCTGTGTTGAGCGTACCCGCCAGGCGCAACAGGCCTTGTTACCGGTTGTGAAATCTGTCCAGACGATAAATGAAATGAACGCCGGCATTGCTGCAGCGACCGAGGAACAGTCTGCCGTAGCCGCCGGGGTGGTGGACAATTCTCAGGCGATCAGGCGGAGTTCTGAAACAGTGACAGCGAATCTCAAGACAGTGCGTGAATCCAGCGCGAGCTTGGCTAATGTCAGTAATTCGCTCAATCAACTGGTCACCCAATTGAGAAAAGATTAAATAATTATATAAAACAGTATGTTATATAATAATCTTAATGTGCTATTAAAGTGATTTGTTAAGTATTTTTACGCAGTTTGCGTTGCTTGATGTGGCTGATAATCCGTATTCGCCAGGCGAGGCGGACCACGAAATAGCCCAGGCTGGCGCTGATCAGGCCGACGATGGCGCAGCCCAGTAAAAACGGTTCCCAGATCGCCCCCAGTCCCTCCATCAGCCACTGCCAGGACAGTTCAAAATGAAATGGCTCATGTTTGCCGCCCAGCACCCAGGTTCCCACCTTGTAGCAAAAGTAAAACAGCGGCGGCATGGTCACCGGGTTGGACACCCAGACCAGGCCCACGGCGATGGGCAGGTTGCAGCGCACCAGGATGGCCACGGCGGCGGCCAGCAGCATTTGAAACGGCACGGGCACAAAAGCCATGAACAGGCCGACAAAAAAGGCCATCGATACCGAGCGGCGGTTCAGGTGTAACAGGTTGGGATCATGCAGCAGGGTCCCAAACATCTTGTTCAGATGGGGATGATTACGAATCACTTCGTGATCAGGCATGTATTTTTTGATGAATTTCTTCGGCATAATTACATCAGTGGGCCGTAACAAGCCACTATTATCTATCATTCGACAAAGGACTGTCAGCAAAATATGCGTTCAGGGACAATCGCGTTTCTGGCGGGCATTATTGCATTACAGCAATGCAGCGTGCTCCCGCCTGTCTATGTGGGCCTGTCATTGTTGCCGCTTGCCATGCTTGCGTATCTTGGCAAGCGCCGTGGTTTGTGGCTGGTCTTTTTCTGCATGCTGGGTTTTTGCTGGGCGTTATGGCATGCCCAGTCACGCCTGCAGCAACAATTACCGCCCCCGTTAATCGCCCGCGACGTTCAGGTTATCGGCCAGGTGACAGGGTTACCTGAGCAACGCCAGCGTTCAACCCGCTTCGAGTTTAATGTTGAACAATTAAGTTTTAACGAGCAGATATTTACCAGCCCGGGCCATATCAAGCTGAGCTGGTACGGTGCATCGGCGCCCGAGATCAAGCCGGGTGAGCGCTGGCAGTTGCAGGTCAGGTTAAAGCCACCTCACGGTTTCATGAACCCCGGTGGTTTTGATTATGAAAAATGGCTGTTCCAGAAAGGCCTGCGTGCCACCGGCTACGTGCGCAAGAGCGCCGTTAACCAGCGCCTTGAGGCCGCGAACCCGCTGGATATCCATGGACTCCGGTTAACCATACGCCAGCACCTGGATCGGCTATTGGCGAATGAAGCCAACGCCGCGTTGATCAAGGCGCTGGCCATCGGTGACCGATCGTCGATGAGTCCCCGGCAATGGCAGCTACTGCGCGATACCGGCACGGCGCACCTGATGGCCATCTCCGGCCTGCATGTTGGCCTGGTCGCGGCGATGGCATTCTGGCTGGGGCGCTGGGCCTGGAGTTTTGCCGGGCCCGCCCGCCTGCGGGTACCGGCGCAAAAAATCGGCGCGGTCAGTGCCGCGCTGGTGGCTGTGCTGTACGCGTTACTGGCGGGCTGGTCGATACCCACCCAGCGCGCGCTGGTGATGGTGCTGGTGGTGATGTCAGGCATCGTGTTTTACCGCCACTATGCCAGCAGCCGGGTGTTGGCTATCGCCCTGTTAGCGGTCTTGCTGTATGACCCGTTATCGGTACTGGCCGCCGGATTCTGGTTGTCCTTCATCGCGGTCGCGGTGATCGCGTTTGCCATGCAGGGGCGCCGCAACGCGCTCAATCGACTGCAACAATGGGGTTACCTGCAGGGCTCGATAAGTCTCGGCCTGGTACCGGTGATGCTGATATTGTTTGGCCAGGTATCGCTGGTCTCGCCGCTGGCCAACCTGTGGGCGATTCCCCTGGTCAGCGTCCTGGTGGTGCCATTGACCTTGCTGTCGGTCATCGCGCTTTATTTCTCTCAGCCGCTGGCCAGTGGTTTGCTATGGCTTGCGCTACAGCTGCTGGACGGTATCGAGTGGTTACTGGCGCTGATGGCGCAATGGCCGTGGGCCATCTGGCAGTCGGCTTCACCGCCGCCCGGCCTGGTGCTACTGGCCATGGCCGGGGTGTTTATGCTGTTGCTGCCACGCGGCTGGCCCCATCGCTGGCTGGGGCTGGTGCTGCTTGCGCCGGCAATGCTGATGCCGCTGCAGCGTCCGGCAACAGGCGAGGCGGATTTCACCCTGCTGGACGTGGGGCAGGGACTGGCGAGCGTGATCCAGACCCGGCGCCATGTTCTGGTGTTCGATACGGGGCCCCGCTATAGCGAACGTTTTGATACCGGGCAGCGGGTGGTATTGCCGTTTTTACGGCAGCAGGGAATCGATGGCATCGATGTGCTGGTCATCAGCCATGCGGATAATGACCATCGCGGCGGTGCCGGCTCGATCCTCGACAACAGCAGGGTCGAACGCATTATCAGCAGCGTCCCGGGGCATTTTCCCGTCGACCGGGCCCAAACCTGCCAGGCCGGGCAAAGCTGGCGATGGGACGGCGTGCTATTCGAGTTCTTGCACCCGGATGCGTCCTATTATCCCGGTAACCTGTCAGCAGGCCGTAGCAATAACCGCTCTTG
>JASFOS010000009.1:0-28980 GCA_050116415.1 Thioalkalispiraceae bacterium
CCCAACGTGAAGTTTAACCCGGCACCCAACCTGGTGTTTGCCGATGCCGATGGGCGGATCGTCACCGCCGGCGGCACCACCTCCTGGCATGACCTGGCAATGCATATCATTGCCCGGCATATCAGCGCCGGCGAAGCGATGCGGATTGCCAAGGTGTATTTACTGAAAGGGCACGCTGAGGGGCAGTTGCCTTATGCCAGCCTGGATCGTCATGCCCCGCACACCGACTCGGTTGTACGTAACTGCGAACAATGGTTAAACGAGCATTACCATGATCATGAGGCGCTGGCCCAGGTGGTGACATTGGCCAACATCCCGGAGCGTACCTTGAAGCGACGCTTCAAGGCGGCCACCGGACATTCACTGATGGGCTATATCCAAAATTTACGCATCGAGGAAGCCAAGCGCTTGCTGGAAAACACGCATCACTCGGTGGAGGACATCAGTTACGCGGTGAGTTACGAGGATGTGTCCTTTTTCCGTCGCTTGTTCAAACGCCTGACCGGCTTAACTCCCGGCCAGTACCGGCGCATGTTTCAACCGGTCAACGAGATGTTAACAGCACAGTGAGCAAATGCCTGTTTAAAACACGCATTCATGAAGTGTTGTCATCACTAAACAGGGTTTATTGACAGTCTATACTGGTAATAAGGCTTTATCTCTTTGTATCGAAGAAAAAGAATTATTCGTGTGTCAAAACGTAGAGTATCTGATCCATGTCGCTGATTGAGAAGCTGCAGAATCCTATGTTGTATGATCATCCGATCGAGCAGTTCGAGGTGATCGAGACGCACATTTCCTGGGTATTGCTCACCGGTGATTATGTTTACAAGATAAAAAAACCAGTCAATTTTGGCTTTCTTGATTTCTCCACGCTGGAGAAGCGCCGCTTTTACTGTCACGAAGAAGTCCGCTTAAACCGTCGCCTGGCTCCGCAACTTTACCTGGGGGTGATAGCTATCCATGGGTCCGAAGCGCACCCCGAACTGGATGGCCAGGGCCCGGTGATTGAATACGCGGTGAAAATGCGGCAGTTCCCGCAATCCATGCAACTGGATCGCATGCTGGCACAACAGGGACTTGATAATTTGCTGATGGACAAGTTGGCCAGTAAAGTGGCGCAATTTCACTTGTCCATCGAGCCGGTCGACAAGCACACAGACTTTGGTGATATACAACATATCCAGGTACCCATGCTGGAAAATTTTGAGCAAATCCGGCCCGTTATTCATGATAAGAAGATAATCGCAGAGCTTGATAAACTAGAATCATGGACGTTTCGACAGCTCGAAGTATTGGCAATTACGATTCAGCAGCGCAAGGCAGAGGGTTTTGTACGGGCCTGTCACGGCGATATGCATTTGAAAAACATCGCGCTCTGGAATAACGAGATTATCATTTTTGATTGTATCGAGTTTAATGAAAACCTTTACTGGATTGATGTAATCAGTGAAATAGCTTTTCTGCTCATGGACCTCGAAGATCGCCAACAATATGCACTGGCGCAACGGTTTTTGAATCACTACTTGGAAATTACCGGTGACTACCAGGGACTCAAACTGTTTCGGTTTTATAAAGTTTATCGCGCCATGGTGCGGACCAAGGTCAATGCGTTACGCCTGCAGCAGGAGCAGGCTGGTACGCAAGCGTACCAGCAGACATTTGATGGATTGCTGGCGTATTTAGTACTGGCAAAAACTTATATTCAGCCAACCTCACCCTGTTTGTTGATCAATCATGGTTTGTCAGGTGCAGGCAAATCCGTTGGTACGTGTCTCCTGTTGGAAAAATATCCCGCGATCCAGGTCAGGTCAGATGTGGAACGCAAACGATTGTACCAGGTTCTTCCTGATACTGAGATTACGGAGGCGGCCAGGCAGCTCATCTACTCAGCAGAGGCGACGCGCCGCACCTATGCACGTTTGGTCGATATCGCCCGATGCCTGCTGGACGCAGGTTATCCGGTGGTGATTGATGCAGCCAACCTGAAATTACAACAACGGCAATTGTTTTATGAACTGGCCAGGTCTATGCAGGTGCCTTATTTTATCCTGGCTTACCAGGCCCCGGTCGAAGCATTACGGCAACGGATTAAACAACGTACTGAACTGGGGGCGGATGTCTCTGATGCGACGCTGGAAACACTGGAGCACCAGCTTACAAGCTACGAACCCCTGTCCGAGAAGGAAAAGCGGTTTAGCATCGAGATTGCGTCAGATGGGCACATGGATATCGACGCCATCATCGAACAGCTATCAGCCGCGGCTTAACGTCAGAAATATCGATTTATTCATGGACGAAATCACACGGCATACTATATTTGATAGGAAAGAGATTGAAATATTGCCAGCTTCAAAATGGATGAGGAGGGAAAAGGTCATGAGTCATAACATGGTTGATGTGACGTTGCATATTGATGAAAACATAACGCATCATGACAGGGAACAATTGCGTGATAAACTATTACAGCAGGACGGGGTTTCGGCTGCCAGCTACCATGATGATAAACCGCACCTGATGGTGATTGAATATGATCCGCAGGTCATTAATTCGGGTGAATTCAGTAAAATTGCCGAGCAAAGCGGGTTGCATGCAGAATTGGTCGGGCTTTAATGCCGAGCGTTTTCAGCTAGGTATACCCGGATTAAACGAAGCCTGGATTTTGTAGGTGCTATTTCTTTTCGAGTCGTTCAACCAGTTTTTCCAGTTGTTGCGCCACCGAATCCCATAACGCCATCGGCCCCGATTTCTCGATCTCTTGTTCCTGCCAGTGGCTGGGGTCCATGTGTTTCAATTCGCCAATGTAGTCAGCCAGTTTCTCACGTTTGCCGGTGATCTCTTTCAAGGCTGTTTCGTGTTCTGTGGTCCTGGTCTCTTGCTGGTGGGCTCGTTCCAGCAGTTCATCGATGTGCTTCAGGCGCGCCTGGTAACGGCTGATGCGATCAGCGCGAATATTGATATCATTCATGGCTTTCTCCCCATACGTGTATACCGGGAACAGGCAACAAGTTCATCAGACAGGAATAGGTTGAGTATAGACAACGCACCGGCAGGAGCAACCTGATGAACATTAGGTGGTTAAAGCGCGTAAACCATTAACCTTATAAAAAATGTCTTAATGCCAGTGCATGTTGTCACTTAGTCTGCGGCCTTATTACGTGGCGTGTCGATGCTGGCCGTGGGGGCGATGCCTTCGCGATCTGCGGTTACCATGCAGCGCGCTTCCCTGGTATCCAGCAGGTAACTGTTTTGATGTTGAAAAGCACGCAGGTTTTCCACGGTGGGCGATTCTTCAGCGGTCACTGCTTCTATCTTCCAGCCAAACTCGGATACCTCCTTGCCGTATTGATCACGACGGATCCAGGCACCACACTCATCCTTGCGCCACTCACTGGCATCGTGGTCGTTCATGCCGCGGGCTTTTTCCCAAACGGCTTGCACTATCTCCTGGCTATATTTCATGGCCACCTCCTTGCTCCAATAATTTATTAGTTTAGAAGCTGTTCGTGCCACTTGCCAGCAAGCGAACCGGCCGCGAGCGGTCTATGCTTTGAGGTATCGGGACCACCAGGGGAAGCAGGTTAATGGACGTGTTGCGGTTAGCCGTGATCGGCTTTGGTCAACTGGGTCGTGCCTGTATCCAGGCGATCAACGAGGACGAGCAGTCACAACTGGCCGGCGTGGTGCGTCGCCATGACGTTATTACTCAAAAACTTCCAAAGGGCTTTGAAACGATTCCGGTGGCGGGGCATATCAGTGAACTGGGCCATGTCGATGCGGCGCTGATCTGTGTACCGGTTGAGGCGGTAGTCGGGATTGCCCATGACCTGTTACAGGCTGGCATCCCGGTGGTGGAGTGCGCCAACTTGCATGGCGAGGCTTTCCAGGCACACAAGAGTGAACTCGATCGCTACGCCAATCACTTTCGCGTACCGGCGATCGTTGGGGCCGGCTGGGACCCGGGGATGTTGTCCGTGTTTCGTGACCTGTTTGCCTTGCTGATCCCGAAAGGGCATACCGATATCACGCACCGCCCGGGCATCAACTTGCATCACACCACCCTGGCGCAAGCCGTGCCGGGGGTAAAAAATGCCCTGGCCACCGAATGCACCGCGGTGGATGGTCAACGGCAACACTATGTCTACGTGGAACTGCAAGCCGGTGCCGGCCTGGCCACGGTGGAACAGGCTATCCGCACTGATCCGCTTTTTCTCGACGCGCAAACGTTTGTGTTCCCGGTTGACAGTGTCACGATGCTGGAACAAGAAGGCCATGGCGTGCTGCTGCAACGGCGAGGTACAGCCGGCGCGGTTGAACATCAATTGTTATTGCTGGAAGGACGCTTCTCGGAACAACGCCTGGCGGCCCAGGTGATGCTGGTTGCAGCACGGGCATTGTCCAGCAAGGGTCACCATGCTTACAGCCTGTTTGATATCCCGCTGGGGAGCCTGTGGGGCAAGCTGCGTGAGTTAGCCGAGGCCGCTTCGCTATAAAAAGCGCTCTTTCCCGGCACAGCCACTTACTATATAAAGCATCAGTGTTAACCACCTTCCAGGATCACTGAAAAGATCTCTCCAGGTTTGAGCACGGCGATGGCAGTCTGCCGGCCCAGCACATCGATCCAGACCAGCTTGTCGGGATGGGCCAGGTCAACCGGGCGATCGATGGCGGGAGCCAGGTAAGCAATGATCTCGGCGGTATGGTAGCGTTGCCAGCGCCGTTTCTTGACGACCATGCCCCAGCGCTCACGGGGGGCAATGCGCGCAACGACCTGTTGTTCGATCACCTGCTTGATGGCATCGAGCTCGGTTTTACACCAGTAATCAACCGGCAGCCACTTCACCGCGTGTTCAAATTTTTCCTCGCCATCATGCAGCAGTTGTCGACATTGCCGGATGACCGCGCGGTTATCCAGCGTGGTATGGGCGACCGCGATGCCTTCCACGCTGCTCCATTCGATATGGGGATGTTTATCACCCAGGTGCCTGAGAATGCGTCGCGCTTCATGCTGCATGGGGTAAAAGCAGCCCCAGGAAAATGAGATCAGTATATCCATCACGTTGCTAAGTATAGCCGGCCTGTTCACCTTGAAAGCCCGTGAATGTGGGAAAGATTTTGCTAGAATTTAAAACATAAGGTCATTGCAACAGTGACAGGGAATAACAGGAGAACAATGATGTCATCCAGCTATGAAATCATGACACGGGCAATGAACATCCTGGATGGCCCGGGGAGTATCCAGGAACGGCTGGCCAGCGCTTATCGCACCGAGGTGCAATACGTGGGCCCGGAAGGGCTCGATGAGAAGATGCTCGAGACCCTGGAAATGATCAACGATGAGCTGACCAGTGTCGAGGCTGAAGGGGATAAAGACAGCATCGACATGTCGACCCAGATGTTATCGGAGAGCGATGCGCAAGACCTGGTCAACCATATCCGCGGGATTTACCAGTATCTCAGTACCCATCATTAAAGGGGTTGGCACACTGCCCATTGAAAAAATAACGGGAACCTTCAACACCCCACAACTCTTCAACCACTCCTGGCGTATTACCGGAAAAGCCGGACAGGTAACCACGAGGTGACGGCTATAATGTTATGGGCATGAAAACACCCGCACATGGTTTTATCGAGTTAGCGGCCGATGCGGCCGGGATTGTGGCGAAGATACTCGCCCAGGATCGTCGCGTGCTGTTGTTTGGCCCGCCGGGGGTGGGTAAGTCCACCCTGGTGACCCAGCTGGCCCACCAACTGGCACAACAGGATCGCGGTTGTTGGTGTTTCAGTGCCGACCCGGGTACACCCTTGTTAGGCATACCCGGGACCGTCAGCGTGGGTTGCTGGCAGCAGGATGCCTGGCAGGTCGATGACGCGATGGCATTGTGCAGCCTGGATGCCGGGCGCTTTCGTTTACCCCTGTTGTCAGCCTTGCAGCAACTGCTGGCCGGTCATCGCGATGGTGTCATGTTGTTTGATGGACCGGGCGTGGTACGAGGGGTGGCGGGGCGTGAATTACTGCAGGGGCTGGTAGCGACGTGTGGTATTGATACGCTACTGGTGCTCAGTGCAAAAGATAAAACACCACCATTGCTGGATGAGTTGCAAGCCCTGGGGTTACCGGTATACGTGGTGGTCGCCTCACATGATGCCAGGCGTCCAGGTAAACGGGTACGCGCCCGTGCACGTACCGCGCAATGGGACGCCTACCTGGCCCAGGGTGAAGTACAACAGTTTGACCTGGCCGCACTGAATGTCATTGGTACGCCGCCACCGCGTGAGTTGACCCCTACCTGGACAGGTCGACAGGTGGCCCTGCTCAAGGCGCAACGCACGCTGGCCATGGGGGAAGTGGTGCAACTTAAGGATGGGCACTTAACCGTTAAAGTGCCAGCGAACATCCTCGATGCGGACAGCCTGTTGATCCGCGATGCACAGCGTAGCCTGGATGGCTTGCTCGAAACCGCGGTTCCCTGGGTCACGGAACGCCTCGATTATTTACCCACACCCGATGTTTTGCCGGAGGGGCAAAACCACCAGGGGCCACGCCTGGTGGGGCGGGTAGGTCATCTCGACCTGGCGTTGATCAACGGGGTGTTTGGTGATCCCCTGTTACATCTGCGACTGCGTCATCAACGCCGTAGCCTGTTGTTCGACCTGGGCAGTGGTGAGCGGCTGTCGGCACGCATTGCCCACCAGGTTACGGATGTTTTTATTTCGCATGCCCACCTGGATCATATCAGTGGTTTCGTATGGCTGATGCGCTCACGCATCGGGGAGTATCCCGCATGTCGCCTGTATGGTCCGCCAGGCCTGGCGCAACATGTCAGCGGTTTTATACGGGGTGTGTTATGGGATCGGGTGGAACTGAACGCACCACGCTTCGAGGTGATGGAATATGATGGACAGTACTTGCGCTGTTACCGGTTGCAGGCCACGCAACCTGAACCGCACCTGTTCGAGGAACGTGTTGTCGATGATGGCTTATTACTGGAAGACAAGGGCTTTTGCGTGCGTGCGATCAGGCTGGATCATCAGGGCACGCCGGTGCTCGCGTTTGCTTTCGAGCCTGAGCAACAGTTAAACGTGCGCAAGGATCGGTTGGCGGCACAGGGCCTGGCACCTGGCCCGTGGTTAAACGAGTTAAAACAACACTGCTTGAGCGGCAACCTGTCCCACCAGGTGGAATTACCCAATGGTCATCGTGTCAGCGTCGCCACGCTGGCTGATGATCTGTTATTGATCACCCCGGGCAAACGCCTGGTGTATGCCACTGACCTGGCCGATACGGTTGATAACCGCCAGCGTCTTATTAGGCTGGCACAAAACGCGCATACCTTTTTCTGTGAAGCACCGTTTGTTGAGGCCGAGGCCGAGCATGCATTTAACAACGGCCATTTGACCACACAGGCCTGCGGTGAAATTGCCATGGCCGCGCAGGTAGCGCGACTGGTTCCGTTTCATTTATCCCGTCGCCATGTAACTGAACCGCAACAGCTTTACGAGGAGATCAAGTTGGTTTGCCCGCAGGTGGTGGAACCGGTTTCCATGCGCCTGTTTGAAACGGCAAGTCGTCGCCCTCAACAGGAAAAACTGACGCTGGATTAACCGGGTAATGTTATAACCATAACTGCCCAGTGGTATGTGTTTATTCACAGATAGCAGTGATCGGCATGACATTATCTGTTAATGTCAACTGACACTGAGCCCAGGTCAAACGACATGAATTTTCAGCTGTTATTACTGTTTGTTGGATTAGCTACGTTGCTATTTGGCACACAGTTGGCCGTAAGCAAGGCATTACTTGTTGCACGCTATTATCGCTTATCCAATTTCTTTGTTGGTGTTGTTATCCTTGCCCTGGGTAGTGACCTGCCGGAGCTGGTTGTTTCCATCAATGCGGCGCTGCATCAATTCCAGGGGGTTGAAACATCCAGCTTGATCATGGGTAATATGCTCGGCAGCAGTTTTGGTCAGGTTGGACTGATTATGGGGATAACAGGCCTGTTTGGTTATCTTACCCTGCAAAGACGTCAAATTTATTTACATGGTGGCATCCTGCTGGGCGCACTACTGTATCTCATCCTGGCTTCACTTGATCAATATATCACACGGGTCGAAGGCGTGATCCTGGTACTGGCTTTCATTATTTATTTGTTCATGTTTTTTTTCGATGAAAAGGAGCAGGAAGTAGCGCAAGCCATGGGTAAATTCCAGCCTGTGGTGACCTGGTTGTGGTTGATAGCCGGTATGTTCCTGGTTATTGGTGGGTCCGAGTTGATAGTACAGTCTACCGTTGAGCTTGCAAAGATGTGGGGAGTTAGCCAGTCCTTTATCGCGATTATCATCATTGGTATCGGTTCGAGTTTGCCGGAATTGTCAATTTCCATTACTGCCGTTGCAAAAAAACAAGGTGGTATGTCGGTCGGTAATTTAATTGGGAGTAATATTGTCGATACCCTGTTACCGGTAGGTTTTGCCGCCATGATTCATCCTTTGATAGTTGAGTCGAGTCTTGTCAAAATCGATATGATAGCCTTGTTTGTACTGAGCTTATTGATATTATTCATGTTCCGCTGGCGGCGTGGCTTGCAAAAAAAGGAGGCTATTACCCTGGTGCTGCTGTATTGTGGTTATTTAATCTACAAGCTAGTTACTTTTTGAGTCATCAAGCAAACTCTTGATATTATTATTTATGCACCGGTTACTCTGTTTTTCCCGTAGACAGTCATTTTCTGCACAGGGCAAGACGTGAACCTGCCCCTGATTTCAAATATAATGGGTTGATACAGGCATTGCCTGCCGTTAACCGTTTTTAGAGACCGATATCATGCCCAATAATAATTCCCGGATTTTCTATACCCTGACCGATGAAGCCCCGATGTTAGCCACTTATTCGTTTTTGCCCATCGTGCAGGCCTTTACCAGCGCGGCGGATATCGAGGTGGAAACCCGTGACATTTCCCTGGCGGGGCGCATCATCGCCAACTTCCCGGACAACCTGAGTGAAGAACAAAAGCAACCTGATGCACTGGCTGAACTGGGTGAACTGGCAAAGACCCCGGATGCCAATATCATCAAGTTGCCCAACATCAGTGCCTCGGTACCCCAGTTGAGCGCGGCGATCAAAGAGTTACAGGCACTGGGCTATGACATTCCCGATTACCCGCAGGACCCGGCCAGTGATGAAGAACAGGCTATCAAGGCGCGTTATGCCAGGGTGCTGGGTAGCGCGGTTAACCCGGTATTGCGTGAAGGTAATTCCGATCGTCGCGTGGCGAACGCGGTCAAAGACTATGCCAGGCAGCATCCACACTCCATGGGGGAGTGGTCAGCGGATTCCCTGACCCACGTGGCCTCAATGTCAACAGGTGATTTTCATGGCAGTGAAAAATCCGCGGTGATCGAGAAAGCGGGTAACCTGAAAATTGAACTGGTCGGCGAGGATGGCCAGGTCACGGTCCTCAAGGAAAAAACATCGGTACTGGATGGCGAAGTAATCGATGCCTCGGTGATGAGTGTTAATGCACTGCGTGATTTCTTTGAACAGGCCATGCAGGAAGCGAAACAGCAGCAAGTGCTGCTATCACTGCACATGAAAGCCACCATGATGAAGGTTTCCGATCCGATCATCTTCGGTCACGCGGTACAGGTTTATTTCAAAGACGTGTTTGCCAGGCATGCGGAGACTTTCAAACAACTCGGGGTCGATACCCGTAATGGCCTGGGTGATGTGTATGCCAAGATTGCCGCTCTGCCGGATGAGCAACGCCAACAAATTGAAGCCGATATCGATGCGGTGTACCAGGCACGCCCGGAACTGGCGATGGTTGATTCCGATAAAGGCATTACCAACCTGCATGTGCCCAGCGATGTGATTATCGATGCCTCGATGCCGGCTGCGATCCGTTCCTCGGGCAAGATGTGGGGCAAGGACGGCCAGTTGCACGATACCAAGGCGATGATCCCGGATCGTAATTATGCCGGTGTTTACCAGGCTACCATCGATTTTTGTAAACAACATGGCGCCTTTGATCCACGCACCATGGGTAACGTGAGTAACGTTGGCTTGATGGCACAAAAAGCCGAGGAGTATGGCTCACATGACAAGACTTTTGAGATCCCGGCCAGGGGGCACGTGCGGGTGAGTGATGCTGACGGTAACGTGTTACTGGAACACGCGGTTGAGCCGGGCGATATCTGGCGCATGTGCCAGACCAAGGATATTCCCATCCAGGACTGGGTCAAGCTGGCGGTAACGCGGGCGCGCTTGACCGGGCAACCGGCGATCTTCTGGCTGGATGAAGATCGGGCGCATGATGCGAAACTCATTGAGAAAGTTGAAACCTACTTGAAAGATCATGATACCACTGACCTGGAGATCAAGATCATGTCACCGTTTGATGCCACGCTCTATACCTGCGAGCGGGTCAGGGCCGGGGAAAACACCATTTCGGTGACCGGGAACGTGTTGCGTGATTACCTGACTGACTTGTTCCCGATCCTTGAGCTGGGTACCAGCGCCAAGATGCTTTCCATCGTGCCGTTGCTGGCCGGCGGCGGCCTGTTTGAAACCGGGGCCGGTGGTTCAGCACCCAAGCACGTGGAACAGTTGCTGAAAGAAAACCATTTACGCTGGGATTCACTGGGTGAATTCCTGGCACTGGGCGTGTCACTGGAAGACATGGCACTGAAAACCAGTAACCAGAAGTCAGCCGTGCTGGCCGCGGCACTGGACAAAGCCAACAGCGCGTTTTTGAATAATGACAAGTCACCGTCACGCAAGGTGGGTGAACTGGATACGCGGGGTAGTCATTTTTACCTGGCCATGTACTGGGCACAGGCACTGGCCGAGCAGGACGAGGATAGCGAACTGAAAGCTACCTTTACCCCGGTTGCCGAGCAACTAGCCCGCAACGAAGCGAAGATCGTCGAGGAACTGAACAACGTACAGGGTACAGCGGTCGAGTTAGGTGGCTATTACCGCCCTGATCAGGAACAGGTATCCCGGGTGATGCGGCCCAGTGCTATCTTTAACACCATCATCGATGGTATACGTTGATCAACGTTGATGGCATATCGCGACTGAGCTATTCATTACATACACATGCACAGGGATGACGGATAAAACGCGCAGCTTATTCTGGCTCAGCCTGTTTGCCATCGCCATGGCCCAGGTGGAGGCCAGCGTGGTGGTGCATTTGCGAAGCCTGTATTATCCGGCCGATCCCCTGCAACTTTTCCCACTTAACCTGTTAAGCCATCGTGACCTGGCTATTGAACTGGGCCGCGAACTGGCCACGGTGCTCATGATCCTCAGCGTGGCCCTGTTGACAACACGGGGCTTCACGCGCGTATTCGCGGTATTTGTCTACGTGTTTGGTTTATGGGATATCTTTTACTATGTCTGGCTGAAGATCATGATCGGTTGGCCGGTCAGTTGGCTGGAGTGGGATGTGCTGTTCCTGATCCCGTGGCCGTGGCTGGGCCCCTGGCTGGCGCCGGTTTTAATCGCACTGTTGTTCGTGCTATGGGGTGGTAAGGTATTTCATTCAGCCCGGCCCATGAGTTTTACCCCGCGTGATGCTAGCCTGTTCGTGGTTGGCTGCCTGTTGTCACTGGCCGCATTTTTATTACCGGCAATGCCGCTGCTGTCAGAAGGGGAAATCGCCTTTCACGGTTACCAGCCAGGAGAGTTTTACTGGCGCCTGTTTATCCCGGGTTACTGCCTGATGATCATCAACCTGGGCTGCGTGGTGTTGCGTCGCGGTTCGATAACACCCAGCGCCTGATGGCGGTGAACAGGCTATTGAGTCTATAGCTGTGTTGTAAGTCATGGTCAGGGAGGAGAGATATAATGTATCGCAAGGATCTAATCACGCAATTACTGGACCGCCCAACCAGCCTGGCAGAGATTGCGCGCAGCCTGGACATGTCGCCCAGGGATGTTGAAGATGATTTGCATCACCTGCAGAAGAGCCTCAAGTATGAGGGTTATCGATTGCTCGTACACCCGGCAACATGCCGCAAGTGCCAGTTTCAATTCAAGCAGGACAAGTGGCACAAGCCGGGCAAGTGCCCGCGTTGTCACCAGACCTGGATCCAGGAGCCATTGCTGGAAGTAAAAAAAGCTGGCTGAAAAGTTTCTCACGTTGTAATGTATTGGACGATAATGATAAGCGGACAGTAGGCTGGTCCATGTTTAAAAAATCCCTGGTCGTTGTTTTCGTGTTGTTCTGGATCGTACTGGCGATTAACCCGGTGCACCGGGGGATCTGGGTGCTGGAAAACATCCTGGTGGTCGTCATGTTCCCCGTGGTGATATGGCTGGAAAAACGCTTTGTCTTTACCAACCTTACTTTCTTCTGCCTGATCCTGTTTGGCATTTTACACCTGTTCGGTGCTTACCTGACCTACGAAAACATGGCTTATTTCGACTGGTTCTCGCAGTGGCTCGGCCTGCAACGAAACTATTATGACCAGGTGATTCATTTCCTGTTCGGTCTGCTGGTCTTCATGACTTTTTATGAGATTTACGCGCACCAGGGCTATTCGAGTAATATCAGTTACCTGATTGCTATCCTGTTTATTAATAGTATCAGTGCCTGGTATGAAATCCTGGAGTGGCTGGCAATGGAACTGTTCTGTGATGCTCCGGACTGTTTTACGCGGGTCACCCAGGGGGATAACTGGGATGCGCAAAAAGACATGCTCTATGCCAGCTTGGGGGCACTGCTAAGTATGCTGGTTCACCTGTACAGGCATGCTAACAAGCCAACTATAAAAGCCGCACCATGACCAGGCCATTTTCCCGGCCACCACGTCGGGGATAATACTTCTCACGCACCTGTTTTTTTCGAAATCCCAGTTTACGGTACAGGGTGATCGCCGGGTAATTGGACGGACGCACCTCGAGCCAGGCATGCGTGGCATAGTGTTGCCTGGCAACTTTCAGCAGGTGCAACATGATGCGTCGCCCCTGGCCGCAGCGCCGGTATCCCGGCGCAATGCACATGTTCATGATATGGGCCCAGTGCTTCACCATGGCGACAATCCCGAAGCCGACCACCATGCCGTTATGCTCCAGTACCCAGCACGAGGCCACACGTAACTGTCGACGAAAGTACCAGGCCGGCCAGGGAAACGGTTGGCAAATTTTTTCCAGGTTATGCACCGCGTGCAGATCCTTTTCCTGCATCGCCCTGAGCTGAATATGTTCGTGTAACGGTGCGCCAGGTTGTGAAGGGGTTGTGAGTAGCATGGTTTCGCAACCTGAAAAACAGTCTCCGTGGGGATAGTCTGTTTATTATATTCGACTCCGGGTGCAATCGCGAAATACCCGGTAGTGGCGATAGCCTGCGTGACTACAGGCTATGCATTGATGATTAAGAGCGACAGGGTAATAACTAGCTGTTTTGTGCCAGGCTGTCGGCCCGGCAGGCAGGTTGTATGGTATGGGTCTGGCTGGCATTCACCAGGTACTGGTTTTTCAGGTAGGAGCGGCCAATCAACATGCGGTACTTGAAGTTATCACGGTCGGCCAGGTTGATCTGCACTTTTTTCATGGTATTGCCCAGGCACAGATCCATGTTCACGATCGGGCGTTGCAAGGGTGCCGCACCTTTGCGCTTGATGGTCGCCATGCGTACCAGGGGCAGGTCAAAGTTGACCATGTCGCCTTGCCGGTTTTCGATAACGAAACGTACCCATTTGTTACCCTGTTTTTCATAGACCTCGATGTCATTGGCATGCACCGAGGAATTATCGGCACCGGTATCAATCTTGGCGGTGATGAGCAGGTTCTGGGGGTGAATATTGACCTGCTCGATCCAGCCGATGGTATCAACCGATTCCGCGCTAGCGGTATTGACCATGCCACCCAGCAACAATCCCGCTACCAGGAATGAGTGAATTTTCATTAGTCGACATCCTCGTTATTTCTTATATTTTTGACACCATATAGGTGGCATTGGTTTCATGTCTAACGAGATTTTTTGATGGTCACCATCGGCCTGGATAATCAATAACTTGTGCGCCAGGCCGGTGGCAGACCTGTTATGTTCAGCGCATCATATGGTGCATACCGCGATCATCGTCGTCATCATAACCATGACGGTAGCCTATGCCTTTGGCATGCCAGTTCTTGAGTTTTTCCTTTTGTTTCTTGGTCAGCACATCATACTGCTGGTTACGCATGTTAATGTTGTGCTCGATCAGTTGACGTTGGATATCGAAAATTTTCTCATAGACACTACCGATGGTTTTCGCATCCGGTTTATCTGCATCATATAACGTGCGCAGCTGGTCACTGTAATCGGCTATCTTGTCCTTGAGCGCCCAGCGTTGTGTACGATTATTACGATGGATGTCGCGTAGTGCTTTGCGTTGCTGCGCCGACAGCTCCAGCATGGAGGTGAAACCCATGCCCATGCGCCCCATATCCATGCGACCCATACCCATGTGGCCCATACCCATAGATCCCCTCATGTGACCCATGTCGTCCATGTCCATATCATCCATATACATGTGACCCATGCCACGATAGCTTCCGTAATGACTATCATGCGCGTGGCTGGCTGAACAGGTTAAGACCAAGAGTAGTGTCATAAACAGGCCCGGTAAAAAGCCCCTGGCGACCGAGGTATTGATGTTCATGATAAAACCTCCTTTTTGCATGTACATCCCGTATTCAAAAATAACGGGAACCGTAAGTGTAGATAGTACTGGATCATTGTGAAGGCGGAATGCGTTAAGAATTAACGGCGAAATCATGTCGGCCCAGGCAGGCTAATGCCCAGTGAGAAGTCATTAGTTGTTTTTATCACGTTGCATGTTTTTATCCTTGTCACTTATGCCTATACTCAGGGTAATGACGGCGTTGCGTACAAGTACAAGGAAAATGGTTATGATCCGAAGATATAAACGCTTACCCCTGTTTTTTGTTTTATTAGGCCTGTTGAGTGTACCGGCTAGCGCACAGCAAACCGGTGAGACGGTTACCCTGCGAGGCATCATCAAGGATGACGTGTATGCCGCGGGTAAGCGCCTGGATATCCAGGCCGAGGTGAATGGCGACGTGGTGGCCGCGGGTCAGGATGTCAATATTGACCAGACCATTAATGGCGATGTGATCGTGGCCGGCGAAACGGTGAACATTCGTGCCCATGTTGTTGATGACGTGCGCGCAGCCGGGCGAAGCGTCGTAATTTCCGGTAACGTGGGTGATCATGTTGTTGCGGCCGGCGAAACCCTGCGCCTGCGTGCCAATGCAAGCATCAACGGTTGGGCCTGGCTCGCCGGTGCCTACATTGATATATCCGGTAACATTGGCCGCGAGTTAAAAGCGGTAGGGGATAGCATCAGTATCTCGGGTGAGATCAAGGGTGATGCTACCCTGGTGTCGGAGAAAATCACCCTTTTACCGGGTGCGCATATTCATGGCCAGTTGATTTATCACGGCACGCACAAGCCGCAGGTGCATGCCGATGCCAGGATTGATGGTGGCATGGTGCAACGCCCCGTCCCGTTTGGAGACATGGCGATGAAAGAAACGGGTAACGGAGGTGGTTGGTTGTTTGCAGTGAGCCTGATTGTTGCCTGCATATTTTACTACCTGTTGTTTCCCTATTTTAGCCTGGTGGCGGCCCGCACCGTTGAAACCGATCCGTGGACGAGTATCGGCCTGGGCCTGGCCTTTCTGGTGACGATACCGTTTATCAGCATGCTGTTACTGGCCAGCATTATCGGCATGTTGGTGGCATTCGTGTTACTGGCCTGTTACCTGGTGTTACTGTTGGTAGGGCTATTAAATGGCATGCTTTATGTGGCGGATCGTGGACTGCGCCTGGTGAGCAAGCAAAAAGAAATCGGCAAGGGTTTGCGCACGGTTGCGATCATCATGGCCTTTATCGCATTGGGCGTGGTGCAACTGGTTCCATTCCTGGGTGGCCTGGTTGTGTTGCTGTTATTGTTGATCGGCTTGGGTGCCCTGAACCTGGCCGGCTGGCGGGTCTATCAAGCCGACTGATCACGTTATCGTCTTCACTATTATTTCCTTTCTGCCGGCGTTAACAGTAGTGATTCTGAAAATGATGCGGCCTTCATAAATCAGCCGGCACAGATAGAATAAAACTGGTAAGCTATCACGCTACGATAAACAGGGCTGAAACAACTGAAATCGGCTCAAACCTCCTGGATTCAGTGATATAATCCTTTTAAACAATAATAATGTGGACGGTCAATGAAACCGATTGTTTTTCTTATTTTATTAATGGGGTATTATTTTACAAGCCTGTCGGCTTATGCCCAGCCGCTTGATCTCGCCGATCATACCCAGGATGCAATTGGACATCGCGCAGAAGTACTCCTGGAAGGTAAATCGACACGAAGTATGAGCGCTGCTCTCGAGGCTTATTATGCGGGGTGGTTTCAGCCTGCCACCCAGGAATTCCTGAATTTTGGAATTGGAGCACAACCGCGCTGGCTGCATTTTCGTATCGATAACTCCACATCCCGTACACTTTTACGACGGTTATCCATCAAGACTGCCTGGCTGGATAAACTAGAGGTATATTTTATACAGGAAGGCAATCTGGTTAAAGCATACCAGGTTGGGGATACCTTGCCGTTTGAACAACGCCCTGTAGAAAGTCGTTATTTTGATATTGATTACGAATATCCACCCGGCTCTACCACACTGCTGCTTCGTGTCGACTCGACAGATCCCATGGTATTGCCGATTTTTTTACGCAAAGTTGCAAACGCACATGCCGATAACGTGTTTGAGTCATACTTCTATGGTTTTATTTATGGCACGCTGATCGCATTGATGGCGTATAACCTGATGCTGTTTATTACCCTGCGAGGCATGCGCTACCTGTTCTATGCCTTGTACCTGTTATCATTTATCCTGATGAACCTTGCCTATACTGGACATGGTTTCCAGTGGTTCTGGTCAAATGCGATACAGTGGCAGCTGTGGAGCAACCCGGTATTGATGATTGTGTTTTCCGTCAGTGGTCTGGCCTTTGCTACAATCTTTCTGGAGACCCGTAAACGCATAGCCGGGTTACACCAACTGGTCGTCATGAACTGCTTGCTAGCGGCGATGGCGTTGTTTCTTTCCATTATTCTCAACAGCCAGTACGCGGCGTTGATAGTCGCCTTCACATTTGTCCTTATTTTCTCGTTCGGTATGGTGCTGCTGGGTGGCATGTCTCTATATCGCGGTAACCGCTCCGCAAAGTATTTCCTGATTGCCTCGATCACCCATGTCAGCATGACGTCGGTGACCGCAATGACAGTGTGGGGTCTGGTTCCTTATACCACCCTGGGATATCGTGCCATCGAGATTGCTATGGTGATCGATGCGATCCTGTTGTCACTTGCCCTGGCGGACCAGTTGCGCATCATCAATGAAGGTAAAATCAAAGCCGAACATCTGGCGATGACAGATCACTTGACGGGTATCAGTAATCGGCGTTCGTTTTATGAACGAGTTAAACCATTGTGGAATACCGGGCAACGCAAGCAACGCAATATGTCTGTCATGTTGCTGGATATCGATGAATTCAAAACAATCAATGATACTTATGGTCATGCAGTGGGAGATGAGGTGCTGATCCACCTGGCCCGTTGCTTGCTAGACAATATCCGCGCAGGTGATATCGTTGCGCGCTGGAGCGGTGATGAGTTTATAGTTTTCTTGCCCGAGACCAGCATTGATGAAGCAACTGAAATTGCCGAGCGTTTCCGTGAAATTATCGAGCAAAGTACAATCCATACTGATAAGGGAGATACCCGGTTTACAACCAGTATAGGTATCGCGCATAACGTGGTGGTGGATATGGATATAAATGCACTGATCAGGGTCGCTGACATAAGTCTTTACAAAGCCAAGCAGCAGGGGCGCAACAAGGTTTTTGCGCGCCATATTTCTGAATAAATGGATGACTTATCAGGGTATAATTTCCCTGTCCAGTACGTCTTCTTCCACCAGTTGATCGGTAAGGCGTAACCACTCGATCAGCAACTTGTTAAGCTGGACGGTGTGCTCGGTATAACTAAAGCGGTTCTCGTCAACCCGGTTGACTGCGTCGATATAATCATTGAGCGTGACTTTGCCAAAGGAATAGTTCTCGGCTTCATCCTTGAGTACGGCTTCGGCAAGCCTGATTTTCTTTTCCGCGATGGCGATCAGCTTCTGTTCGCGTTTTATCTGCAGGTAGAGGTTTTTCAGGTTAACGCGAAGTTCCTCGTACTTGTTCTGATTGGATAACACGGTTTTCTTGTGTTCAATTTGTGCCAGTTGTTTGCGGGCCTTGCTGACACTGCGTCCGATTGGCCAGCTCACACTGATGCCGGCAAAAAAGGTATCCTGCTGGTCACGGATACCCCAATCCTGGCCCTCCAGCTTGTAACCCAGTAACAGGTTGGTGGAGGGGAGCAGATCATCGGCGGCCTTTTTAACTTCCAGGCTACCTTGTTGTTCCAGCTTGTTGAGAATGGCGTAGGTACGGCTATGCCGGGTAAATGTTTCGTAGTCTCGCTCAAACTCGACCCCTGACACAGGTCGCGCCGGCCTGGCGGGGATGAACGCCGTTTCGCCTTTGTGGCCGATCGCCTTGAAGATCAGGTTGGCATAGGTATCGTAGATTTCCTGTAACACGATGACATTTTCCCGTTTTTCGATCAGCAGTAGTTCCATCTTGTTGACGTCGATCGGCAGGGCAATTTTCTGACGTTGCCGCTCCAGCATGTTGTCCATTAATTTCTGGTTGGACTGGTAGGATAATTTACCGACCTTGAGGTTTTCATAGGCGGAATACCAGTTGTAGTAGGCGGCGGTCAGGCTGGCCAGGTAGTCTTCATAGGCCTCGATGATCTGGTAACGACTGATCGCGTTTTCGATACCGATGATCTTGTCCTGTAACTGGATGCCTTTACCAAAGGCGTTGCGTGCGATGGGTTGCGAAACCAGGAACTGCAGGCTGGAATCCTCATCCGTGGTAAAGCTGGATGATGACTTGTTATACGCTAACGAGACTTCGGTACCGTTATAGGGAAACAGTTTGCTCAGCGAGATAGCGGCATCCGGGTTGTTACGATCCTGGTCCAGGTAAAACTGGTGCTGGTACTTGATATCCAGCAGGATATCACTGTCCGGTAATAACAGTGTCCGGCGGTAGGGTAGTGGTAACTGGTCGATGAGGATGGTCTCAAAGGCCACATCATGCAAGGTGGCCTGTTCGATAAAGCTTTTCATTGACAGCACCGGCTTAGCGGTTGCCGCACTCGCAGGGCCGGATAACAGGCTATAGCTTGTTACCAGGATTAACAACTTTGTGATGCTACGTCGAAATATCATTTTCATTTTGTTAATACAGCCTTGTTGCCCAGGCGTTGTTGAATATCCTGGATCGCACTGTACAGGCAGGGGACCAGTACCAGGGTAATGACTGTGCCAAACATTAAGCCCCATGCCAATGCCAGCATCATTTCGGACAACATCGCATCATAACCCGCCACGCCGTAGGCGGTGGGGAGTACCCCGGCCACCGTGGTCAGGGTGGTCAGGATCACGGCCTTGAGCCGGGTCTGGGCAATGCGGGCGATCTTCTCATTCATGCTGCTCGACGGGTACTCGGCATACTCCTGTTCCAGCTTGGTCAGCATGATGATGGCATCGTTAATCACTACCCCGGCCATACCCAGGGTGCCGATGGCGGCAAAGAAACCAAACAGTGTATAACCGTGTGACCAGAAGGCGAGGATAACGCCCACCAGGCCAAACGGGATGGCCAGCATGATTAACAACGGGCGCGAGACCGAGTTAAACAGCATGACAAGAATGGCAAAGATTAAGAACACTACCATGATGACCGCGTTGCGCAGATCATTTTGTGACTCGCGGGTATCCGCCACTTCACCATCAAAATTCAGCGTAGTCGAGGCCTGTTGACTGACGATATCACGGAATACCCCGTTTTCCAGGTCTTTGGCAACCTTTAGCGGGGTTGTTTCGGCATCCTGTTTCAGGTCCGCATACACGGTGGTGGCGCGGCGCGTATCACGGCGGTTAATCGAGGTGGGGGCCTGCGTCTTCTTGATGGTGACCAGGTCACCTAGCGGGGCCAGGTAGTTAGATCGGTTTTCCACCGGGATTTTCAGAATACTCGCGATATCCTGCTTGGCACTGTCCAGTACCGACAGGCGCACATCGATATGTTCATTGCCGTTGGGGAGTTCGTAAAGAATATCGCCTTCCAGCGAGGCACGGAACGTGGTGGCCACGTCGACCGGGTTGATGGCCAGGCGTTTGAGTTTTTCACGTTGAATATCGATTTTATATTCCGGTAACCTGAGTGGACTATCGATCTCGGCATTGCTCAGGTCGGGATGCTGTTGCATGGCCGCTAATAACATCTTGGCGGCCCGCGCGCGAAGCTTGTCATCATTCTCCTGTACCAGGATTTCGACAGCACTGCCGGAAGATTGACCCCAGCGGCTTTTCTGGATAATCAGTTTTTTCAGTCCCTTGACCTTTTCGGCCTGGGGTTTCCACAGGTTGACCAGGTCATCAGCCGAGCGTTCACGCTCTTCCCTGGGTACAATCTCGATAATCATACGGAAACGGTTTTCCTTGGCGACACCACCGCGGCGACTGCGTGCAATCTCGGTACGAAAACCCACTACTTCCTGGCCAATATAAGGCTCGATAAGGTCTTCAATCTGCTTGCTGATCTGCGCGGTTTCAAAACGGTCGGCCTTTTTATCGGCGGTACCCAGCAGTACAATTTCACGGGTTTCCGAGTGGGGGAACATCACGAAACTCATGGTCTGTTTTGCAAGCAGGAGCGAGCCAGCCAGTAACAGGCCAAACAGTACAAAGATCAGGTACTTATATTTGAGCATATGGATTAACAGGTCACCGTAACGGTGTTCGATCCGGTCAAACCAGTGCGGCTTGATCTCGTCACGGTCGGGTTTATGTTTGAAAACACGTGGCAGGTGAATATGCAAATGCCCGGGCAGGATGACCAGTGATTCCAGCAGGCTGGCAAACAACATCAGGAATACGATGGCGGGAATGAAACTGACAAAGGAGCCAAAGTGTCCCGAGAAATAGAAAAGTGGCACGAACGCCACGCAAGTGGTGATAATGCTGGCCAGTACCGGCATGAACACCTGCGCGGTACCATTAACCGCGGCTTGCTGGGAACTGAAACCGCGGGCACGAAAACGACCGACATTTTCCGCGACCACGATGGCATCATCCACCACGATGCCCATCACGATGATCACCGCGGCCAGGGTAATGTTGTTGATGGTGTAGTCCATCATCATGGCGCAAATCAGCGTCAAACAAATGGTAAACGGGATCCCCATCGCCACCCAGACACCGGCGCGCTTGTTTAAAAACAGGAACAGGGTAAGCAGTATCAGCACAAACCCAATCGCGCCATTGGTGGCAATAATGCCCAGGCGGTTGCGCACATCGTAGGATTCATCGTCCAGGATCACCAGTTCAATATCGGCATTGTGTAAATTGTTAAGCGTAAAGTCATCCACGACTTTTTGTACCGCTTGCAGGGATTCAAGGATGCCAAAGGAGCCGTTTTTCACCACGTTGAACATGACTGACTCATGGCCATTCACCTTGATGATCTGTTTTTCACGGCGAAAGTCGTTCCTGACTTCAGCGATGGATTTCAGGTCAATGGCTTTACCCTTGAAGCCGGCCTGGATGTAAAGTTGGTTAAGTTTATCCACCGTGTCGAGCTGGGCATTGATGGTGACATTCGGTTCATCCTTGACCGCGATGTGCCCGGCAGGCTGGCGGATATGGTTACTGGTCACCTCGTTGATCACCTGGCTGAGCGGAATCTGGTAACGCACCAGTTTTTTGGGATCCACGTTGATTTGCAGTTCTTGCTGTAAATAGCCGGAGCGGTTAATGCTGTTGATCTGTGGCAGGTTAATCAGCTGCATTTCCAGTGCCGTGGCGTAACGTTGCAATTCCTGGCGCTGCTGGTTGTTAAGCAGGTGGCCCTGGGTGTGTATCAGGGCAATGTCGATAATGGCTTTTTTCGAGGTTTTAAAGACCCGTATGGTGGGCTTGTCGCGTACCTCGGGGGGTAACTCGGCGGCAAGTGCCGCGTTACGGATTTCGGTGATCGCTTCGTTCTTGTTCGGGTAGTCTTTTTCCAGTTCCACGGTCACCGTGGTGGTGCCACGACTGACACTGCTGAAAATCCGGTAAACCCCGTCAACACCTTTGAGCTCTTCTTCCAGTTCTCGGGTGACGAAGTGTTCGACTTCTTCCGCGGTGGCACCGGGATAATTGGCACTGACCCTGACCTGGTCAAAGGTGATATCCGGGCGTTCTTCTTTCTTGATCCCTTGCCAGGCAAACACGCCACCGATGATCACGGAGATAAACACCATGTTGGTCAACAGGTGGCGATTGACAAAAAACTCGATAAATTTTGCGATCATAGTCCTTCATACAACAGGTCGGCATGCGGCTAAACCAGGTAAAAGTCCGGGTGATTTACCAGCGCAGCGTACCCAAAAATAGGCTCTATGATAGGCACAATCGGCGGCAGGGTACAGCAAAATATTAACGATATAAGACCGGTTAAGCTGTACGTACTTGGGGGGCGAGGATTTTTCTTGTGAGCAGTACATTCGTGGGAACAGCGCCTGTCGTTCCAGGGAGGCGATTCCTGATGATGACAGAACCAGGGTGCAGAACTATAGTTATCGGATTATGGCCGCCCTGCATGAAGCCCGCTTTTATGAGCCCCTTGCTGATGACAAGGTGTTATGTACCCTGTGCCCACATGACTGCCACATTCCCGATGGTGCACGTGGTGCGTGCGGGGTTCGGTATAATCACCATGGTCGCTTATATACCCTGGTTTATGACAAGGTGGTAGCACGCGAAGTGAACCCGATCGAGAAAAAACCGCTGTATCATTTTTATCCCGGCTCCTATGCCTATTCCATTTCAACGGTAGGATGTAACCTGCGCTGCAGTTATTGCCAGAACTGGCATATTTCCCAATGGCCAAAAAACCATTTACCCAAACACATACCAGCGCAGGATAATGAAAACCAGCCACCTGAACAGATTTGTCCTCGTCTTGTTGATATGCAGCGAACGGTTGTCGGTGAAGCGGTAACACCCAAAATGCTTGTCGATGTAGCTAAAGCGACCGGTTGCCTTTCGCTTTCGTATACGTTTACGGAACCCACGATCTTTTATGAGCTGGCATACGATACGGCGGTTATCGCACGTGAACAAGGATTGATGAATACTTTTGTCAGTAACGGTTTTATCAGTGAAGCTCCGTTGCGTGAACTGGCCACGGTACTTGATGCTGCCAATATTGATTTAAAATTCTTTCGCGAAGAAAGCTATCGACGTATTAGTCGCGCGCGCATGCAACCCATCCTTGATGCGATACAACTGTATTATGAATTAGGGGTCTGGCTTGAGATTACCACGCTGATTATTCCCGGCATCAACGATAGTAATAAAGAGCTTAAACAAATTTCCAAGTTTATTTACGAAATTGATCCGGCGATACCCTGGCATGTATCAGCCTTTTATCCTGCCTATCAAATGCGAGATCGTCCCTCGACATCAGTTGAAACGCTGCGTCGAGCTCGCCAAATTGGGCTTGATACGGGATTGCGCTATGTCTATGAAGGCAATATACCGGGAGAGGGCGGAGAAAATACGTATTGTTACCAGTGTGGCAGCCTGTTGATCGATCGTTACAGTTTTGTTGTACGAGAAAATCGTATTCAGAATAATTGTTGTCCCGATTGTGGTGTCATTATTCAGGGCATGGGTATGAGTAACACCACTGAAAAACAGCCACCTCGCGAAGGCTTATCTTGAAGTTTAGTTACAGGATGAGATAGATAAGCGAATTTTCTTCTCTCCATGGTGGGGTAACGAGTTGTTACCAGGCGCTGTTTTGTTATTCATAGTTATAAATTGTCGGTGTTTGCAGGTTTTCACGATAGTAGTCATTGAGCCGTGGCTCAAAGAAAAACTGTTTTTCACCAAACGCCGGTTGTAATTCGTTCAGCCAGGTGGCCTTGTCATCATAGACGGCAAAAAAAGTGCGATTAACCCAGTCCGGATCGCGCCCCTGCAGGAATCGTAGTGCAAAGACTTTTTGTCCGTTGATTACGTTAATCCCCAGCAGCTGTACTTTACCCGGGTTGGTTGACATGCTGGGGCCACGTACGGTACGACATAAACCACTGACGTTTTGATAGGCATCATGAAAAATCTCCCAGGCACGTGCCAGTGGTACACTAAAATAATGTTGCGCCCCGGTATCACGCGCAACAAACATATAATAAGGAATACACCCCTGGTCGACCTGGATATTCCATAACTCACGCCAGATTTCAGCATCATCGTTGATATGTCGTAGCAAAGGCGACTGGGTGCGTATCTCGGCACCGGTCGCACGTACCCGTTGAATGGCCTCCTGTACATAAGAAGATGACAACTCGCGTGGGTGATTGAAGTGCGCCAAGATGGCCAGGTGCAGCCCTGCATCACTGACCTTTTTGAAAAGTTCGAGAATTTCGCTGGCATCATTATCAGTGAGAAAACGAAAAGGCCAATAGCTGAGTGATTTGGTGCCAATACGAATACGGCGCAGGTTTGGCAGTTCGGCAGCCAGTAAAGGCTCAATATATTCTGCCAAATGCCTGGCTGACATAATCATCGGATCGCCACCTGTAAACAGGATATCGGTGATCTCCGGGTGTTGACGTACATACTCGATTAACAGCTCTACTTCCTTGCTGGCAAAACGTAACGTTGACATACCGATAAACTGCGGCCAACGAAAGCAAAAGGTGCAATAAGCATGACAGGTTTGCCCTTGGCTGGGAAAAAACAGCACGGTCTGTTGATACTTGTGCTGCATCCCCGGCAACGCTTCATCATTAACATAGGGAATATTATGTTCCATTTGCTTGGCCGGGTGGGGGTTGAGTTGCAGGCGAATTTTCTCCACGGCTGACTGGATCACCGACTCGTCGGTATTCTCGCGTAACAGCGATGATATTTGTGCATAGTGTTCGGGTAACAGCATGCCACGTTGCGGAAAGGTGAGCTTGAAGATAGGATCGTCAGGGGCAGCATCCCAGTCGATCAGGTGTTCGACAATGAAATTATTGGCTTTGAAGGGAAGTACCCGGCTTACGACTTCGATATCATACAACTGCTGGGCAGTGAGCTTTTTTAACTGCGGGAGTTTATGAAAATTAGCGCGGGAATAGGCCTGGTATTCCATATTATTTCTCCGGCATATGGTTATACTGCTACATGAATAAGACTACGCCAAAATGTCTATCTTGGGAATAAGTACATATAAATGGGGCAGGGTGGCTTGAATGAAAGATGAACCCTGTGTCAGGTTTTTACAGTGGGCCTTGCCACAGTTGCAGATGCGTTGGCCTGGTTTTCGTCGCGTCTATGGACAGGTCTGCAAACGCCTGGCTCGACGCGTAAAGGACCTCGGCTTGGCGGGACTGGCCGCTTACCATGATTACCTGGAAACGCACCCGCAGGAGTGGTCGGTGCTGGATCAGATATGCCAGGTGACAGTCACCCGTTTTTACCGCGACAAGATGATGTTCGAGTTTCTTTCTCAGGAGGTATTGCCAACACTGGCGCGCCAGGCCATTGCCCAGGGCCATCAGCGACTGGCTGTCTGGAGTATTGGTTGTGGCTCGGGGGAGGAACCCTATAGCATTAACCTGCTATGGCAAATAAGGTTACAGGCGCAGTTCCCGGCATTACGCTTACACATCCTGGCCACAGAGGCCAAGGCCGAGTTAAAAACCCGTTATGAACAGGCTTGTTACGACCATGGCACGATAAAAAACCTGCCCGCTGAGTGGCAAGAAAAAGGTTTTACCCGCTGCGCCGATCAGTTTTGTCTTAAAGCTGAGTACCGGCAGGATGTCCAGTTTGCCCAGCAGGACATACGGAAAGTGATGCCCGGGGAAAAGTTCGATGTGATCCTGTGCCGCAACCTGGTGTTTACCTATTACGAAGAAACCTTGCAGCAAAAAATCCTGGCAAACCTGCAGCAGCGTTTAAAACCAGGGGGGGCGCTGGTTATCGGGATTCACGAGCGGTTGCCCGCCGTGGTAAACGGCTTTGCAAGCTGGTCTGACAAGCTGCGAATTTATCGCAACATGGGAAGGCAGTAAAACAAACGGTATTTAATACCATCGTTGCGTGGGGAAACAGCTGCACCGGTATCAAGCGACAAGTGTGATACACTTTTTGCGTAAGCTTATCAGGGGGAGAATTGCCATGAAAGCGACCGCGGAGTTACAGGTTATCCCGATTGGCAGCGGGGTTTCTGTCAGGAACGAAATCAGCACCGTTGTCGAGTTACTCGAACAGCATGATTTTATTGTTGTGCCCCATGCCTCGGGGACAAACATTGAAGGCAATTTATCCGAAATCCTGGCAGTGGTTGAAAAGATCCACGCGGCCCTGCATGAACAGGGAACGGTTCGCCTGGTCAGTTACCTGAAACTGGAAACACGTACCGACAAGGAACCAAGCCTGGCGGCAAAACAGCTGTAACCGGTTATGGATAAAGACAGCACGCGTAAGCCACCCATCAAGGCGGTGTTGTTTGATTTTGGCGGTGTCCTGGCTGAGGAAGGCTTTCACGACGGGCTTGTCGCCCTGGCGCACGAGCAGGGCCTGGATTCTGAGGCGATGCCACATCGTGCCATGCAGGCTGTGTACGACTCGGGTTTTGTGCTGGGTCGCGGCACCGCGGCTGATTTCTGGCGCTTGCTGCGACAGCGAACCGGTTTGAAGGGGGAGGATGCGCTACTGACGCGGCGTATACTTGACGGTTTTATGCTTCGCCCGTGGATGCTTGAACTGGTGCAACGCTTACGGGAGCAGGGTTATATCACTGGCCTCCTCAGTGACCAGACCGACTGGCTGGACAGGCTGGATGACAAACAGCACTTCAGCCGCGTATTTGATCACATCTTTAACAGTTATTATCTTGGCAAGGGCAAGCGTGACATCAGCCTCTTTAATGATGTTGCCGCTACCCTGGACTTGCCGCCAGCCGCGTTGTTATTTATTGATGATAATGCCGATAATGTGATTCGGGCAAAAGCGGCCGGGTGGCAGGCCATTCATTATGTTGACCGAGAATATTTCCTGCATGAGCTGGAACGTTACCTGCCCGGCAACCTGTTGGTATAGCATCTGGAAAGGATCATCCTCACACAGCTAGGTTGAAAATTGGGGATCTGTTAGGCTATGACTGCCATATTTTATAAACGAAGAACTTGAGAAGCGGACCATTGTTTATACGGTTGCCAACACCTGTCTATCGCTATTGCTGTTTTCTCCTGCTGTTGTTAACAGGGCCGCTATGGGCGAATGAACAGGCCATGCGGGATCTTGAGCTTCGTAACCGCTTGCATGTAATCTTGGCCGCTTCGACCGGGCCACGTAATCCGCAACTGGATTGGTCGAGTTTGCAGGCCTTCTATCAATCCAATGAATATTTCCCTGTCTGGCTGGATTACCTTGGCCCGACACCCCATGCAGTGGGGCTTCGGCAAGTGCTGCTGGACGCGGGCCAGGAAGGTTTAAAAGTAGAAAAGTACCACCCCGAGGCGATCGCTGGCTTGTGGCGTTCACGTGAACCGGCAGAACAGGTAGAGCTGGAACTGTTTCTGACCGATGCCCTGTTTCGTTATCTGCAGCATGTTCAAAACGGTTACCGCCAGCCACAGTTGGGCGAGTATTATCTTGATATCAGTCCTGCCCAGGTCGACCCGGTTGCCCGGTTACATCAGCTGCTCAAGGCCGATGATTTCCAGGCCGCGTTACACAAGCTGGGTCCGCAACATCCCGGTTACCGTCGCTTGCGCGCTGCCTTGCAACGCTACCGCGATATTGAACAGCAAGGCGGCTGGTCGGTTTTACCAGACGGGCCAAGCTTAAAACTGGATAGCCGGCATCCCCAGGTAGGCGTGTTACGTCAGCGCTTGATGGCGGAAGGTGACCTGGAATTGGGCCCGGTACATCATCCTCATTATTTTGACCAGGCCATCAAGTTTGCGGTCGAGCGTTTCCAGGTACGTTACGGGTTGAAAATGGATGGTGTCGTGGGGCCCAAAACGCGCGCCGCGATGAATGTGCCGCTGGCTCAACGCATTGAACAAATCACGCTTAACATGGAACGTTGGCGCTGGTTACCGCGTCAATTGGGACAGCGTTACGTGATCGTCAATACCGCCGGTTTCCAACTGGCTGCGGTGAAACACGATGTTATCCAGTTTACCATGAGCGTGATCATCGGTACCCCGAAACGGCCCACGCCTATCGTGAAAGGTCAATTTCATACCGTGGTGTTTAACCCCTACTGGACCGTGCCACAAACCATCATCTTCGAAGACCTGGTGCCCAGGCAGCTTCGTGATCCACGTTACCTGCAGGCAAAAGGGATCCGGGTATTGACCAATCACCGCGAGGCAAGCGAAGTCGATCCGGCCTCGATCGACTGGTCACAGGTGGATGAAAACCATTTTCCCTACATCCTGCGCCAGGATCCGGGGGACAGTAATCCCCTCGGGCGCATCAAGTTCCTGTTCAGTAACAACCATAATGTTTATCTACACGATACGCCTGATCGCTACCTGTTTGACAACGACAGTCGAGCTTACAGTTCGGGCTGTATCCGCGTGGCCGATCCCGTGCAACTGGGCGCTTTTTTGCTCGCGGGGCAAGATGGCTGGAACGAGGCGCGGATCCGCGCCGCCATCGACAAGGGTGAACACCAGCGTGTTGCCGTGCCCGGCACGGTCCCGGTTTACCTGGTGTACATGACCAGCTGGGTGGGGGCGAATAACGGTGTGCATTTCCGCCCGGATATTTACCGCTGGGACCCG